>CACZUK010000014.1 GCA_902784305.1 Oscillospiraceae bacterium | reverse complement strand
TTTTAATGCGGTTTTTGCTGCTAATACAGCTGCCTCGCTTTCGCGGAAGGCGGGAGACAGAGAGAAACGAGGGTATAGAATGAGTCCTGAGAATTACGAGGGCATCAATTGGACAGCGCTCACCGACGAGGAGGGCAGACTGCTCTGCCGCCGTCTGCGGCGGGAGCTGATTGAGGATGTCGCCGCCACCGGGGGGCATCTGGCCTCCAATCTGGGCGTGGTGGAGCTGACCGTGGCGCTGCACCGGGTCTACGACACCGCCGCGGATCGCATCGTGTTCGATGTGGGCCATCAGTGCTACTGCCACAAGATGCTGACCGGGCGGGCGGACCTCATGGGGACGCTGCGCAAATTCGGAGGCATGTCCGGCTTCCCGAAGCCCCGGGAGAGCGTCCATGACGCCTTTGTGGCCGGTCACGCCTCCAACTCCGTCTCGGTGGCGCTGGGCATGGCCCGGGCCAGGTCGATGCTGGGAGAGCGGTATCAGGTGGCGGCGCTGATTGGAGACGGCGCTCTGACGGGCGGCCTCGCCTATGAGGGGCTGAGCAACGCCGGACAGAGTGGGGAAAAGCTGGTGGTCATCATCAATGACAACGGCATGTCCATCCAGAAGAACGTGGGCGGCATGGCCCGGCTGCTGGAGCAGCACCACCTGCGGCCCCGCTATCTAGCCCTGAAGCGGCGCTACAAGGAGACCTCCGAGCGCGTGCCCGGCGGCAGGCAGTTTTTCAATACCACGGTTCGGCTCAAGAGGATGGTCAAGGGGGCCCTGCTGCCCAGCAGCATGTTCGAGGACATGGGCTTCAGCTATCTTGGGCCTGTGGACGGCCACGATCTGGCGGAGCTGACCCGGATTCTCCGCTGGGCCAGGGACATGGAGGGCCCGGTGGTTGTCCATGTGCGCACGCGAAAGGGAAAGGGTTACCCCCCGGCGGAGCGGGAGCCGCACTTTTTCCACGGTGTCTCTCCCTTCGACTTGAAGACGGGAAAGCCTCTGTGTCCACCGACGCGGGACTTTTCCCAGGTGTTTGGCGAAACTTTGCTGGAAATGGCCCGGGAAAACGGCAAAATCTGCGCAATTTCTGCTGCCATGGTCCCGGGGACGGGACTGAGCGACTTCGCCCTGCGCTTTCCGGAGCGCACCTTTGACGTGGGCATTGCCGAGGGCCACGCGGCGTCCATGTGCGGCGGAATGGCCAAGCAGGGCGCGGTGCCGGTGTTCGCGGTCTATTCCACCTTTTTGCAGCGCAGTGTTGACATGCTCTTCCACGACGTGGCGCTGGACGGCCTCCATGTGGTCTTCGGCGTGGACCGGGCCGGACTGGTGGGCGCGGACGGGGAGACCCATCAGGGGGTCTTCGACCTGGCGCTGCTCTCCGCCGTGCCGGGCATGATGGTGCTGGCTCCGGCCAGCTTCGCGGAGCTGCGGACCATGCTGCGCTGGGCGGTGGAGGTGTGCCGGGCGCCTGTGGCGGTGCGCTATCCCCGGGGCGGGGAGGAGTCCTATGACGCCGACTGCAAGGTGGAACCGGTGACGCTGCTGCGGGAGGGCAGGGACATCACCCTGATTACCCACGGAATCCTCACCGGACCTGTGCTCCAGGCCGCCGAGCGGCTGGAGGAGCAGGGCATCTCCGCCCAGGTGGTGAAGCTCAACCGGGTCTGCCCTCTGGAGACCGCGCCGGTGCGCCGCTGGGCGGAGCAGACGGGCCGGGTGCTGGTGGTGGAAGAGGTGGCGAATCAGGGCTGCGCCGGACAGGTGCTGGCGGCGGACTTCGCGGAGCACGGCCTCGCGCTCTCCGCGTTCCGGCTGCTGAACTGCGGCAGCCAGTTCATCCCCCACGGCTCGGTGAAGCAGCTGCGGGAGCTGCTGGGTCTGAGCGCGGAGCAGATTGCCGCCGCGGCGCGTGCCATTGTGAAGCATGGAGAGGGGCAGAGTTGAGAATGAGCAAAAAACGGCTGGATGTGCGCGTGACAGAGCTGGGTCTGGCGGAGAGCCGTCAGAAGGCCCAGGCCATCATCATGAGCGGGCTGGTGTTTGTGGACGGCCAACGGGTGGACAAATCCGGTGCGCAGGTGACGGAGGCGGCCAAAATCGAGGTGCGCGGCAAAACGCTGGCCTATGTGAGCCGGGGCGGCCTGAAGCTGGAGAAGGCCATGCAGCGCTGGCCCATTCGCCTGGAGGGGGCTGTGGCCATGGACTGCGGTGCCTCCACGGGCGGCTTTACGGACTGCATGCTGCAAAACGGGGCGAAGAAGGTCTACGCCGTGGACGTGGGCTACGGGCAGCTGGCCTGGAAGCTGCGCAGCGATGAGCGGGTGGTGTGCATGGAGCGCACCAACGCCCGCTATCTGACGGCGGAGCAGATTCCGGAGCCGCTGGATTTTGTCTCTGTGGACGTGAGCTTCATCTCTCTGAGCCTGATTCTGCCGGCCCTCCGGCCCCTGATGGCCCCCCAGGGCGAGCTGGTGTGCCTCATCAAGCCTCAGTTTGAGGCAGGCAAGGGAAAAGTGGGCAAAAACGGCGTTGTTCGGGACCCAAAGATCCATTTGGAGGTGCTGGAGCACTTTTTGGAGCACGCCGCAAAGAGTCAGCTCACGGTTCGGGACATCACCTTTTCCCCCATTCGCGGCCCGGAGGGCAACATTGAGTATCTGGGCTGGCTGAGCGTTCAGGAGACTGGCGCGCAGGTCCCTGATCTGGCCGGGCTGGTTCGGGAGTCCCACGCGGCATTGGAGAAATCATCATGAAGATTGTATTGAGCCCCAACCCCTATCGGGACAAGAACCTCCACGCGGTCCGGGAGGCCCAGCGGATTCTGGAGGAGTGCGGCGTGGAAACCTGCATGTGCCTGCCCTTCCGGCCGGACCACGGCATGGAGCTGCCCCAGGGGATGCACCTGAAGGACATCCACACGGAGCTGCGCAGCGCGGATATGCTCCTGTGCTTCGGCGGCGACGGAACCCTGCTGCACTCCGCCCGCATGGCGCGCACCTACAACGTCCCCGTGCTGGGCGTGAACATGGGCAGCGTGGGCTTTATGGCGGAGCTGGAGGCCAGCGAGCTGGAGCAGCTGCGCCGCCTGGCGGAGGGAGACTACACTTTAGAGTCCAGAATGATGCTGGATATGCGGGTTCTTCGCGGAGAACGCTGCATTTTTCGGGACACTGCCCTGAACGACGTGGTCATCTCCAACGGCGCGGTGGCGCGGGTCATCGACATGGTGGTCTACGGGGACCGGGACGTGATGATGGAGTTCTCCGGGGACGGCATTGTGATTTCCACGCCCACTGGCTCCACGGCCTACTCCATGTCCGCCGGCGGCCCCATTGTGGAGCCCACCGCGGAGAACATCATCGTCACCCCCATCTGTGCCCATGACCTGATGACCCGGTCGCTGGTGCTGGGACGGGACCGGATGGTGGCGGTCAAGGTGGGCATCAAGAGCCACAAGAGCGCCTATCTGTCCGCGGACGGTGGCCGGGCGTTCCGGCTCTCCGGCGGGGACGTGGCGGAGCTGCGCTGCTCCCGTCACCGCATCAACCTTGTGAAGCTGACCGGCCGGAGCTTTTACTCCATCCTCAACCGGAAGCTGGGCCGCAGACAGTGAGCTTTTGTCACTTTTTTATCGAAAACAGGAGCAAAGTATGAAGGAACAGAGGCAAACGGCCATCCTCAACATCATACGCAGCCGGGACATCGAAACCCAGGAGCAGCTGCTGCTGGCCCTCCAGGAGCGGGGCATCCGCTGCACCCAGGCCACCATCTCGCGGGACATCAAGGAGCTGCGGCTGGTGAAGGAGCTGGGCCGCAGCGGCGCCTACCGCTATGCCGATGCCCGCCACGCTCGTCACAGCGACCTCTCCGGACGGCTTCAGACCATCTTCCGGGAGGGCGTGACGGCCTTTGACCGGGCCCAGAATCTGGTGGTGCTGAAGACCATGCCGGGTCTGGCCAACGCCGCCGCCGCCGCGCTGGACGGCATGGATTTGCCCAATGTGGTGGGTTCTCTGGCCGGGGACGACACCGTACTGCTCATCATGCGCACCAACGAGGACGCGGCCGACTTCTGCCGGGAGCTTCAGTCCATGGTGCAGTGAAACAAACTTTCGACAAAAATCAAAAAACCTCTTGACAAGGCAGTCGAACGATGGTACTATGAAACAAAGAGTTCAGAGAACTGTCGTTCGATTGCCTTTTTGCGGGGTGAGAGCCATGCTGTCGTTGCTTCACATTGAAAACATCGCCGTCATTGAGTCGGCGGACATCCAGTTTGACCGGGGCTTCAACGTCCTGACCGGCGAGACCGGCGCGGGCAAGTCCATTGTGGTGGACGCCATCGGCGCGGTGCTGGGGGGCAGGACCTCCCGGGATTTGATTCGCACGGGGGCGAAGTCCGCCCTGGTCAGCGCGTGCTTCCGGGAGCTTCCGGAGCTGGCGTGGTTTGCGGACAACGGCCTGGGCCCGGATGAGAACGGAGAGCTGCTGCTCCAGCGGGAGCTGAGGGGGGACGGGCGCAATGTGTGCCGGCTGAACGGTCGGCCCATCACGCTGCCTCAGCTCCGGAAGCTGGGCCGTCAGCTGTTGAACATCCACGGGCAGCATGACGGGCAGCAGTTGCTGGACCCCGCCTGTCATCTGAGCTATCTGGACCGCTTCGCCGGGCTGGAGAGCCTGGGGGAGGATTACGCCCGCGCCTACGCCCGGGCGGCTGCTCTGCGGCGGCAGATTGCCGCGCTCAAGCTGAACGAGGCGGAAAAGGAGCGCCGCATCGACGCGCTGAGCTACCAAATCGAGGAGCTGGAGCGCGCGCAGCTCCGGCCCGGCGAGGATGAGGAGCTGGCAGAGCGCCGGACCCTGCTCCGGAACGCGGGAAAGCTGATGGAGGGCATTGAGACGGCCTACTGGTCCCTTTTCGGCGGCGAGGAGGCACAGGGCGCCCTTTCGCTGCTGGAGGGCGCGGAGCAGGCGCTGGAGCGGGTCGGAGCGTTCAGCGCGGACCTGGGAGAGCTGAGCGGCAGGCTGACGGAGCTGCGCTACCAGCTGGCGGACGCTGCGGAGCGGGTGGCGGACAAGCGCAACAGCCTGGATGTGACCCCGGAGGAGCTGGACCGGATTGAGACCCGTCTGGACCTCATCTACCGTCTGCGGAAGAAATACGGCTCCACTGTGGAGGAAATGCTGGAGTATCTGGCGCGCTGCAAGGCGGAGCTGGAGGAGATTCAGTGCGCCGACGAGCGCATCGAGAAGCTGACCAAGCAGCTGGTGGGCGCTCTGCGGGAGGCTGCCGAGCGGGGGAAGAAGCTCTCCCAGCAGCGCAGGCGGTGGGCCCGGACGCTGGAGGAGCGGATTCAGGTGGAGCTTTCGGAGCTGGATATGCCCAAGGTGCGCTTTTCCGTGGAGTTCAAGCCCAAGCCGGGGGCTTTCCACATGGACGAAACCGGGATGGACGAGGTGCAGTTCCTCATGTCGGCCAATCTGGGCGAGGCCCTCAAGCCCATCCAGAAGATTGCCTCCGGCGGCGAGCTGGCCCGCATCATGCTGGCCCTCAAGAACGTGCTCTCGGAGAACGAGCTCATCACGACCCTGGTCTTTGACGAGGTGGACACGGGCGTGTCCGGCCGCGCGGCGACCAAGGTGGCCCGCAAGATGGCCCAGGTGGCCCGGCACAAGCAGGTGCTCACCGTGACGCATTTGCCGCAGATTGCCGCGATGGCGGACGTGCACTTCTCCGTGGAGAAGGGCGAGCGGGACGGAAGGACCTTCACGGCGGTGGAGCGCCTGAGCGAGGAGCGCAGACGGGAGGAGCTGGCCCGGCTCACCGGCGGCAGCGTCGTCACCAGCGCCACGCTGGAGAGCGCCGGAGAGCTGCTGCGGGAGAGCGCTGCCTATCGTCTGGAGCTGGCGGCGGCGGTGGAAATGAAAAAAGGAGCTTGACTTTTCTGCCTGTTTTCAGTAAGATAGAGCAAGATGCAAAAATAGTGGCAGAAAGGAGGGGATGAAGAAGCGTTCAGAACGAGGCGCAGTCCGCAGGGAATCCTGACGGATTTCCAAGGGCTGCAACGAAGTGCTGGGCGGTTCTGCGCCCCGAACTCTGTCAGCATTTTTGATGATTGCTCTAGAGCACAGCCAAAGCAAATGCAAAGACGGAGAAGAGTAGCTGCGCGGCAGTCCTTCAGAGAGCCTCCGGTGGGTGAGAGGAGGCGGGCGAGCACAGTGAATACGCTCCCGAGCAGTTGTCCGAACCCCGGAGCGCCTCCGGGCAGTAGGCGCAGCCGGTTTGCGGCCGTTATCCCGCCGGAGTCGCCCAGGGGGCTTTCTGCGCCCGCGACTCCCTGAGGTCCGCCCCGCGAGGGGCCGACGCACCAGAGGTGGTACCGCGCATTTGCGCCCTCTGTTCGCATAGAGCGGACAGAGGGCGTTTTTTGGTGCGTGCTCTGTCCAAATAACCAGGATAGGAGAAGAAACATGGGAATTTATGAAGAATTGCAGGCCCGCGGCCTGATTGCTCAGGTGACGGACGAGGAAAAGGTCCGCAAGATGCTCAACAACGGCGAGGCCACCTTCTACATCGGCTTTGACCCCACCGCCGACTCCCTCCATGTGGGCCACTTTATGGCCCTGTGCCTGATGCGCCGTCTCCAGAAGGCGGGCAACCGCCCCATCGCGCTGCTGGGCGGCGGCACCGGCATGGTGGGTGACCCCTCCGGCAAGAGCGACATGAGAAAGATGCTGACGGTGGAAACCATCGAGCACAATATCGAGTGCTTTAAGAAGCAAATGAGCCGTTTTATTGACTTTGGTGAGGGGAAAGCCCTGATGGTCAACAACGCGGACTGGCTGCTGAGCCTGAACTATGTGGACCTGCTGCGGGAGGTGGGCGCTTGCTTCAGCGTGAACAACATGCTCCGGGCCGAGTGCTACAAGCAGCGCATGGAGAAGGGCCTGAGCTTCCTGGAGTTCAACTACATGATCATGCAGAGCTACGACTTCTACACCCTCTACCAGCGCTATGGCTGCAACTTCCAGTTCGGCGGCGATGACCAGTGGTCCAACATGCTGGGCGGCCGGGAGCTGATTCGCCGGAAGCTGGGCAAGGACGACGCGGAGGCCATGACCATCACCCTGCTGCTCAACAGCGAGGGTCAGAAGATGGGCAAGACCGTGGGCGGTGCCGTGTGGCTGGACCCGGAGAAGACCTCCCCCTACGATTTCTACCAGTATTGGCGCAATGTGGACGACGCGGACGTGCTCAAGTGCCTCAAGATGCTCACGGACGTGTCCCTGGAGGAGATTGCAAAAATGGAGTCCTGGGAGGGCAGTCAGCTCAACCAGGCCAAGGAGCTGCTGGCCTACGAGCTGACCAAGCTGGTCCACGGCCAGGAGGAGGCCGACAAGGCCCAGGCCACGGCCCGCAGCCTCTTCGGCGCCGGTGCGGACGACGCGGACATGCCCGTCACGGAGCTGGGTGCCGACGCGCTCACCGACGGGACCATCACCATCGTCAAGCTGCTCACCGCCGCGGGCCTGTGCGCCAGCAACGGCGAGGCCAAGAAGCTGGTCAAGGGCGGCGGCGTGAGCGTCAACGGCGAGAAGGTCAGCGCCATTGACACCAGCTTCTCCCTCGACAGCCAGGGCCTGGTGCTGAAAAAGGGCAAGAAGGTCTATCGCCGCGTGATTTTGAAGTAAAATCGGTCAGATTTGCAGAGAATGGGACCCTCCGGGCGCACAGCCGTCCGGAGGGTCCGCGCGCTGACAGCCGCGCTGTCGTTTCGGGAGCGAAACGAAAAAAACGTTGATTTGTTGTTGATTTTTTCCCCGGATGGGGATAAAATAGAAGCGATTGGAAAGCTGGAGGACTGCTTTCCAGTGCAGACCAGAACAAGAAGGCGGACGTTTCCGCGGAAAGGAGCTGAGATTCGGATGGATGCTGGCGGTCGAAGTCGCAGAGCTGAGAGTGAGAATGACCACGTGCCCATACGCACCTGCCCCGCCGGTCTCAGCACCGGTTGAGAGCGGCCGCTCTGCGAGACTTTTGCCCGGCGCCGTGCGTGTCCGCGGCTGTGGCCATTTCGCAGCTCTGCCTCCCGACTTATCTGAAGAATAAGAAGGAAGGTAGTGCCCATGAATATTGAGATCAATATGGACGAGCTGAAGGAGCTCGTGGAGAACAAGGAGTACAAAAAACTCAAGTTTTTGCTGGAACGGATGAATGAGGCGGACGTGGCGGACTTCCTGGAGGACTTGCCCCTGAAGGAGGCCGTGCTGGTCTTCCGGATGCTGCCCAAGGCGGAGGCCTCGGACGTGTTCGCCTTCCTGTCCGTGGACATCCAGAAGGAGGTCATCAACGCCATCACGGACAAGGAGCTTCACCGCATCGTGGAGGACCTGTTTGTGGACGACGTGGTGGACATGCTGGAGGAGCTGCCCGCCTCGGTGGTGCGCCGCGTGCTGGAGAACGCCACCCCGGAGACCCGAAAGACCATCAACCAGTTCCTGAACTACCCGGAAAACTCCGCAGGCAGCATCATGACCGCGGAGTACATCGCCCTGAAGCAGGGCATGACGGTGAAGGATTCCTTCGACTACATCCGGGCCCACGGCCAGGACAAGGAGACGATTTACGTCCTCTACGTCACCGACCAGCAGCGCCACCTGGAGGGCGTGGTGACGGTGAAGGACCTGCTGATGCACGACTACGAGGTGCCCATCGAGGACATCATGGACGTGGACGTCATCTGCTGCCGCACCACCGATGACCAGGAGGACGCGGCCAACGCTATGAAGAAGTACGACCTGCTGTCCCTGGCCGTGGTGGACAAGGAGAACCGCCTGGTGGGCATCATCACCGTGGACGACGCGGTGGACGTCATGCAGGAGGAGGCCACGGAGGACATCGAGAAGATGGCCGCCATTCTGCCCTCGGAGAAGCCCTATCTGAAGACCAGCGTCTTCGACACCTGGAAGGCCCGCATCCCCTGGCTGATGCTGCTGATGATTTCGGCCACCTTCACGGGACTCATCATCGACCGCTTCGAGAGCGCCCTGGCCGCCTGCGCCGTGCTCACCGGCTTCATTCCGATGCTGATGGACACCGGCGGCAACTCCGGCTCCCAGGCCAGCGTCACGGTGATTCGCGGCCTGAGTTTGAAGGAAATCGAGTTTTCCGACGTGCTCCAGGTCATCTGGAAGGAGATTCGGGTGGCGGTGTGCTGCGGCGCGACGCTGGCGGTCATCAACTTTGCGAAAATCTGGCTGATTGACCGCACGCTGTTCGGCCGCACGGACATCACGCTGGCGGTGGACGCGGTGGTGTGCCTGACGCTGCTGCTGACCATCGTGTGCGCCAAGTGCATCGGCTGCTCGCTGCCCATGCTGGCGGAGAAGGCGGGCTTCGACCCGGCGGTGATGGCCTCGCCGTTCATCACAACGCTGGTGGACGCGGTGTCGCTGCTCATCTATTTCCGCTTTGCCAGCGCGTTTCTGCATCTGGTGTGAACAACAAAAGCTACAGGAAGAGGAAGGATTTTGCCTTTCTCTTCCTGTTTTTGGTTCCTGTACGGCAAGAAACCTCGCCGCGGCGGAGCGCTCTCAAAAATTTTTCAGTTTTTAAAAGGATAAGGGCGAAAAACTGCGTATAAGATATTAGAAGGAAAAAAGGAAAGCGCGCCGCGGTGTTTTAGCGCTGGGGCCGGGGAAGCTCAGCTCCGGCACGCGGCGTCTCCTTTTCTCTTTCCATCCGCGGGCAAAAAAACCGTGATTTCTAAGAGAGGGGAGGCGGCAGAATGGCAATTCCGGAGTCCTTTTTGGACGATTTGATGTCCCGGACGGACATTGTGGACCTGATTTCCTCCTATGTTCCCCTCCAGAAGAAGGGCGGACGCTACTGGGCCTGCTGCCCCTTCCACAGTGAAAAGACGCCGTCCTTCTCCGTCACGCCGGACAAGCAGATGTACTACTGCTTTGGCTGCCACAAGGGCGGCGGCGCGGTGAGCTTCGTTATGGAGGAGGAGGGCGTGGGCTTCACCGACGCGGTGGCGATTCTGGCCAAGCGGGCGGGAATTCCCATGCCGGAGTACAACGAGGACGAGGGGCAGCGCAAGCGCCGGGAGCGTCTGCTGGAGCTGAACAAGGCCGCTGCGCGCTGGTTTCACGCCAATCTGTCCACCCCCCAGGCGGAGCCGGGGCGCCGCTACTTTGCGCGCCGGGGTTTGAGCAAAAGGACCATCACCAACTTCGGTCTGGGCTACGCCTTTCCCGAGTGGGATGCCCTGCTGAAGGCCATGCAGACCAAGGGCTACACCAAGCGGGAGCTGCTGGACGCGGGCCTGGCGGTGAGCACGGACAAGGGCCGCATCTACGACCGGTTTCGGGGGCGGGTGATGTTCCCCATCATCGACCTGCGGGGGAACGTCATCGGCTTCGGCGGCCGGGTGCTGGACGACACGAAGCCCAAGTACCTCAACTCCCCGGACACCCTCATCTACAACAAGAGCCGGAACCTTTTTGCGATGAATATCGTCAAAAAGTCCAAGGCGGGCCAGATTATCCTCACTGAGGGCTATATGGACACCATTGCCCTGCATCAGGCGGGCTTTGACTGCGCTGTGGCGTCCCTGGGCACCTCCCTCACGGAGGACCACGCCCGCCTGCTGGCCAAGTACACCAAGGAGATCGTCCTCTCCTACGACTCCGACGAGGCGGGCGTGGCCGCGGCGAAGCGGGCCATCGGGATTCTGAACCGGGTGGGTCTGAATGTAAAGGTGCTCAAGGTGGTGGGTGCCAAGGACCCGGACGAGTTTTTGAAGCAGTATGGCCCGTCAGCCTTCCAGCGGCTGCTGGACCAGTCGGAGAATCAGGCGGAGTACCAGCTGCTCCAGATTCAGAAGAAGTACGACCTGACCGACGACGAGCAGCGGGTGCGCTTTCTCCAGGAGGCGGCGCAGTTCGTGGCGCTCATGCCCAGCCCGGTGGAGCGGGAGGTCTACGGCAGCCGCGCGGCCCGGGCGGCGGGCGTGGAGAGCAAGGTGATGAGCGAAGAGGTGGAGCGGCAGCGCCGTCAGAAGAGCTGGCGCACCCGTCGGCAGGAGGAGCGAAAGGCGCTGACACCGGCGGCGAATCACCAGCCGGACCAGCGCAGCTTCCGATATGAGCACGTCCGCTCCGCGCTGGCAGAGGAGGGGGTTATCCGCCTGGTGCTGATGGACCCGAGCCTGTTTGAGCGGCTGGGGAGCCTGAAGGAGGAGCAGTTTTCCGCCCCGGTGCTTCAGCACATCTTCCAGCTGCTGCGTCAGCGCTGGGAGGAGGGGCTGGAGAGCACCCTGGACAGCCTCAGCGCCCGGCTCGCCCCGGAGGAGCTGAGCCACCTGACCCGGATTCTCCAGACCCCCGAGCGACAGGGCAGCGCGGAGCAGGCGCTGGCCGACTATGTCAGCACCATTCAGTCAGAGTACCGCAAGCGAACCATGTCCGGGGACGGGGACCTGCTCACCCTGATTCGGGACAAGCGCAGCAGAAACAACACATAAGCCACACATTCCGCACACATAAGATGGAGGAACGCCAATGAAAGAGAAGAAAAAGCCTGTTCAGAAGCCGGAAGAGAAGCTGGAGCGCATCCCCGACGGGGTCAACGGCGCCGAAAAGCTCAACGAGCTCATCGAGCGCGGGCGCAAGAAGGGCAGCCTCACCGCCACGGAGATGATGGAGCTGGAGGGCGTGGAGCTGGACGGCGACATCCTGGACCGCTTCTATGAGATTTGCGAGAATCTGAACATCGACCTGGTGGCGGATGAGGACGCGGTGGATGACCTGGTGGAGCCCACCCCCGAGGAGATTAAGGACATCTCCGAGGAGGAGGTGGTGGACCCCAACTCCATGGTGGACAGCTTCGGCATCGACGACCCGGTGCGGATGTACCTCAAGGAGATCGGCAAGGTGCCGCTGCTCACGCCCGAGCGGGAGACGGAGCTGGCCCGGGGCATGAGCATCGGCTTTGAGGCCCAGATGACCCTGGACGAGGCCGAGCGCGAGGGCCAGGAGCTGCCCAACGAGGTGATGAAGGAGCTGAATCTGGCCGTGGCCCGGGGCGAGCAGTGCAAGCAGGACCTGGCCGAGGCCAATCTCCGGCTGGTGGTGTCCATCGCCAAGCGCTATGTGGGCCGCGGCATGCAGTTCCTGGATCTGATTCAGGAGGGCAACCTGGGCCTGCTGAAGGCGGTGGAGAAGTTCGACTATACCAAGGGCTACAAGTTCTCCACCTACGCCACCTGGTGGATTCGCCAGGCCATCACCCGCGCCATTGCGGACCAGGCCCGGACCATCCGCATTCCCGTGCACATGGTGGAGACCATCAACAAGGTCATTCGCGTCTCCCGTCAGCTGCTCCAGGAGCTGGGCCACGACCCCTCCCCGGAGGAGATTGCGGGGAAGATGAATATGCAGGTGGAAAAGGTACGCGAAATCCTGAAAATCGCCCAGGAGCCCGTGTCTCTGGAGACCCCCATCGGCGAGGAGGAGGACTCCCACCTGGGCGACTTCATCCCCGACGAGGACGCCAGCGAGCCCTCTGAGGCGGCCTCCTTCACCCTGCTCAAGGAGCAGCTCATCGACGTGCTGGGCACTCTGACCCCCCGGGAGGAGAAGGTGCTCAAGCTCCGCTTCGGCCTGGAGGACGGCCACACCCGCACCCTGGAGGAGGTGGGCAAGGAGTTCCACGTCACCCGGGAGCGCATCCGCCAGATTGAGGCCAAGGCCCTGCGCAAGCTGCGTCATCCCAGCCGCTCCAAGCGCCTGAAGGACTTCCTCTCCTGAGAAATGAGAATCCTTGTGACCGATGCGCCCCTGCCGGGCGTGTCGGTCACATTTTTCCTGCGGATGTAACAAAAGCCCCTTGTCAAGCGGCGGAATGTGAGCTACAATAGCAGAAAGAGGCGGCGAAACCGCATCTCAAATCACCGAAAGGACGGTATTTCTATGTCTATTTTGTGCACCGGCGGCACCGGTTTTATTGGCTCCCATACCGCTGTGGAGCTGCTTTGCGTGAATCAGGATGTGGTCATCGTGGACGATCTGTCCAACAGCTCCGCCTCCGTGGTGGACCGGATTGAGGTCATCACCGGCAAGCGTCCCGTGTTCTACAAGGGAGACGTGGCGGACAAGGCCGTGATGGAGAAGGTCTTCTCCGAGAACAGCATCGACGCGGTGATTCACTTCGCCGGCTTCAAGGCGGTGGGGGAGAGCGTTCAGATTCCCGTGGCCTATTACCGCAACAACCTGGACTCCACGCTGACCCTGCTGGAGACCATGAAGAAGTACGGCTGCCACCGCTTCATCTTCAGCTCTTCCGCCACGGTCTACGGTACCTCCGACAAGGTGCCCTTCACCGAGGACGCCAAGGAGCTGGGCTGCACCAACCCCTACGGCTGGACGAAGTTCATGATTGAGCAGATTCTCAAGGACGCCGCCGCCGCCGACCCGGAGCTGTCCGTGGTGCTGCTGCGCTACTTCAACCCCATCGGCGCCCACGCCTCCGGCATGATCGGCGAGAAGCCCAACGGCATCCCCAACAACCTGATGCCCTACATCACCCAGGTGGCCGCCGGCATCCGGGACCATCTGAGCGTCTTCGGCGACGACTATCCCACTCCCGACGGCACCGGCGTGCGGGACTACATCCATGTGGTGGACCTGGCCAAGGGCCACGTGGCCGCCTACAACTACAGCACGGAGCACACCGGCTGTGAGGTGTTCAACCTGGGCACCGGCATCGGATACAGCGTGCTGGACATCGTTCACGCCTTCGAGGAGGCCAACAGCCTGAAGATTCCCTATGAAATCGCCCCCCGCCGGGCCGGCGACATCGCCACCTGCTACGCCTCCACCGAGAAGGCCGAGAAGGTGCTGGGCTGGAAGGCGGAGCTGTCCCTTCAGGATATGTGCCGGGATTCCTGGAGATGGCAGTGCGGCAAGTGGTCCAAATAAGTCCTTCTTTCTGAGAAAAACCGCGTCTCTGTTCCGAACAGAGGCGCGGTTTCGCAGTTTGGACTGGCATTTGCCCCCTTTGCGTGGTAAACTGAGAGAAGAAACCGACTGGAAAGGGGAAAAGCCATGAAACTCATCAATCTGGTGGAGAACACCCCCGGGGCGGAGGGCTGTCAGAGCGCCCACGGCCTGAGCTTTTACATTGAAACGCAGCATCACCGTCTGCTCATGGACGCGGGGCCCGGCCCGGTTCTGGTGGACAACGCCGACGCTTTGGGCGTGGACCTGTCCCGGGTGGACACGGTGGTTCTGAGCCACGGCCACTACGACCACGCCGACGGCCTCCCGGCTTTTGCCCGCCGGAACCCTCACGCCGCCATCTACCTCCACAAGGGGGCGGAGCAGCCGCGCTTTTCTCTGGACCCGAAGGGCTATCGCTACAACGGCATGGACCCGGACATTGCCGCGCTGCCCAACCTGGTGTGGACCCAGGGCCGGGTGGACCTGGACGAGGAGCTGTCCCTGTTTGACGGAGCTTCCCATGAGAAGCTCTGGCCCCGGTCCAACCGCCGGCTCTTCTGCCAGCGGGAGGGACAGATGGTCCAGGACCCTTTTGACCACGAGCAGTACTTGGTGGTCCGTGAAGATTGGGATACGCGCGTTTTGCTCTCCGGCTGCGCCCATCAGGGAATTGTGAGGAGGCGAGCCGGACGCGGTGGTCAGCGGCTTTCACATGATGAAGCGCGCGGGCGGCTATACCCGGGAGGATTTGGACCTCATCCGCCAAACGGCTTTCTGGCTCAGGGAGCACTACGGCGGGGAGCTGTACACCTGCCATTGTACCGGGCTGGAGCCCTTCCGGGAGATGAAGGCCATTCTCGGACAGCGGCTTCACTACGTCCACTGCGGGGAGACTCTGCAATTATAAACATGGAAAACGCCCGGCAGGATGAGCTTGTCGGGCGTTTTTGTGTATCTTTTTGGAAAATGATGTAGGGGAGGGGACAGCTTCAGGCGCCCAGCTCCTCCAGCATCAAATCGAAAGCGAGGACCAGAAACAGGCCCAGGAACACACCGGCGAGGATGTCCGTCAGCCAGTGCACGCCGCTCAGAAGCCTTGTCACCACGGTTGTCGCCATCACAACCCAGCACAGGGTCTTGAGGGCTCTGCAATAGACCTCGTCGTAGACGTAGCGCTCCAGCAGCAGGCTGAGGCTGCCCAGAATGACCACGGCCAGCATGGTGTGGGTGGAGGGAAAGGAAGCCTCCGGGAAGGTCTGGCCCGCCTCCAGAATGGGCCGGTAGTTGATGATGACCACCTCGAAGAGGGCGTAAAGGGCGAGGGTGACGGCGTAGAGTCCCCCCAGCAGCAGGAAGGAGGGCTCCACCTTTCGCAGACTGCGTTCCTGAATGAGCTGAATCAGGCCCAAAACGGCCATAAGGGCCGCAAGAGCCAGGATTCCGTAGCCCAGCAGGGAGGAGATGCTGTAAAACAGGGGATGCTGACCCGTGAGCTGGTGGAAGGCGGCGTTGAGGTGGCTCAAGCCGATGGAGGTGCCCGCCGGGCCGACGGCAGCCACATCCACAGTGCGCACCAGCACCAAAGTGAGAAGGAACAGCCCCCCGGAAACGGCGGACAGAGCCAGCAAAGCGGTACGATTCTTCATAGAAACATCCTTTCCAATGGAGTTATCATCCGAGCCCGGGAACGGGCGCGGGAGAGACGGAGCGGCGTGCTCCTCAAATCACGGCGAGGGCAGAGGTCTCGTAGCGCTCGTCCTCTGTCACCTCCCGGAGAATCTTCAGCTCCGGGGGGAAGTGAATCTCCTGCCCTTCCTCGCTCTGCTCGATTTCCAGAATGGCCTGGTGGTCCCAGAAGGGGTACACGTCAATCTCAAAGTACTGCCCCTCGTGCATCAGGCAGTAGCGATTCTTCCGAACCTGACGCCGGGTGGTGTCCGCCTCCATGAGCAGGGTGAGGTACTGGGACTGGGTCAGCCGCTTCTCCACCTCCACCCGCTTCTGGCCGCCGACCAGCCGCCGGACGGTCTTGTAGTAGATGTAGTGGCCGCCGTAGCCCCGCTGCCGGACCCGGACCTCCTCGTCCGCGTTGGACTTGAGGTAGGTCTGGATGATTTCAATGCGCTGGCAGTTGGGATTGCGCTCCAGGGCCTCCAGGTCCGGGTACTCAATCAGGAAACGGCGCTTGCTGTCGTAAGCCCCCAGCGTTTCACCCAGAAAAGAGGAGATTTCCGCAATCAGCCGCTTCATTTTGTTCTCAAAGTTGGTGGAATTGTCGATGACCCGCAGGTGAGGGTGCCCCGTCCAGCAGTGGATGAATTTGTCGTCCATGGCGATGGCCTGCTCCACGCTCTCAATGCGCGCGGCGTTGTTGGACAGGGTGTAGAACTCCACGGCACCCTTGGCGGCGGTGACCAGATGGAACACCGCGTCGTAGTTGTCCCGCAGCTCGATTTCATTGGTGTTGAGGAAGTCCAGCACGGCCTGGTACTCCTCCTCGTTCATGTAGACCTTGTTGTCCAGGGCGCCGCGGTCACAAACCATGAGGATTTTGTCCACCTTCATGCTGCGCGCGCCCTGCTCGAAGACCTTTTCCTTCTCCAGCTGGAGCTTCATCTGACACTTCTGGTACTCCCCGTTGGTGCCGCAGGTCCAGGGGGCCACGCCGCCGCTGATGAGCTCCGTGGCGGTTTCGGGGACGAAGAGGACGGTGTAGCCCATGGTGGCGAAGGCGTTCTGAATCCAGCTCATAGCGGTGGATTTTCCGCCGCATGGGCCGCCGGTGATAACAATTTTCGTGAGTTCCATCCTTAGTCCTCCCTCTGGTGAGATTGAGCGTAAAAGTCCAGCGCTGCCCGGAGGGCCAAATCCAGCCGCTGGGGGTCCTGAAAGCCGTGGTCGGCGTTTTCGATGGGAATGAAGGGGATGCCGCTGCGTTGGGCGAAGGCGCGGACGGTTTCGATGGGAATGACGCGGTCCTTGTCGCCGTGGAGGATGAGCAGCCGCGATGCGAAGGGGCTGAAGTCCAGCTGCTCCACATCCGCGTGCCGAAGCTCCTCCAGGAAGGCGCGGGTGAGCTTCATCTTTCGCTCAAAGCCCGCCGTCACGGCCTTGCCGGAGCGGAGCTTTGAGAGCTGCTCCGGTGTGAGAATGACCTCCTCCAACAGCCGGGGAAAGTTCACTGCCGGGCACCGCAGTACCAGCTTTTCAAAGGGATTGCCCTGGTTCATCAGCCGCCGGAGGAACAGAAAACCGCCGAAGCTGGTGGCCATGCCCCAGAGCCGGTCCGGGTGGAAGCGCTGCTCCACATAGCGCAGCACCTGGTCCAGGTAGGCGTCGCAGTCCGAGAGCAGGAGGCTCTTCCGGCCATCGGTCCCGTGGCAGGGCCAGTCGAAGGCCAGCAGGGCGGCGTCCTTGTGCTTGGACAGGAGCTTCTGCGCCAATCTCTTGGGGACGGTTCCGTCCTTACTGCCGCCGAAGCCGTGGGCGTAGACCAAAACGGTGCGCACCGCTCCGGAATCGGGGCAGAAGAGCCTGCATCGGATGCTCCAGGGGGCCTGATTGATGGTGAGTGCCTTCTCCACGGGAATTCCTCCTCCCAGAGGCCGCCGCGCGGGAGGCAGACGGCCTTACACGTCCCATTATACGCGAAGAGAGGGCCAAAATCAAGGCGTCGCGGGGCAAAATGGGGACAAAAAACCTTCACCGCACGCGGAGACAAGGGCGCGGGGCGCTGCGCTCTCCTCTGTGCGGTGAAGGGAGAAGGGCCTCCGCCGCGCGGGGCAGCGGAGGCCGGGAAAAGATGGTGTTACTGGGGATTGTAGAGAATCCAGAGGAAGCCGTAAGGGGCCAGCTCCCAATCGCCCACGATGTCCAGCTTCTCGCCGGTGAGCAGGTCGATGTGGGGGCCATAGGCCTCCAGGCTGACGTGCTGGGGAGACTCGGAGAAGTTGTAGACGGCAGTCAGAATCTGCTCGCTCAGCTTCCGCTTGAGGCCCAGAAGGGACTCGTGGCCAGCCCAGAAGGTCCACATATCGGACTCCGGCCCGAAGATGGGGTTGGACTTGCGGATGTTCTCCAGCTTCAGCAGGCCCTGGTAGATCTTGCCCTGACGGGTGTGCACGTCGTGGCGCAGATCGACCTCATCCCACTTGAAGTTGCCGCGGTGGATGTAGCGGCTGTCGTCCCACTTGAGGGGATCGTTGTGGTAGCCGTAGTCGTTGAGCTGACCGATTTCGTCGCCGGCATACAGGATGGGCAGACCGGTCTGACCCAGCAGGAAGGCGTGGAGCATCAGGTCAAAGTCGGTGGCCAGCTCCAGCTTGTGCTGATCGTGCTCGTACTCGGCGGCCTCGATGCCCACCAGGGAGGCGGTGGTGCCGCACAGGCGGGCGTCGCCCAGACGGGGATCGTCGTTGTACAGCTCGCCCCGGGCGTAGGAGGGAATCTTGTTGGTGAAGAAGTCGTTGAGGTACTTCTTGTGGGGGACCTCCTGCTGACCGAAGTTCCAGGCCAGCCAGGGGTAGTCCAGACCCCAGCCGATGTCGTCGTGGCAGCGGACGTAGTTGAGGAAGGTGTACTCCTTGGGCAGGTTGTTCACCGCGTCCATCTGATGGCGCAGCAGGCGGGTGTCCCGGGTGGCAACGGTGGACCACATGGTGCACATGGTGGTGGCGTTGTAGAGCATGTGACACTCGGGCTTGTCAACGGTGCCGAAGTAGGGGGCCAGCTTCTCGGGGGCCATGACGACCTCGCCCAGCAGGATGGTGCCGGGGCAGACGACCTCGCAGATCATGCGGCACATGCGCACGATGGTGTGGACCTGGGGCAGGTTGCGGCAGTCGGTGCCCAGCTGCTTCCAGATGTAGGGAACCGCGTCGATGCGGATGACGTCCATGCCCTCGTTGGAGAGGAACATCATGTTGTCGGCCATCTCGATGAAGACCTTGGGGTTCCAGTAGTTCAGGTCCCACTGATAGGGGTAGAAGGAGGTGAGAACGATCTTCTGGCAGTCCTCCAGCCAGGTGAAGTTGCCGGGCGCGGTGGTGGGAAACACCTGGGGCACATACTTCTCATACTCGTTGGGGATGTCCCAGTTGTCGTAGAAGAAGTAGTAATCCTGATACTCCTTTTCACCGGCTCTGGCGCGCTTGGCCCACTCATGGTCCTCGCTGGTGTGGTTCATCACGAAGTCCATGCAGCAGGAGATGCCGCGCTTGTGGCAGTCAGCGGTGAGCTCGGCCAGGTCCTGCATGGTGCCCAGCTCCGGCTTGACCTTGCGGAAGTCGGCCACGGCGTAGCCGCCGTCGCTGCGCCCGTCCACGGTGTCGAGCAGGGGCATGAAGTGGAGGTAGTTGACGTTGGATTCCTGGATGTAGTCCAAGGCGTTCTGCACGCCCTTCAGGTTGCCGGCGAAGGGCTTGACGTACAGGCACATGCCCAGCAGCTTGTTGTCCTTGTACCAGCCGGGATTGGCCTCGCGCTTGCGGTCCATTTCCTTGAGGCCGTCGCGGCGCCGGTCGTAGGCAGCGCGCATTCTCTGGAGCAGCTCGCTGAAGCTCTCCTCCCGGGCCTCGAGGGCCATGTTCTCGTAGAGCTCGAAGAACAGCCAGCGCAGCTCGCCGATATGCCGCTCCAGACGGGTCTCGAACTCATTGGCATTGCGGATGGCCTCTTCCACCACTTCCACCACGGGATTGGACTTGGGGCTGGGGATAGCCTTCTTTGCTTTCTTTGCGGGCTTTTTCACCGCCATGGCAATCACTCCGTTTCTGAAATCTTTGTTTATTTACACCGGTCCGGGGACCGGAGACATTCACTGCCTGGCCAGCAGCTCCAGGACCTCCTCGCGGGTGGGCACGCTGGAGATGCCGCCGTACTTGGTGGCGCTCAGGGAGGCGGTGGCGCAGGCCAGCTTCACGATGTTGCGCAGCTCCGCGTCCTCCAGCTCGTCGGGGGCGGCGCTGGCGCGCAGGACCTCACGGATGGCGGTGCCGCCGAAGATGTCGCCGGCGCCGGTGGTGTCCACAATCTTCAGGCCGGAGACCTTGCCGTCCACGCCGGAGCCCTTCTTGTTGGCGAACAGGCAGCCGTTGGGGCCCAGGGTGGCGAAGACCAGCTTGATGCCGAACTCCTTGAGCAGCTTCTCGGCGCCCTCAGCGGGGGTGCAGCCGAAGAGGAACTCGATCTCGTTGTCGGAGATCTTCACCACGTCGCACTGCTCCAGACCCCAGAGGATCTGCTTCTTGGCCTCCTCCAGATCGTCCCACAGGGGCTCGCGGAGGTTGGGGTCGAAGGTGATGAGCTTGCCCTTGCTCTTGGCGTAGGCCACGGCCTTCTGGGTGCAGGTGCGGGCGGGCTCGCCGGTGAGGGACAGGGTGCCGAAGTGGAAGGCGTTGGCCTCGTCGATGAGGGAGAGGTCCAGCTCCTCGAAGCGCAGCTGGGTGTCCGCGCCGGGCTTGCGGGCGAAGGAGAACTCCCGGTCGCCGGTCTCGTCCAGGGTGACGAAGGCCAGGGTGGTGAAGGTGTCGTTGTCCAGCAGGACGCCGCGGGTCTCGATGCCGGCCTCACGCACGGTGTTCACCAGCAGCTTGCCGAAGGCGTCGTTGCCGACCTTGCCGATGAAGGCGGCCTTGCCGTCGAGCTTGTTGACGGCGGCCAGGAAGTTGGCGGGTGCTCCGCCGGGATGAGCGGCCATGGTGGGATAGCCGTCTGCGTCGGTGCTGACAGGGGCGAAGTCGATGAGCAGCTCGCCCATTGCGGTGATGTCAAACATACTTTGGTACCTCGTTTCTCTAGGGATTGAAAACGGTATCGTTTGCTTCTCTTATAATACTAAGCAATGTGGCTTTTTGTCAAGTGTTTTTGTAACATTCTCACAAAAAAACGCAGAGCAAATTCCTCCCGGAAAGTGGTTTACAGAAGAGAAATTTTGTAGTATAATCGGAGACGAAGAAGTAGTTCCGAAGGTTTTCTGCCACAATGATTACAAATAAGGAGCGATAAGCATGAAAATCGGATTTGGAAGCGACCATGCGGCCATTGGGCTGAAGAACTGCCTGCTGGAGCATATGAAGGAACGGGGCTTTGAATGTGTGGATTTCGGCGCCTACAGCCCCACCGAGAAGGTGGACTACCCCGTCCCCGGCCGCGCGGTGGCCGAGGCCATCCGCAGAGGCGAGATTGACCGCGGCGTGCTGGTGTGCGGCACGGGCGTGGGCATCTCCCTGGCGGCCAACAAGGTGCCCGGCATCCGGGCCGGCGTGTGCAGCGAGCCCTACACCGCGAAGATGATTGCGGAGCACAACAACTGCCAGATCGTGGCCATGGGCGAGCGCGTGGTGGGCCAGGAGCTGGCCAAGATGATTTGCGATGTGTTCTTCGACTCCCAGTTCCAGGGAGGGCGTCACGCCCGCCGCGTGGGCCTGATCGGCCAGGTGGAGAAGGACTACGGCTACGCCGACGCGGAGATTCGCTGAGCGCGAGCACGTCAAAAAGTTCAGGAGGAATGAATGATGAAGAAAGTTACAGCACTTTTGTTGTGCCTGCTGATGGCTCTGTCTCTGGCCGCCTGCGGAAAGAGCGGCACGCCGGCGGGCGGTCAGGACCCCGCTGATGCCAGCGCTTCCGCCGCCGATGAGAGCGATGTGGAGGAGTTCAACATCCCCGAGGGATACGAGCTCAAGGTGGCCTTTGACAAGGACAACGCCCCTTTCAGTTTTGAGAACGAAAGCGGTGAGATGGTGGGTGTTGATGTGGATATCGCCAAGGCCCTGTGTGAGATGAACGGCTGGAAGTTCTCTGCCCAGGGCATCGACTGGGACGCCGAGCGGGATTCCGTTCTGGCCGACGGCAAGGTGGACTGCATCTGGGGGTCTGTGAGCTACTCCGAGGCCTACAACAATGAGACCCTCTGGAGCACCTACGGCAGCATTTGTGTGGACGCCACGGTTCTGGACAACTCTGAGTTCAACAAGATTTCCGACCTGAAGGGCAAGAAGATTGAGGTGGAGCCCACCGCACTGTTCAGCATTGAGGGCGAAAACGCCACTGAGCTGGGCAAGCAGATCGCGGCCGACGCCGCGCAGGTGGACAAGGTGGCCGACGCCGCCACCGCCTACAAGGACCTGGCTGAGGGCAAGTGCGACGCCATCCTGGTCAGCGCTGCCGCCGACAGCACGGTGGACTTTGACGCCTTCGGGGAGGACGTCATCTTCAAAGCGCTCTACGATGTGGATGTGTACAGCTCCGAGGGTGACAGCTCCGAGCAGGAGTTTGAGTTTATGAACTACAACGGCGTTTGCGATCTGGAGCTGGGCGCGGGTTTCCTGACGGAATCTGATCTCTTCTACGCCTTCGCCCAGGGCATGGAGACCCTGAACGCTGAGGGCAAGGTCACTGAAATTCTCGACGACTGGGCCAGGAAGGACAACGGTGCCTACGCGGCCGTTTTGGGCTGCTGCAGCCTCAATCAGATGCAGGAGTATGAGTCTGATTTGGGGGAGGATCAGTCCGCTGACTGGAGCGTGCTGACGGACGAGGAATTGGCTGAGCTGGAGGACGGCGTCGAGGCTGATACCGATGGCTCCGAGGACGATATTACCGAGGAAGTGGAGGCCGACAACAGCGCCATTGTTGTAAAGTAATATTACCACACAGATAAAATAAACCTGAAATAGTTTGTTATTTGACCTTTATCAGCAAAAAAGAGGAGCGTTCCGGCCGGGACGCTCCTCTTTTGACGAAATGGGCAAAAAATACAAAAATATGGAAAACAGAGGTTGACTTTAATTCAATAAATTGGTAATATGGTAGCGTACCGTTCCTGAGGACGGCACAGCTTGATGGAAACCACCTTGTGAAGGAGAATTCAAATGAAAAAGCTGATTGCACTGATGCTGACCCTTGCTATGGCTCTGAGCCTCGTCGCCTGCTCCTCCGGCGGAGGTGCCGCGAACACCGCCGCTTCCTCGGAGCCCGCTGCTTCGACCGGGGAGAGCGACCTGGCCTCTGTGAAGGAGAAGGGCACGCTGCTGGTGGGCATCACCGACTTCGAGCCTATGGACTATAAGGATGAAAACGGCGAGTGGATTGGCTTCGACGCCGATTTGGCCCGCATGTTTGCCGAGAGCCTGGGCGTTTCCTGCGAGTTCGTGGAGATTGACTGGGACAACAAAGCCCTGGAGCTGGACGGCAAGAGCATCGACTGCGTGTGGAACGGCATGACCCTGACCGATGAGGTCAGCAACGCCATGGAGTGCTCCAAGCCCTATCTGAACAACGCCCAGGTCGTGGTGCTCAAGGAGGCCGAGGCCGACAAGTACAAGTCTGTGGACGACCTGGCGGAGCTGACCTTCGCCGTGGAGGCGGGCAGCGCCGGCAAGGAGCAGGCGGAGGCCAACGGTCTGAACTATACCGAGGTGCAGAACCAGGCTGCCGCGCTGATGGAGGTCGCCGCCGGCACCTCTGACGCCGCCATCATCGACGCCCTGATGGCCGCCGCCATGGTGGGCGAGGGCACCAGCTACGAGGATCTGACTTACTCTCTGGGCCTGAACAAGGAGGAGTATGTGGTTGGTTTCCGCAAGGGCTCTGACATGGCCGCCGCCCTGAACGATTTCCTGTCCGCCTGTGACAAGGACGGCACCCTGGAGAAGGTTGCCAAAACCTATAAGGTTCAGGCCGCTCTGGTGAGCTGAGATTTGCCCTTCCGGAGAGCCTTCGGCGCGAAGCGACTGCCCACCGCCGGTGCTCAACGGGGTAAAGCCTTAACCCTTTACTGACTCAGAAGGTTTCAAAAACCCTCTGAACGACTCAAAAGCCCTCAGCAGAGAGCGGAAAACCGCTCTCTGCTTTTCACAGATTACAGAAAGAAGGTGGCCTGGTGCAAACCATAATGGAGCAAATGCCCATCGTCCTGCACGCGCTGAACGTGGGCTTTTTGCAGACTCTCCGACTCTTCCTTGTCACGCTGCTGGGGGCAATGCCTCTGGGACTGCTCATCGCCTTTGGCTCCATGTCCCGCTTCAAGCCTCTGAGCATGCTGACCAAGCTCTTCGTGTGGATCATCCGCGGCACGCCTCTGATGATTCAGATGCTGATTGTCTACTACTTCCCGGGCCTGGTGTTCGACAACCCCATCTGGGGCGGCGGCGAAACCGGCCGATTCATGGCCGCTTCGGTGTCCTTTATCATCAACTACGCCTGCTACTTCTCCGAAATCTACCGGGGCGGCATCCAGGGCGTGCCCAAGGGACAGGAGGAGGCCGGTCTGGTGCTGGGCATGACCCGCTCTCAGATCTTCTTCAAGGTCACGCTGCTGCAAATGATCAAGCGCATCGTGCCCCCCATGTCCAACGAGATCATCACCCTGGTGAAGGACACCTCTCTGGCCCGCATCATCTCCCTTCAGGAGGTCATCTGGGCTGGTCAGGCCTTTATGAAGGGCTCTCAGGGCATTTCCGGTGCCATTTGGCCCCTGTTCTTCACGGCCTTCTACTACCTGGTGTTCAACGGGATTCTGACCGTTGCCCTCTCCCGGGTGGAGAAGAAGCTGGACTACTTCAGATAAGGAGGGAGAACTATGGCAATCCTCAACGTGGAGCACATCCGCAAGTCCTTTGGGGACACGGAGGTGCTCAAGGACATCAGCTTCTCCCTGGAGCAGGGACAGGTCGTGTCCATCATCGGCTCCTCCGGCAGCGGCAAGACCACGCTGCTGCGCTGCATCAATCTGCTGGAGCGGCCCACCGCCGGCCGGGTATCGGTCAAGGGTGACGTGATTTTCGACGCCCAGGACCCGGCTACCCAGCGGGAGCGGGATTTGCGCAAAAAGCGGCTGCACTTCGGCTTTGTGTTCCAGTCCTTTAACCTTTTTCCCCAGTACACGGCCAAGGGCAATGTGATGCTGGCCCGGCAACTGCTGGCGAAGGAGCAGCCGGACTACAAGGCCCGCCGCAAGGAGATTCTCCAGGAGATTGAGGCCCAGGCGGAGACTTTGCTCACCCAGATCGGCCTGGGGGACCGGATGGACAACTATCCCCACCAGCTCTCCGGCGGTCAGCAGCAGAGAGTGGCCATCGCCCGGGCGCTGGCCCTCCAGCCGGACATCCTCTGTTTCGACGAGCCCACCTCGGCGCTGGATCCGGAGCTGACCGGCGAGGTTCTGCGGGTCATGCGGGAGCTGGCGGAGCAGAAGACCACCATGATCATCGTCACCCACGAGATGGCCTTTGCCCGGGACGTGGCCAACCACGTCATCTTCATGGACGAGGGCATGATCTGCGAGGAGGGAACCCCCGACCAGGTGTTCCACCATCCCAAGCAGGAGCGGACGAAGCAGTTCCTCTCCCGCTACACACAGGGCTGATATTTGAGGCGGACGGCAGAGGTCGTCCGCCTCTTTCTCCTGACGCGGCTCAAATGGAGGTCGGAGAGGCGGCAGAATCGGCCTTTTTTCCTCATTCGGCCCAGTTCTCCACAGAAAAACAGAAGCGAACGAGAAAAATTGTGAAAATTTCACAAAAGGGCTTGCAAGTTTTGAAAAAACAGGTTATAATCACAGTGTCATTTGAAAAAAGCGTTGTGGGAAAGGGCAGGTGCCATGCTGAAGGCGGTCATCTTCGACATTGACGACACCCTGTACAGCTATCGCGCGGGAAATGCCTCCGCGCTGCCGCGGGTGGGCGAGTACGTCCGGCGGGAGCTGGGAGAGGACCCGGAGCGGTTCCTGGCGCTGTATCAGCGCTGCATGGAGGAGCAGCTGCGCGGCCACAGCACGGTGGCGGGCTGCCACAGCCGGGCCATCCGCTTTCAGATGGTGCTGGAGCGGCTGGGTGCGCCTTTGTACCACGCAGCGGTGCTCAACGACCTGTACTGGAACAGCCTGCTGGACGTGATTGAGCCCTTTCCGGGGGTGAAGGAAGTCCTCCGGGCGCTGGGCGAGCGGGGCATCCGCCGGGGCGTGGGCTCGGACATGACCACGGACTGGCAGCTGAAGAAGCTCCACCGGCTGGGTCTGCTGGAGGAGCTGGACTTTGTGGTCACCAGCGAGGAGGCCGGTGTGGAGAAGCCGGACGAGGGCCTGTTTCAGCTCTGCGCGCAGAAGGCGGGCTGTGAGCCGGAGGAGTGCCTGTTCATCGGGGACAACCTGCGCAAGGATGTGCGGGGTGCCCGGAACGCCGGCATGCACGCGCTGTGGTTCCGTCCTGACGGGCCGGGCGCGGCTGAGGAGAAGGATGTGAAATCAATTCAGGGCTATCTGGAGTTGATTGATCATATAAAACAAATCGAAAAGGAGTACGTACCATGAAAGAATTCGATTACGTCATTAAGGATGAACTTGGCATTCACGCTCGTCCCGCCGGCCTGCTGGCCAAGGAAGCCAAGAAGTATGCCTCCACCTGCACCATCACCAAGAACGGCACCACCAAGAAGCTGACCGCTCTGATGATGATCATGTCCCTGGGCGTCAAGAAGGGCGAGACCGTCACCATCAAGGCTGACGGCGCCGATGAGGATGCTGCCATCGCCGGCCTGAAGGCTTTCTTCGAGGCCAACCTGTAATTCTGGGCAAAGCTCAGTAAGAGAAAGCAGCAGAGCCCTGCGTCCGGACCCCGGCCGCAGGGCTCTTTTCACTGTCACCCCTTGTAAATGATTTTTAACACGATTTTCAAATTTGCCCAGTAGAATTTTTACTCTTTTCATGGTATGATAGGCACTGCGGGCGGGAAAGCACCCGCATTTCGTGGAACGGCGCAGTTTTTTGTCAATGTGTATCCGGAAGGGAGGTTGGTTCCATGGGCAAGAAAAAGACGATTTTGGTGTTGGTTCTCATCCTGCTTCTGATGGGAGGCGCAGGCGCGGCCGCGGCCATGTATCTCAAGGCGGACCGTCAGCCCCCGGAGCTGACGCTGCGCACGGATGTAACCGTGGAGTTTGGACAGTCCCTGTCCATGTATGAGCTCATCGACCGGGTGAACGATGAGAGCAGCTTTTCGCTCTCCGTGAGCGCGCCCCAGGGCAGCGTGTCGGCGGACGGCAAGAGCATCAGCTTTCCCTCTGTGGGCAGCTTTCAGGTGGAGCTCACCGCCTCGGATGAGCATGGGAACGCCGTCACCCAGGACACCACGGTGGAGGTGGTGGACACCACGCCGCCGGTGCTTCAGGCGGAGGAGTTCACCATCTATGTGGACAAGGATTTGGCCTATCAGGGCCACGTCTCCGCGACGGACGCGGCAGATGGAGACCTGACGGAATCCATCAAGGTCAGCGCGGGCAAGGTGAAGCTCTCGGAGCCGGGGCGCTACCCCATCACCTACTCTGTGACGGACCGCTCCGGCAACAGCGCAAGCGTCACCAGCTATGTGACGGTGGTATATCCTCCGGCGAAGAAGATTACCCTGAATGAGACGGAGGTCTGGCTGGCGGGCAATGAATATGTACAGCTCAAGGCCAAGGTGAAGCCCTCCGACTGGCACGGAGAGGTGGAGTGGTCCAGCAGCGATCCGGAGGTGGCAGAAGTCTCCGACGGGCTGGTGGTCTGGAAATCCGAAGGCGAATGCGTCATCACGGCCAGAGCGGGGGAGAAGGAGGCCCAGTGCAGTGTCCACTGTGAGAGTCCTCGTCCCACAGATGTGCGGCTGAACAAGTATACACTGAATCTTGCGCAGAATGAAAGCTTTACGCTTACGGCCGAGGTGCTGCCCTCCAACTGGTCGGGCACCGTGGAATGGTGGTCCAGCGACCCATCTGTGGCCGGGGTGGATGAGAATGGGACCGTCACCTGGGTGGGCGGCGGAAGCTGCACCATCACAGCCTCCGCAGAGGAGTGTTTCGCCCAGTGCGAGGTGGAGTGCGCTCGCCGTTCCATCCAGGACTTTCTGGACGACCTGCTGGGGCTCAACGACGACGAACAGGACAACGGGCAGGAGCATGAGGATTCCGCTGAGCCGCCCTCTGATGAATAAAAGTTTTCCGTACAGATAAACCGGGAAGGAGTCCTATATGCCCTTTGAAATGCCAAGAGCGGTACAGATAATCATTCAAACCCTGAATCGGACAGGCTATGAGGCCTACGCGGTGGGGGGCTGTGTGCGCGACTCCCTGCTGGGGCGGGTGCCAAAGGACTGGGACGTGTGCACAAGCGCGCTGCCGGAGCAGGTGATGGCCGCCTTTCCTGGGCACAAAATCTACACCGTCGGCATCCAGCATGGCACGGTGGTTCTGCCCCTGGAGGGGGAGAACTACGAGATCACCACCTTCCGCACCGACGGCGCGTATTCCGACCACCGCCACCCCGATGAGGTGCGCTTTGTGCGCAGTCTGCGGGAGGATTTGGCCCGGCGGGATCTCACCATCAACGCCATGGCCTGCCACCCGGAGCTGGGGATTCAAGACTGCTTTGGCGGTCAGGAGGACCTGAAAAACGGTCTCATCCGCTGTGTTGGAAACCCGGAGGAGCGATTTGAGGAGGACGGGCTGCGGGTTCTCCGGGCGCTGCGCTTTGCCGCCCGGTACGGCTTCACCATTGAGCCGGGCACAGCCCAGGCCATCCACCGCAAGGCGGAGCTGCTGCGCTGTGTGGCGGGGGAGCGCATCTGGACGGAGCTGCGGGGCATTCTGGCCGGTCCGCAGGCCGGACGGCTGGCGGAGGAGTACCGGGATGTGCTGGCTGTGGTCATCCCGGAGCTGACGGCTATGTTCGACTTCCCCCAGCACAATCCCCACCACTGCTTTGACGTGTGGACCCACACCTGCCGGGCCCTGGACGGAGTCAGCGGAGATGGTGTGCTGGGCTTTGCGCTGCTGCTCCACGACTCCGGCAAGCCCGCCTGTCAGACCCGGGACGCGCGGGGCATTGACCACTTCCACGGCCATCCAAAGGTCAGCGCAGAGCTGGCGGAGCAGGTTCTGGAGCGCTTTCGCTGTGACAATCGGACGCGGGAGAACGTTTCCCTGCTCATTCTCTGGCACGATTACTGCCGGGAGCCCCGTCGCCGGGGGGCCAAGCGCCTGCTGGCGGCTCTGGGCAGCGAGCGGACGCAGCAGCTCTTCCGCATCGCGGAGGCGGACGCGCGGGCGCAGTCCCCGGAGACCCTGGACGAGAAGCTGGAGACCCTGGAGCGCTGGCGGGAGCTGGTGGCCCAGCTGGAGGAGGAGAACGCCTGCCTTCACACCCGGGATTTGGCGGTCTCCGGCCGGGACTTGATCGCGCTGGGCTGCAAGCCCGGGCCGGGCCTGGGCAGAGTGCTGAACGAGCTGCTGGAGACGGTGCTCCGCGACGAGGTTCCAAACGAGCGGGAGGCGCTGCTGAAGCTGGTAAAAAAGAACTAAATTGGAGCGGTTTTCGGTGCTTTTCCCGAAAACCGCCCTTTATATCAAGATGAAGGAAGACCGGCAGAGGTGATTCTGAGCCCCGGCTCTGACGGTTTTCAAGGATTTCTGTACAAAACTTCCCCCGGTGTGAAGAGGCCGCCGCGCGCAAAAATGCTGTGAAATCACGCCTTTTTGAACAGCGTTTTCTCGTCCGAGGACGCTCGCCGCTGCTCCGCGGAGGGGACGTCCACGGAGCGCAAAAGGGCGGACAAGCCGCTATTTGAAAAAAGTTTCTTTTTTATCTTGCCATTGGGCCGAAGATGGAGTAAAATAGAGCTGACGAGCAGTCGGATTACGCTGCACATCTTTACCGGAAGGCGAGGGAAAACTATGAAGAAGGTATTTACAAACGCGGTGAAGCGCATCGGCATTCTCACCTCTGGCGGCGACGCGCCCGGCATGAACGCAGCGGTCAGAGCGGTGGTCCGCACGGCCATTTATCGCGGCATTGACGTGGTGGGCATCCGGCGGGGCTGGAACGGCCTGATCAACGGCGACGTGTTCCACATGACCACCGGTGACGTGGCTCACATCATCAACCGGGGCGGCACCATTCTGAACACCGCCCGCAGCGAGGAGTTCCGCACGCCCGAAGGCCGGAAGCTGGCCTATCGCACCTGCAAGCTGCTGGGCCTGGACGGTCTGGTCGCCATCGGCGGTGACGGCACCTTCGCGGGCTGCCTGGCCCTGTCCAGCGAGTATCCCATCTCTGTGGTGGGCATCCCCGGCACCATCGACAACGACATCGGGTGCAGCCACTACTGCATCGGCTACGACACCGCTGCCAACACCGCCATCGACGCCATCGACAAGCTCCGTGACACCATGCAAGCCCACGAGCGCTGCTCCGTCATCGAGGTGATGGGCCATCGGGCGGGCAACCTGGCCCTGTATGTGGGCCTGGCCACCGGTGCCACCGCGGTTCTGGTGCCTGAGCGGCCCTGGGACTTCGAGAAGGATGTGGCGGAGAAGATTCGCTCCGCGCGTCTGGCCGGCCGCACCCACTTCATGGTGGTCTGCGCTGAGGGTGCCAAGCGCAAGGAGGACGGCAGCCTGGACAACGAGAAGGTGGGCGATGGCAGCGCCGGCCAGCAGGTGGCAGACCTCATCCGCAAGGAGCTCTTCCTGGATCCCCGCGTGACGGTTCTGGGCCATGTGCAGCGCGGCGGCTCTCCCTCCGCCCGCGACCGCGTCACCGCCACCCGTATGGGCTATTTCGCCGTCAAGGCTCTGGCTGAGGGCAAGACCAACCGGGTCATCGTCCATCAGGAAGGCCACATCACCGACATCGACATGGTCGAGGGCCTGAAGATGAAGAACAAGCTCAACGCCGACGAGCAGGAGGTGCTGGAGGCCGTGACCGGCTCCATGTAAGCGCGTTTGCGTCTCCTTGAGGCAATTCCCCGCCGTCCCTGTCAGTTTTTCTGGCAGGGGCGGCTTTTTGCGAAAAACAGTGGATTTTCCGGGCAAACAGCGCTATAATGGGGGGACAGGAGCAAAACGGCTCCCAATTCACGTCACGCAGGGGAGGGCCTTGCCCTTCCGGATTCAGGAGAGAGACTATGGCGATTCAACCCACCAACTGGCAGCCCTTCGCCTCTGACGAGGAGCGGCTGAACTACTTAAAGGAGCACAAGCTGGCCCCTCAGGGGGCAAAGGCACCCAAGGCTTTGTTCTATAGCGGCGTGTTTGCCGAGGGCACGGAGCCATGCACCGCCGAGGGCACGGCGGATTCCTGCACGCTGGTCATTCAGGTGGGGGAGCGCTACCACTGTATTCACCCGGACTGTCTGGCGGAGATGCAGAAGGGTGCTGGCCGCGGCCGGGAGCGCACCAAAGCGGCGCGGGAGCGGAAGGCACCGGCCAAGGCGACGGGTCCGGATTTTGTCGCCATCGACTTCGAGACCGCTACCAGCAGCTATGAGAGCGCCTGTGCGCTGGGCATTGCCGTGGTGCGGGACGGCCGGGTGGCGGAGACATGGTATCACCTCCTTCAGCCGCCCCAGAACCGCTACGAGGAGGCGAACGTCCGGGTGCACGGCATCACGCCCTCGCAGACGGCCGACGCCCCCACGCTGGACCAGATTTGGCCGGAAATTCGTCACTTTTTTGACGGAACCCTGGTGGTGGCCCACAACGCCCGCTTCGACACCTCCGTCCTGCGCAGCAGTCTGCGCCAGAGCGACGGGATTCCCAACTTCAAATTTGCCGACACCGTGCAGATGGTGCGCAACATCGTCCCCGGCCGCCACACGCTGGACGCCTGCTGCGCTTATTTCGACATCCCTCTGGAGCATCATCACAACGCGCTGGACGACGCGGTGGCCTGCGCGAATGTGGCCCTCTGCTGCGTCAGAAGCGTCGGCTGTGAGAGTTTGCGCGCCTTTCTGAAGCAGGAGGGCTTTCCCCAGACAGACTTCCACAGGAGGAACAATTTCAACCGATTTCAGCGAAAATCCGTGCGTTTGGGGGACGTTCACGCCACAGTGGACCAGTTTGACCTGACGCACCCGCTCTACCAGAAAACGCTGGTGTTTACCGGGGATTTGAGCATAGACCGCTCGGAGGCGGTGCAGCTGGCCGTGAACAAGGGCGCCGTGGTGAAGAGCGGCGTGTCCGGAAAAACCCAGATTGTTGTGCTGGGGCGCAGGGAGAACGGCGCGGCTATGAGCAGCAAGGAGAAGAAGGCCCGGGAGCTGATTGCCGCCGGGAAAGAGCTTCGACTGCTCAACGAGGAGGAGTTCCTGGCGCTGGTGCGCGGCTGACGCCTGACCAGACAGAGGGACAAAGCTGCCCCGCCCGTCCCGGGCGGGGCGGAGCCGTTTCGGGGCACCGGTGCGTCTGAAAAAATAATCAAAAAACTTTTCAAAACTGCTTGACAGAAAGAGAGCGCTGTGGTACAATGGCAACAGTCAGAAGAGAGAGGAAGAACTCTTCGGGGGATGGCAGAATCGACGGCCGCCCGGGAGTGAAAGTCGATGCGGATTCCACCAGCGGGTGGGCTGACGAGACACAATGTCCGTGGTAAGAGTCCCTGCCGGAGCGGGGTAAAGATTCCAGCGCTGACGTGTTGAGGCCCGAAACCGGTCAGATGAGTGCGGTGCAGTCTGATTGCGTGGTGTCCGGTAGTTTGAAGAAAGTGAGGAAATGGATATGAAATTGGACTTCAAGATAGAAGAGAACTGACCCGGACGGGGATTCAAGGTCCGGGTCAGTTCTTTTTTTGTGCCTGTGGGTGGGCGAGACGCGCCCGACGGGGCACAATCCGGGGTTTATCCTTCGCTTTGCGCGTGTTGCCGCGGCTGGAAAGGCCAGTCAGCGCGGCACGCGGTCCGTCTCATCGGGGCAGCCGCCGGAGCGCGCACCGCTCCCTCCCCGCGGCGCGAAAAACACGGCTGAAAGGGAAAACAAAATGAAAGTGGGACTGGAAATCTTTCCGCTGATATGTTACAATTGGAAGGAAGCGGAGCGCTCCGGCGTTTTCGGCTCGAAACGCGGAGAATACCCCCTGAAAGGGCGTGAGGAATATGATGCAGTCCGGCAAAATCCAGAGACGTCGCGTGGTGCTGGTGGTTGAGGATCAGGAGATCAACCAGGCCGTTTTGGGCGACATTCTGGAGGAGGATGGCTACGAGGTCATCTATGCCGACAACGGTCAGGAGGGCGTGGAGGCCATCGAGAAGCATCTGGAGGAGCTGTCCATCATCCTGCTGGATTTGATGATGCCCGTGATGGACGGGTTTGAGGTGCTGGAGCGGGTGTTCAGCGACCCGCGCATGAAGCGCATCCCCATCATCGTGCTGACGGCGGAGAAGAGCGCGGAGCTGCGGGCGTTGCAGCTGGGCGCGGCGGACTTCATCACCAAGCCCTTTGATATGCACGAGGTCATTCTGGCCCGCGTGAGCCGGATGATTGAGCTCAACGAGGGCCGGCAGCTCATCCAGGCCACGGAGCGCGACCCGCTGACGCATCTTTATAGCAGGGGCTTCTTCCACGAGTACGCGGAGCAGGTTCTGCACTTCCATCCCGAGTGGAGGATGGACGCGGTGATGCTGGACATCGAGCGCTTCCAATCGGTCAACGACCTGAACGGACGGGAGTTCGGAGACCGGACGCTGAGGCAGTTGGCCGACGAAATTCGCGCCTTTTTGAAGGAGACGCGGGGCCTGGCCGGCCGGATGGAGGCGGATCAATTCTACATCCTCTGTCAGCACCGGGAGGACTACAACGAGGTGCTCGCCCGCTTCCAGACGCAAATGCACAGTCTGTGCACCCGGGTTAATGTGAGCCTGCGCATGGGCGTGTGCCCGTGCAGAGAGGGCGTGGATTTGGGGAGCGTGTTTGACCGGGCCAAGACCGCGTGCAACATGGTTCGGGGCAGCTACAAGACCCATCTGATGGTTTACGACGAGAGCGTCCACCAGCGGGAGCTGTACTACCAGCGGCTGCTCAACGACCTGCGCAGCGCCGTGGAGGAGCACCAGTTCGTGGTCTTTTATCAGCCGAAGTACGATATTCAGGTGGAGCCGCCCAGACTGCGCAGCGCGGAGGCCCTGATTCGCTGGCGGCACCCGGAGCTGGGCATGGTTTCCCCAGGGGATTTCATCCCGCTCTTTGAGCGCAACGGCCTGATTCATGTGGTGGACAACTACGTTTGGACGCAGACGGCCAGACAAATCGGCGAGTGGCGCAGCCGACTGGGCATCACCCTTCCGGTGAGCGTGAACCTCTCCCGCACGGACATCTTCGACCCGGAGCTGGAGGGCGAGCTGCTGCGGCTCATCCAGGACAACGGCCTGAGTCCCACGGATATGAAGCTGGAGGTGACGGAGTCGGCGTACACCGACGACGGCGAGCAGCTCATCTCGGTGATTGAACGCCTGCGGAAGCTGGGCTTCAAGGTGGAAATGGACGACTTCGGTTCGGGCTACTCTTCTCTGAACATGCTCTCCTCTCTGCCGCTGGACGTGCTGAAAATGGACATGAAGTTCATTCAGAACATTGAGGTCAACGAAAAGGACTTCCGGCTGGTGGAGCTGATTCTCGACATCGCCCGATACCTGAACGTGCCCGTGGTGGCGGAGGGCGTGGAGACGGAGAACCAGCTCAGGCTGCTCAAACAGGCGGGCTGCGATTTGGTGCAGGGCTACTACTTCTCCCGGCCGCTGCCGCCGGAGGAGTTTGAGGCGCTGATTCGCCAGGAGCTGGAGCTGAGAAGCCGCGCTTGAAGCGCCAAAACGGGCTGATTTAAGAGGCTGTATTCACAAGGTGCCGCACACCATCTGGACGGCCCTTGAAATCCACAAAGGATTCCTGCGAAATTTTGCCTTGATTGACGGCAAAATTGCTCGTCCATCTGGCGCACTTCACTTGTGAATACAACCTCTAAAGATGGACAAGACTTCTCCGCGTCAAAGGGCGGAAAAAGCGCCGCTGTGCGGAGATGCCAGAATAAAGGAGGAACAAAAAAATGACACTTCAGGAGCTTTACACCCTCATCGGGGGCGATTACGAGCAGGCGACCAAGATTATGCGCCGGGACCGGCTGATTGACCGCTACATCCGCAAGCTCAGCAGCAGCCAGGTGGGGGAGTCTCTCGCCGCGGCGGGGGAGAAGCTGGATGCCACGGGTATGTTCGAGAGCGCTCACGCCATGAAGGGCGTGTGTGCCAACTTGGGATTGGTGACCCTGTCCGAGGCTGCCAGCGAGCTGGCGGAGGAGTTCCGCCCCGGCACCGCGCGCAAGTACACCGACGAGCAGGTCAGGGAAAAGCTGAGCGCCATTGCCGCGCTCTATCAGCGCACCATCGACGGCATTCGTCAGTACGAACAGGGCTGACGAGGCGCTGCAGCCTTGCAAACTCTGCCTTCGGGCAGAGTTTGGCCTTTTTCATGAGCATCTGACCGGCGCTGCCCTTGCGCCTTGACTGCTCCGGCAGGGAAACAATTTTCCCCATTTGAAAAACGTGAGCTTGCCGGAAATATTATCGCCGTGTTTTGCAGCTGTCCCAAAAGGACGAAAAAAACGGCTGAAAAAGCCGATTACTGGGGCGATTTATCCGGTTTTTCGGCAACAGAAGCACTGACGGACCCCTTGCGGGGAATGGGAGAGAAACTTTGGCTAAAAACGAAACGAACAAGCAGCGCGGCGGCCTGCGGCACTATCTGGGGCCGTTGGGCGCCTGGGCGCTGGCCTTCGGCGGCGCGGTGGGCTGGGGCTCCTTTGTGATGCCGGGCACCACCTTCCTGCCTCTGGCGGGTCCGCTGGGCACGGTGCTGGGCATTCTCATCGGCGCGGTGGTCATGCTGATTATCGGCGTGAACTACCACTATCTGATGAACCTGAACCCGTCCTGCGGCGGCTCCTACACCTATGTGCAGAAGTGCTTTGGCTGCGATCACGGCTTTCTGTGCGCCTGGTTTCTGATTTTGACCTACGTTGCCATCATCTGGGCCAACGCGACTGCCCTGCCGCTGATTGGACGCAATCTGCTGGGCAGCGCCCTCCAGTGGGGACTGGGCTACGAGATGGCTGGGTTCCACATCTACCTGGGCGAGGTGCTGGCGGCCGTGCTGGCGCTGGTGATTGCCGGGGCGCTGTGCATCCAGGGCCGCGCCGGAGGCGTGGTTCAGTCGGTCATGGCCCTCATCACCTTTGTGGGCATCACGCTGTGCTTCACCGTGGTGTCTGTGCATACCGGCGGACCGGCCGCGGTGCTCTCCGGACCCCACGCTGTGGGCCCCAAAGGCCTCTCCGGCATGATGAACGTCGTGGCTCTGGCGCCCTGGGCCTATGTGGGCTTTGAGTCCATCTCCCACTCCACCAGTGAGTTCCGGTTCCCGGCCCAAAAGTCCTTCCGGATTCTGGCCATCGCGGTGGTGACGGCGGGAGGTGCCTACGGGATGCTGGCCGTGGTGGCCGCCATGGTGCAGCCGGCGGGCTACGCGGGCTGGTGGGAGTACATCGCCAATCTGGGCAGCCACTCTGGCCTGGAGGGCCTGCCCACCTTCTTCGCCGTCCACTCCGTGCTGGGTCATCTGGGCTCCGCGCTGCTGGGCGTCACGGCTCTGGGCGGCATCGTCACGGGTCTGGTGAGCAACTATGTGGCCTCCAGCCGCCTGATGTACGCGCTGGCTCAGGACGAAATGCTCCCGGATTGGATGGGCAGGCTCAACCGCTTCGGCGTCCCCGGGAATGCCATCGCCTGCACCATGCTGATTTCCGTCGTGCTGCCCTTCTTCGGCCGCACGGCCATCAGCTGGATTGTGGACGTGACCACGGTGGGCGCGGCGATTGCCTACGCCTACACCTCCGCCAGCGCCCTCAAGGAGGCGCGCGCCAATCAGTCCCGGTTTTACACGGTGTTCGGCGCTCTGGGACTGGGGATTTCCTTCACCTTTATCCTCTACTTTTTGGTGCCCAATATGCTGGATGTCAGCACACTCTCCCCGGAATCCTATCTTATTCTGGCCACCTGGAGCATTCTGGGCTTTGTGTTCTTCCGGCATGTGTTCCGGGCGGACAGGCAGCGGCGTCTGGGCCGCTCCACCATGGTCTGGATGGTGCTCTTCGGCCTGATTCTCTTCACCTCTCTGGTCTGGCTGCGCCAGTCCACGGCCCGCGTCACGGCCCGGGTGTTTGAGGAATACCACACCGCCGCGGCGGAGAACCCGGAGGAGGAGCCGGGCGAACAGGAAGAGGAGGAGCAGGTCATCCAGAAGGGCATGGAGCGCATCAACCGCAGCATCAACATCGACAGCACCGTGCAGATGGTGCTGATTATGGGGGCGCTGATTCTGCTGTTTGACATCTACTCCATCATGCAGAAGCGGGAGAAACAGATGGAGGTGGAGAAGATTCTGGCCGAGGAGAGCAGCCGGGCCAAGACCAGCTTCCTGTCCAATATGAGCCATGAGATCCGCACGCCCATGAACGCCATCATCGGCCTGGACAACATCGCCCTCAAGGACCCGAACCTGAGCCCGAGAACCCGGGAGCAGCTGGAGAAAATCGGGGGCAGCGCCAAGCATCTGCTGGGCCTCATCAACGACATTCTGGACATGAGCCGCATCGAGTCCGGCCGCATGGTTCTGAAGAGCGAGGAGTTCTCCTTCCGGGACTTTTTGGACCAAATCAACGTGATGATCAACGGCCAGTGCCAGGATAAGGGCCTGACCTTCCACTGCCGCATCATCGGACGCATCGGGGAGTACTATGTGGGCGACGATATGAAGCTCAAGCAGGTGCTCATCAACATCCTGGGCAACTCGGTGAAGTTCACCAACGCGCCCGGCACCGTCACCTTCACCGTCGAGGAGATTGGCAGCTATGAGGGGCACCGCACCCTCCGCTTCACCATGACCGACACCGGCATCGGCATGGACAAGGACTACATCCCCAAGATTTTCGACGCCTTCTCCCAGGAGGACGCCACCACCACGAACCGCTACGGCGGCAGCGGCCTGGGCATGGCCATCACCAAGAACATCGTGGAGATGATGAACGGTGAAATCCAGGTGGAGAGCGAGAAGGGTGTGGGCTCCAGCTTCACCGTCACGGTGATGCTGAAGTCCTCCAGCCGCAGCGCCCGGGAGGAGCACGATCTGGACCTGAGCCATCTGAAGGCGATGGTCGTGGACGACGACGAGGTGGCCTGCCAGCACGCCCAGCTGGTGCTCAGCGACGTGGGCATTCAGGCCGAGGGCTGCACCGACAGCCGGAAGGCGCTGGACAGAATCCTCGCGGAGCTGAAGCATGGCGCGCCCTTCCAGATGGTCGTGACGGACTACCGGATGCCCAATTTGAACGGAATTGATTTGATTCGGGAGCTGCGCCGCCACGACCACGGACAGACGGCGGTGTTCCTGCTCACCGGCTACAGCCTGGAAGAGGCCACGGATGAGGCCTGGGCCGCCGGAGTGGACGGACTGCTGAGCAAGCCTCTGTTTACGGACACCCTGACCCGGGAGATTCAGAACGTGCTCCACAAAAAGAACCCCGACGCCGGAGCCCAGAGCGACGATGACACCTCTGAGAGCGAGGAGGAGGGCGGCATTCTGGCCGGTCACCGGGTCCTGCTGGCGGAGGACATCGACATCAACGCCGAAATCCTCATGGACCTGCTGGACATGGAGGAAATCGAGGGAGAACGCGCAGTCAACGGCCAGGTGGCCGTGGAAATGTTTGAGAAGAGCGAGCCGGGCTACTACGACGCCATCCTCATGGATGTGCGCATGCCGGTGATGGACGGCCTGGGGGCCACCAGGAAGATTCGCGCGCTGGAACGCCCCGACGCAAAGAAGATTCCCATCATCGCCATGACGGCCAACGCCTTCGACGAGGACGTGCAGCGCTCCCTCCAGGCGGGCATGAACGCGCACCTGTCCAAGCCCGTGGAGCCGGAACGGCTGTACGAGACGCTTCACAAGCTGCTTCGTCAGCACGGGGGCTGAGCGACCCCGCGGGCCTTCCAGAGAGCGGAGAATTGAGTATGAACGAGCATGAAAAAACCTCAATCGCTGGGTTTGACCCGTCAAATCCGGATTTATCCTCCCTGCTTTGGCTGGGGGATCAGCTTCCGGGCGGATTCTTCCTTTACCGGGAGGGAGGGGAGCAGGAGCTGCTGCACGTCAATCAGGCCGTTTTGCGCATCTTCGGGTGCGGGAGCCTGGAGGACTTTCGGGCGCTCACCGGCTACACCTTCCGGGGCATGGTCCACCCGGAGGACTATCCCCGGGTGCAGGCCTCCATCGAACGTCAGATTGCGGACCGGTCCAACGACAACCTGGACTATGTGGAGTACCGCATCCGGCGCCGGGACGGGGAGCTGCGCTGGGTGGAGGACTACGGCCATTACACCCAGCTGCCCGGTTATGGGCCGGTGTACTATGTGTTCCTCTCCGATGTCACCGAGAAGCGGCGCAGTCAGGAGGAGCGGCACCACATGGAGCTGGAGCTGCTGGAGGAAAAGCGCTTCAACGAGATAAAAACCAACTTTTTGTTCAATATTTCCCACGACATCCGCACGCCCATGAACGCCATCATCGGCTATTCGGAGCTGGCCAGGCGGCACTTCCGGCAGCCGGAGCTGCTGGAGGAGTATCTGGACAAGATTGCGCTCTCCAGCCGTCAAATGCTGTGCATCATCGACGACATGCTGGAGATGAACCGGCTGGAGGGCGGCCGCTTTGTCCTGAAAGATGAGCCGGTTCAGCTGCGCGGCCAGCTGGAGCTGCTGCTGGAGTCCTACCGCGTGGAGGCCGAGGAGCGGCACCTCTGCCTGCGGGAGGAGCTGGCACTGGACGAGAGCCGGGTTCTGGCAGACCCCAGCGCCCTGCGCCGCATGCTGAGCAATCTGCTGGGCAACGCCATGAAGTTTACGCCCCGGAACGGGACGGTCACTCTGACGGCCCGGCAGAGCCCGGAGCCGCAGGGGGAGCGGATGGGCTACACCATCACCGTGGCCGACACGGGCATCGGCATTTCCCCCGCCTTTCTGGAGCGCATGTACAACGCCTTCGAGCGGGAGGAGACCTCCACCCAATCCGGCACCTTCGGCACCGGTCTGGGCCTGACCATCGTGAAGAACCTGCTCGACCGGATGGGGGGCACCATCTCCGTTCAGAGCGAGAAGGGGAAGGGCACCACGTTCACCATCGCCCTGAGCCTGCCTCTGCTGCCCGGGGAGGAGGCCAGCGCGCCGAGGGAAACTGCCCAGCCCAGAATCGACGGTCCCCTCCGGATTCTGGTGGTGGAGGACGTGGAGCTCAACCTGCTGCTGGCGGAAGCGCTGCTGGAGGAGTCCGGCTTTGAGGTCGAGTGCGCGGTCAATGGCCGGGAGGCGGTGGATGCCGTCGCGGAGCATCCGACGGGCTATTTCGACCTGATTCTGATGGACATCCAGATGCCGGTGATGGACGGCTACGAGGCCACCCTGGCCATTCGCGCCCTGGGAGAGAAGGGAGCGCTGCCCATTGTTGCCCTGTCCGCCAACGCCAGGGAGGAGGACCGGCGCAAAAGCCGGGAGTTCGGCATGGACGAGCATGTGGCCAAGCCCTTCGACATTGATGAGCTGGTGCAGGTGATTCACGAACAGATTACCGCGAAAAAGCGCTGATTGAGCCTGTTTTCACTGTTTTGGGCAGATTCTCTGCCTTGTTCAGGGTGATTTCAGCATTGAGAAGCTGGTGCTGGTGATGAACGAACAGATTACCGCAAAGAAGCGCTGATTGGGCCTGTTTCTCTGTTTCGGGCAGGTTTTTGCTATGTTCAGGGCGATTTCTGCACTGAGGAGCTAGCGCGGGTGATGAACGAACAGATTATCGCGAAAAAACGCTGATTGCAGCCTGATTTCTCTGTTTCGGACAAATTCTCTGCTTTGTTCAGGTCATTTTCTCCCCTCACGCGCGGCGGGGACTGTCCGGGCAGCGCCCGGAGGGTTCGTGGCCGCTCGACCGACTGCGGAAGAAGGGCAATTGGGGCGATTCCCACCATTCCCTGCACCATTTCGGGGCCGGGGCGTGGGAGCCGGGCCGCGATTTGGATACCAGAACAGGAATTTCGGTTCCTGTTCTGGTATTTTGTTCATTTTCACCCCTGAAAAAGGGAATCTTCGGTTGTATTTCCTCCACCCATATGCTAAAATGAATCTGTATGCAAATTTCTCCCAGCAAAGGAGTGTAGGATGATGAGAATTGTTGTATTGGCCGGAGGCCTGAGCGATGAACGCAACGTGTCCCTGTCCTCGGGCACGATGGTGGCGGAGGCCCTGCGCGGCCGCGGCCACGAGGTGGCGCTGGTGGACCTGTACCTGGGACTGGAGGACCACCAGGGTGCCATGGAGGAGTGCTTCAATCTGCCCATCCCCACGGGCTGGAAAAAGGTGAGCCGTCAGCCGCCGGATTTGGAGGGGCTGAAGGCGGCCCGGAAGTGGAAGAGCGAGTCCCTGTTCGGTGAGGGTGTGCTGGAGCTGTGCCGCATGGCGGACATCGTGTTCCTGGCCCTCCACGGGGCCTGCGGCGAGGACGGCCGCATCCAGGCCACCCTGGAAACTTTGGGCATTCCCTTCACCGGCACCGGATTCCTGGCCGCGGCCATGGCCATGGACAAGGATTTGACCAAAAAGCTGGTGGTGCCCACCGGCGTCAAGACCCCGTCCTGGGAAAAGGTGAGCTACACCGCCGCCGACATCCCCGCTATTGCCCGGCGCACTCCGCTGCCGGTGGTGGTGAAGCCGCTGGCTTCGGGCAGCTCCATCGGCGTGTCCATCGCCAACACGAAGGCGGAGCTGGTGCAGGCCCTTGAGGAGTGCATCCCCCTGGGCGGCGACGTGGTGCTGGAGCAGTACATCGAGGGCAGAGAGATTCAGGTGGGCTATCTGGTGGACCGGGCGCTGCCCTCCATCGAGATTGTACCCAAGAGCGGCTTCTATGACTACGCCAACAAGTATCAGCCCGGAGCGGCGGAGGAAATCACGCCCGCACCCATCCCCGAGAGCTGGGAGCGGCGGCTGGCAGAGGACACCCGCAAGGTGTTCCGGGCCGTGGGCATGGCGGTGTACGCCCGGGCGGACTTCATCGTCACCGAGGACGGCACGCCCTGGTTCCTGGAAATCAACACCCTGCCCGGCATGACGCCCACCAGCCTGGTGCCCCAGGAGGCGGCCGCGGCGGGCATCAGCTACGGCGAGCTGTGCGAAATCATCATCCGGGAGTCCCTGCGCCTGCGGGGCAGCCGGATTTGAGGAGGGAAGGAAATGGAACCCATCACCTTATCTGAGGTCCTCACCGCAGTGGGAGGCCGGCTGCTGGGCAGCTTTGACAACGGCAACATTCAGGTCAGCGCGGTGGACACGGACAGCCGCACCATGAGCACCGGCTCTCTGTTCGTCCCGCTGGTGGGCGAGCGCTTTGACGGCCATGACTACATCGTCCGGGCGCTGAAGGCCGGCGCCTACGGGACCCTGACCTCCCGGGAGCTGGAGGAGTATGACCCCGACAAGTTTTATGTGCTGGTGGAGGACACCATGCTGGCGCTGGGCAAGCTGGCCCACTACTATCGACACAAGTTCCAGGTGAAGGTGGTTGCGGTGACGGGCAGCGTGGGCAAGACCACCACAAAGGATATGGTCGCCGCCGTGCTCTCGGAGAAGTACAACGTCCTCAAGACGGAGGGCAACTTCAACAACAACATCGGCGTGCCCAAGACCCTCTTCCGCCTGAACCGCCGTCACGAGATGGCGGTGGTGGAGATGGGCATGAACCACCTGGGGGAGATTGACTACCTGACCCGGATGGCCAACCCCGACGTGGCGGTCATCAGCAACATTGGCGACGCCCACATCGAGAACCTGGGCAGCCGGGAGAACACCCTCCGGGCCAAGAGCGAGGTGTTCAACGGCATGGGCGGCAGAGGCGTGGCCGTGCTCAATGGCGACGACTCCCTGCTGCGCACCCTGGACGGAACGCTCAGCCAGCAGATTCTCTGGTATGGCGCCGGGGAGGAGAACGACTTCCGCTGCCTCAGGCTGGACGAGGGCTTTGACGACCACATGATCATGGAGGCCAAGGCGCCTCAGGGCAGCTGGCGGCAGTACATCCCCAGCCTGGGCAGCTACATGATTTACTCCGTGCTCTCCGCCGCGGCGGTGGGCAGCTGGTTCGGCATGACCATTGAGGAGATTCGCAAGGGCGTCACCTCCTTCGTGCCCACCAAGATGCGCATGGAGATTCTGCGCCGGGCCAACAACATCACCATCCTTAACGACACCTACAACGCCAATCCCCAGTCCATGCGCTCCTCCGTGGACACCCTGTCCAAGATGCCCGCAAAGCGGCGGGTGGCGGTTCTGGGCGACATGCTGGAGCTGGGCACCCTGGGGCCGGTGCTCCACGAGGGCGTGGGCCGCTTCGTGGCTCAGAAGAACATCGACATCCTCATCACCGTGGGCGAGCTGGCGGAGAACATCTGCGTGGGCGCCGGGTCCAACCCCAACACGGAGTGCTACGCCCGTCCCGACAAGGAGGAGGCCAAGGCCGTGCTGGAGCAGGTGGTCACGCCGGGCACGGTGGTCCTCTTCAAGGCCTCCCGAGGGGTGCACATGGAGGAGCTGGTGGAGTTTTTAAAGACCATGACCCAGGAGATTTGAGGCTCTGCCGCCCGGTGAGGGCCCGGAAGGCACCGGGTTCTCATCGGGGGGCGTCCTCTTCTCCATAGAAAAAAGGATCAGGAGCGATATGATCGACATTTCCGTGAACGGGCTGGTAAAATCCTTTACCATCGGAGACAATCTGCTGGACGGCCTCTCCTTTCAGGTGAACGAGGGAGAGCGGGTGGGCATCCTGGGCAAAAACGGCTGCGGGAAGTCCACACTCTTCAAAATCCTCACCAGAGAGTACGACTACGACGAGGGAGAGCTGTCCATCGCGCCGGGAAAGCGGCTGGGTCTGATTTCCCAGATTCCCGTCTACCCCATGGGCTGCACGGTGGAGCAGGTTCTGGACGACGCCTTTGTCCGGGTCCACCGGATGGAGCGGGAGCTGGAGCGTCTGACGGCGGCGATGGCTGCCGGGGACAGCTCCGCGGAGACCATGAACCGTTACGACCACCTCTCCCATGAGTTTCAGCGCCTGGGCGGCTACGACATCCAGGTCCAGATCAACAAGGTCTGCAACGGTCTGGGCATCTCCGCCCAGATGCGGGAGCAGCCCTTTGAAATGCTCTCCGGCGGCGAGAAGACCCGGGTGAACCTGGGTCGGCTGATTCTGGAGGACACGGACATCCTGCTGCTGGACGAGCCGACGAACCACCTGGACCTCCACGCCGTGGAGTGGCTGGAGGACTACCTCGCCGGCTTCAAGGGCACGGTTCTGGCCATCTCCCACGACCGCTACTTCCTGGACAAGGTGGTGCGGCGCGTGGTGGAGATTGACCGGGGCAAGGCGGTGTTCTACTCCGGCAACTACTCCTTCTATGTGGCGGAGAAGGAGCGCCGCTACCAGGAGCAGCTGAAGCAGTACAAAAAGGAGCAGGCCAAAATCGCCCAGCTCACCGCCACCGCGACGCTGATGCACCAGCGGGGCACGGAGAAGCAGCACAAGACGGCCTTTGCCATTGAGAAGCGCATCGAGCGCATGCGCACCCAGGAGCGGCCCATGGGCCGGGAAAAGACCATGAAGGCCGGCTTTTCTCAGCTGGACTTTCAGGGGGATGAGCTGTTCACCCTCACCCGGGTCGGCAAGTCCTACGGTGAGCGCACCCTGTTCTCCGATGTGAGCATGGAGGTCCGGGGCGGCGAGCGCATCGCCCTTTTGGGGGACAACGGCACCGGAAAGACCACTTTTTTGAACATTTTGCTGGGCAAGGACAAGCAGCACAGCGGAACCATCCACTTTGGACCCTCTGTGAGAGCGGGAAATCTGCCCCAGATCATCACCTTTGAGCACATGGAGCGCACGCTGCTGGACACCATGCTCTACGAGCAGAACTGCACGGCCCAGGAGGCCCGGGACCGGCTGGGTGCCTTCCTGTTCCGGGGCGACGACGTGTTCAAGGAGGTCCGAAGCCTCTCCGGCGGGGAGCGCAGCCGCCTGAAGCTGTGTATTCTGATGGACCAGCGCATCAACCTGCTGGTTCTGGACGAGCCGACAAACCATTTGGACATCGCCTCCCGGGAGTGGATGGAGGCGGCGGTGGAGGACTACGACGGAGCGCTGCTGTTCGTCTCCCACGACCGGTACTTCATCAACCGCTTTGCCACCCGCATCTGGGAGCTGAAGGACGGGAAAATCACCGACTTCCGGGGCGGCTACGAGGCGTGGCTGGCGAAGAAGGCCCGTGAGCAGGAGCTGCGGAGCGTCCTCAAGCCTGCCCCTGAGAAGCCCAAAAAAGAGAAGACCCGGCGCGGCGGCGGCACCAAGCTGCTGGAGAAGAAGCTGGCCCAGACGGAGCGGGAGATTGCCCGGGTGGAGGGCCGAATCTCCGAGCTGGAGGAGCAGATGAGTGAGCACGCCACCGACTACCAGCGCCTTCAGGAGCTCAGCGAAGAGCAGCAGCAGATGGAGGCTCAGCTCTCCAAGCTGTACCAGAGCTGGGAGGAGCTTTCGCTCCAGATGGAGGAACAGTCATGAAATACACCCTCTCACCCGCCTGGCCTGTGGTGCTGGGCGTGATTTTGGTGACGGCGGGTCTGCTGCTGCACCGGAGCGGAGGGCGGCCCATGCTCTTCGGGGCCCTGGCGCTCTGGGGGATGGGGACCGTTGCGCTGCTGCTGGGACTGGCTCTGACGCTGCCGCCGGAGCAGTGCGTTCCGCTGGTGCGGACGCTCATGGCGCTGGTGGTGCTGGCTGCCCTGGCCTTTGGTGCGCTGCTGGGCTGGGTGGCCGTGAACAACGACAGCCGCATCTCCGGGGAGCCGAAGACGCTGGTGGTTCTGGGGGCGAACCTGTGGAACCATGAGCCGTCTCCCATCCTCATGGAACGGCTGGAGTGCGCCGCCGACTACCTCAACGCCCACCCGGAGACCAATGTGGTGGTCACGGGGGGCATGGGCGACGACGAGCCCATCTCGGAGGCCTCCTGCATGGCGCGGGTGCTGGAGGAGCGCGGTGTCGCCGCGGAGCGCATCCTGCTGGAGGAGGCCGCCACCAATACCTTTGAAAACTTGAAAAACACCAAAAAACTGTTGGAAGAGCGGGGAGAATCCACCGAAAACCTGCTGGTGGTCAGCAGCAGCGCCCATCTGGCACGGGTTCGGCTGCTGGCGCGGCGCAATGGCCTGCGCATCAGCACGCTCTCCGCGCCCATGCCCGGGGGCAGCTCCTACAAGCTGTACTTCTGTCTGCGGGAGTGCGCGGCGCTGGTGAAATCCTTTCTTCTGGATCGAGGTTGAGGAATGTTAGAGAAGCTGGAACAACTGGAGCAGCGCTACAGCCTGGCGCAGGAACGGCTCAATCAGCCGGAGACCTACGACGACCCGGCGCTGGTGGCCCGTCTGAATCAGGAGCTGCGGGAGCTGGAGGAGCTGGTGGAGACCGTCCGCCGCTACCGGCGCTGCCTCCGGACGCAGACGGACGCGGAAGCCCTGATGGAGGACCCGGAGCTGAGGGAGCTGGCCCGGGAGGAGCTGCTGAGCGCGAAGCGGGAGGCGGAGGAGCTGGAGCACAGCCTCCAGATTCTGCTGCTGCCCAAGGACCCCAACGATGAGCGGAATGTCATCGTGGAAATCCGCTCCGGTGTGGGCGGGGAGGAGGCGGCGCTGTTCGCCCACTCCCTGTACCGGATGTACAGCATGTACAGCGAGCGCCAGGGCTGGTCGTTGGAAACAGCCAACGCCAGCCTGACGGAGCTGGGAGGCGTCAAGGAAATCACCTTTACAATCAACGGAAAGGGCGCTTTTTCCCGTTTGAAGTACGAATCCGGGGTGCATCGCGTTCAGAGAGTGCCGGAAACAGAGTCCGGCGGTCGGGTTCACACCTCCACGGCGACGGTGGCGGTGCTGCCGGAGGTGGATGAGGTCACCTTCGAGCTGGACCGGAACGATCTGCGCATCGACACCTTCCGCTCCTCCGGCGCGGGTGGGCAGCACATCAACAAGACCTCTTCGGCCATCCGCATCACCCACCTGCCCACCGGCATGGTGGTGGAGTGCCAGGACCAGCGCAGCCAGTTCCAGAACAAGGACAAGGCCATGGAGATTCTGCGCTCGCGCCTGTATCAGCGCAAGCTCCAGGAGCAGCAGGATTCCATCTCTGCGGACCGGCGCAGCCAGGTGGGAACCGGTATGCGCAATGAACGCATCCGAACTTACAATTTCCCCCAGGGCCGGGTGACGGACCACCGCATCGGCCTGACGCTGTACAAAATCAACAGCGTGATGGATGGGGAGCTGGATGAAATCATCAACGCCCTGTCCGCCGCGGACCAGGCGGAAAAGCTGGCCCAGGCCTGAAAACCTCAATTTTGGGCAGGAAATGACAAATAACGAACGATTTGGAGAAGTAACTATGAAAACCAGGCTGTTCACCATCCCCCGGCCGGAGGGATACGAACAGGAGGTGCGCGCCGCGGCGGAGCTGCTTCGCTCCGGCCAGCTGGTGGCAATCCCCACGGAGACGGTCTACGGACTGGGGGCCAACGCGCTGGACCCGGAGGCGGTGCGGCACATCTACGAGGCGAAGGGGCGCCCCTCCAACAATCCCCTCATCATTCATGTGCCCTCCGCCGAATGGCTGGAGCGCTACTGTGAGAACGTGCCGGAGCTGGCCTACCGGCTGGCGCGTCGGTTCTGGCCGGGCCCTCTGACCATGATTCTTCCGGCAAAACCCGTGGTGCCCAAGGCCACGACGGGGGGATTGGACACGGTGGCGGTGCGCTGCCCGGCACATCCGGTGGCGCTTGCCATCATCGAGGCGGCGGGCGTGCCCATCGCCGCGCCCAGCGCCAACACCTCCGGGCGGCCCAGCTGCACCAGCGCCGCCCATGTTCAGGAGGACATGAACGGAAAGATTGCCGGCATTGTGGACGGCGGCGACAGCGCTGTGGGCGTGGAGTCCACCATCATCGACCTGACCGGAGAGAAGCCCTGCCTGCTGCGGCCCGGCGGGATGCCGCTGGAGGCACTGGAGGAGGTGCTGGGCAGTGTGGGCGTGGACCAGGCGGTCTACCGCGAGCTTCACGAGGGAGAGCAGCCCAAGGCGCCCGGCATGGCCTATCGGCATTATGCCCCCCAGGCCCCGGTGACGGTGGTCACGGGCGCGCCGGAGCGTAGCGCCGCCTATATCCGCTCGCGTGCAAAGGCCGACACGGGGGTCATCTGCTTCGACGAGTACGCGCAGCTGTTTTCCGACCTGACGGTGGAGCGGCTGGGCAGCGTTCACGACCAGGCGGCCCAGGCGCATCGGGTGTTTGAGGCGCTGCGGGCCTTTGACCACACCCAGGTCCGGGAGATTCTGGCCCAGTGTCCGGACCCGTCCGGCTTGGGACTGGCAGTACAGAACCGGCTGAAAAAGGCGGCTGGATTTCACACGGTGGAGGCGCTATGAAGGTGATTGGAATCGTGGGCGGCACCGGTGCGGGGAAGACCACCGCGCTGGAGGAGCTGTCCGCGCTGAATGTGGAGCTGCTGGACTGCGACGCAGTCTATCACGAGCTGCTGGAGAGCAGTCAGGAGCTGAAAGAGGGAATTGAAGGGCGTTTTGGCCCTGTTTTTCATGAAAACGGCCTGGACCGGCGCAAACTGGGCCAGATGGTCTTCCACGACCCGGAGGCTCTGCGGGACTTGAACCGCATCGCCTTCAGCGTGCTCGTGCCGGAGCTGCGCCGCCGCATAGAAGCGGCCAGAGAGCAGGGGCGCAGAGGCGTGGGCATCGACGGAGCGGTGCTGCTGGAGAGCGAGGTGGTTCAGGATTGTGACGCGTTGGTTGCGGTGGTGGCGCCCGTGGAGGAGCGCGTGCGCCGGGTGATGGCCCGGGAGGGCATCAGCGAGCAGTACGCCCGCGCCCGCATCGCCGCCCAGCGCAGCGATGAATGGATTCGGGAGCGCTGCGGCTATGTGCTGGAGAACAACGGCGCTCAGGAGACCTTCCGCGCCGCGGCGAAGGACTTATTTGAAAAACTATTGTGTGAGAATTGACAGGAGAATCCGCTGAATGATGGACAAAATGAGCAAAAAACTGCTGAGTCAGAGGAAAAACGGCTATGACCGCCTGACACAGGCGGAGCGCCGGGAGATGAACGAGTATTGTGAGAACTACAAGCGCTTTCTGGCCGAGGGCTGCACGGAACGGGAGTGCGTGGAGGAGATTCTCCGACTCGCCCAGGCCAGAGGCTACCGTGCGCTGCGCCGTGGGGAGGTGCCTCAGCCCGGCGACAAGGTGTATCGCGTGGAGGCGGGCAAGGCCATTGTGCTGGCCGTCATCGGCAGCGAGCCGCTGGAGCAGGGAGTCGTGGTCTGCGGCGCGCACATCGACAATCCCCGGCTGGATTTGAAGCCCAATCCGCTTTACGAGGACGGCGGCGGTCTGGCCCGGTTCAAGACCCACTACTACGGCGGCATCCGCAAGTATCAGTGGGTGTCGATTCCTCTGGCGCTCCACGGCGTGGTGTACCGCGCGGACGGCACCAGGGTGCGGGTGCGGCTGGGCGATGAGCCCGGCGACCCTCAGCTCACCATTCCCGACCTGCTGCCCCATCTGGCGGACAAGCAGGCGAAGGAGCCCCTGTGGCAGGCCATCAAGGGCGAGGACCTGAACGTGGTGGTGGGCAGCGAGCCTTACCCCGACGAGGAGGAGAAGGAGCGCTTCAAGCTCCAGATTATGGCGCTGCTCCATGAGAAGTACGACATCACGGAGGACGATTTCAACACCGCCGAGCTGTGCGTCGTGCCCGCCTTCCGGCCCACGGACGTGGGTCTGGACCGCTCCATGATCGGCGGCTACGGTCAGGATGACCGCGTATGCGCTTTTGCCTGCCTGCAAGCCCTGTTTGATGCGGAAAACACCCTGAAACGGACCGGAATCTGCCTCCTGGTGGACAAGGAGGAGATTGGCTCCTATGGCGTCACCGGCATGGACAGCAGCTATTTCGACCGTTTCCTCTCGGATTTGTGCCGGGGGGCAGGGGCGGACTACAACACCTGCATCGAGCACTCCTTCTGCCTGTCCAGTGACGTGACTGCCGCCTACGACGACAACTACGCCTTTGCCTACGACAAGCGGAACGCGGGGCGTGTGAACGGCGGACTGGGCATTGCCAAGTACACAGGCTCCCGGGGCAAGTCCGGGGCCTCCGACGCCTCCGCCGAGCTGATGGCCTACGCCAGGCGGGTGCTGGATGGCGAGGGCGTGCTGTGGCATGTGTGCGAAATGGGCAAGGTGGACGAAGGCGGCGGCGGAACCATTTCCCACTACATGGCCCGCAGAGGCATTCCCACGCTGGACGGCGGCACGCCGCTTCTGGCCATGCACGCGCCCTTCGAGGTGTCCGCGAAGCTGGACTGCTACATGACCTACCGCGCCGCCAGAGCGTTCTACAACGCCTGATTCACCGTCATAGTGTGCGGAGGACGGATTCTGAATCATTGAGATGTTAGTCGGAAGCGTGGTGGAAAAAGAACAAGTTTGGGCAGTTCCACTTCTTCCGTCACGGCTTTGCCGTGCTGCTTCCCTGCGACGCACGCGCCTCGATGGGGCGCGGTTCCCCGCATGCCGCGCATGAAGGAATTGCCATGCGACGCGCGGCAGTCAGAGCGGGAGGCAAGGGCAGACGACCAATACACGTTCCTGTTATCACCATCATTGCTGGTAAAAAAACTGGACTAATTCCAGTATCATCCGCACAAATTGTGACGAAAGGAGAGAAGAAAGCGGTTTTATGGCTACCAATCAAGGGAGAAAAAAGAAATCGGCCTCCAAGGGCGCTGCCCGGAGCCGAAGCGGCTCCGCCGCCGCTCGAAAACGCACGGGCGGGGCGAAAAAGACCCCCAAAGGGGCCAAACGTTCCCAGCGGGCCAACTATCAGGCGCGTATCACCTGGGGCTTCATCCTGCTGATTCTTTCGGTGTTCTCTGCCCTGTGCTGGTTCCACACGGATGGCCTGTTCATTCGCGCCCTGGAGCAGGCGGAGCGGGGCCTGGTGGGCTGGGCCTGGTGGTCCGTGCCGCTGTGCCTGTTTGCGGCCAGCTGTCAGCTCTTCTTTGCCCGGGGCAGACCGGTGCGGCTGCGGGTGCTCTGCGCCCTGCTGATTTCCGCACTGCTGGGCGCGGGAGCCCATACGCTGCTGGGCACGCTGGAGATTTCCCTGTCCCGGGACGGCGTTCCGGCGCTGTGGAACCTGGCCGGGTCGGATTACACCGGAGGTGTGCTGGGCGGCGTGGCTGCCGTGGGCCTGTCCCGGGTGTTCAGCCGGGCGGGCGCGTTCCTCAGCCTGCTGGTGGGAGCGGCGGCCATCCTGATGGTGCTCACCCGTACCACGCCGGAGATGGTGGGGGACTGGGTCCGGGAGCGCAGAGAGGACCGTCGGCAGCGCGCGGCCCAGCGCGAGGAGCTGGAGGAGGGCGAGCACATGGGGCCGCTGGCCAGGCTGAACGAATTCCTCCACCCCTACGACGAGGAAGAGCCGGATGCGCCGGAGGAATCGGAGGCGCAGCTGCTCCCGCAGCCCTTGCCGCCCGTCCGGGAGCGTCCCCGCCGGAAGAAGCACATCCGAGACTACGACCTGGAGGTGGACGACCCCATCTATCCCGCAAAGGACGCGGTGCCCCAGGTGGAGACCATGAAGGCGGAGGAATACCGCCCGGAGCTGCTGGAGGATGAGACTCAGCAGGCGGTTCCCGCCCGGGTGGTGCCCCCCAGGCGGGCCAGGAAGGAGGGGCTGTTTGACAGCCGGATTCGGGTGAGCACCCCGGACCAGTACCTGGCCCAGGAGCAGGAGCGGGAACAGCCCGCACCCGCCGCGCCTGAACCGCCCGCACCTCCCGTTCCGGAACCGCCCGCACCTCCGGCCGTGCCCCTGCCTCCGGTACAGCCGACTCCTCCGGCCGTGCCCGAGGGGCCGAAGAAGAAGGAGAAGCTGGTGCCCGATGAGGCGGTTCAGCAGGAGCTGGAGCTGGCGGTGGACGCCGCGTCGGAGGAGTACCAGTTCCCGCCGGTGGAGCTGCTCAAGACCATGGCGGGCATCTCCGGCGCGGACGCCGGACGGGAGCTCCAGGAGACCGAGGAGCTGCTGGCCGACACCCTGCAATCCTTCGGCATCGAGTCCAACATCATCGAGGTGACCCGCGGCCCGTCGGTCACCCGCTACGAGCTGGAGCTGCAGCGGGGCGTCAAGCTGAACAAGCTCACCAATCTGGCCGCGGACATCGCCCTGAGCCTGGGCGCGGTCAGCGTCCGCATCGCGCCGATTCCGGGCAAGAACTCCGTCGTGGGCATTGAGGTGCCCAACCGGCTGGTCTCGCCGGTGCCCATCCGCAGCGTCATCGACTCCAGAGAGTTCGAGGGGGCCAGAAGTCAGGTGGCCTTTGCCGTGGGCAAGGACATCTCCAACCGGAACGTCATCGGCGACATCGCCCGGATGCCCCATCTGCTCATCGCGGGCACCACCGGCTCCGGTAAGTCGGTGTGTACCAACTCCATGATTATCTCTTTGCTCTACAAGTCCTCGCCCCAGGACGTGAAGCTCATCATGATTGACCCGAAGATGGTGGAGCTGAGCAACTACAACGGCATCCCGCACCTGCTCATTCCCGTGGTCACGGACCCGAAGAAGGCGGCGGGTGCCCTCCAGTGGGCGGTGAATGAGATGATGCGCCGCTATCAGGACTTTGCACAGATCGGCGTGCGGGAGATTGAGTCCTACAACTCCATCGTCCGCTCGAACCCGGAGCTGGGAGAGCACAAGGCGAAAATCGTCATCTTCATCGACGAGCTGGCCGACCTGATGATTGCAGCGGCCAAGGAGGTGGAGGAGGCCATCTGCCGGGTGGCTCAGATGGGCCGCGCGGCGGGCATGCACCTGGTCATTGCGACCCAGAGACCCTCCTCGGATGTCATCACCGGCCTGATGAAGGCCAACATTCCCTCCCGCATTGCTCTGGCGGTGGCGTCCTCTTTGGATTCCCGCATCATTCTGGACGCCTCCGGCGCGGAGAATCTGGTGGGCAACGGCGACATGCTCTTTGCACCGCTGGGCAAGCCCAAGCGCCGCGTGCAGGGCTGCTTCATCTCGGATGAGGAGGTCAACGCGGTCATCGACTTCGTCAAGAGCAAGGCCCCCGCGGAGTACAGCGACGACGTGCTCCAGCAGGTGGAGGAGAACGCCCGGAACAACGAAAAGGGGAAGAAGGGCGCCGGAGGCTCCGCGGGTGTGGAGAGCTCCGCCGACCAGACCGGTGCGCCGGAGGACGACCGCGACCCCCTGTACTACGATGCCGTGGATGTGGTGGTGGAGACCGGCATGGCCTCTGCCTCCATGCTCCAGCGCCGCCTGAAGCTGGGCTACTCCCGGGCCGCCCGGCTGGTGGACCAGATGGAGGAGGGCGGCGTCGTGGGTCCCTTCGAGGGCTCCAAGCCCAGAAAGCTGCTGCTGACCAAGGAACAGTGGGCGGAGCAGAAGCTGCGGCTGGGGAACGCCTCCAGCCTGGACCAAACGCTGGAGATGGCCAAGGCCATGAGCGAGAGCGCCGACCAGGAGTTTGCAGAAACCCAGGAGGACGAGTCCTGAGCGCGAAAAACAGGAAAAGGGAGCTGATTCCGGTGGAATCAGCTCCTTTTTTGCACAGATGGGCAGGTAGGAACAAAAAGCGGCAGAACCCGAAGAAATGTCCGCTCAGCACAGGCGTTCATACCAGATGGCAGGTCTGGCCGGGTCCACAAAGAGCGCGCCGTGGGGCGGGTTGAGAGTGAAGAGAATCATCAGCGCGGCCAGCAGCGCCGTGAGCAGCCGGAGCACCGGCAGCCATTGTTTTCCCGGCCTCGGCGCATCCGAGAGGAGAAAATAGGCCAGGATGCACAGGCCGAAGATGGCCAAATCCACCCACAGCTCCGTTCCGCCCAGCACCAGATGATAGACCCAGCCCGCCGCCAGCATGGCAGCGCAGGAGAGCAGCAGGGCCAGCAGCCCGCCGCTCCGGTGCGCAGGCGGGAAAATGCCCAGCTCCACCAGCAGCAGCGGCCAGAAGAGGACCTTCAGATGCTCCCAAATGCTATTGTTGACCGGCGAGAGGAATTCCGTCACAATGCTGGGCCAGATGCGAAACAGCTCGTGCAGCCCCACGCCCAGCAGCAGGGCCACCACCAGCGCCGGAAGCCAGTTTATGCTCTGGCTTTGCTCCTGTTTTTCCATGCCATCCCCTCCTGTCTGTCAATTTCTATGCCGGAGCAGAAAAAAACAGACCGGACGGTGGTCCGATCTGTTTGAGGGAGATGGAAAAGGGGAGGGTTCAGGCGGGATTCTTCTCTTTGGGTGAGCGGGCGAGGTTCCAAAAGAGAATCGCACCCGTCACCACCGCGCTGGTCAGGGCCACCAGCTGGGAGACCCGAAGCCCGGTCTGGAAGAGGTACAGGCTGTCCGTGCGCAGCCCCTCAATCCAGAAGCGGCCCAGTCCGTACCAGAACAGATAGGTACAAAACAGCATCCCGGAGAAGCGCCTGCGGGGCCGCACCACGAAGTAGAGCAGCAGCAGGCCCGTCAGGTTCCAGAGGGATTCGTAGAGGAAGGTGGGATGGACCTCCACCGCGGTGCCGGTGCCCAGGGTCAGGCCCATGCGCCAGGGCAGGGTGCACTGCCCGCCGTAGGCCTCCTGATTGACGAAATTGCCCCAGCGGCCGATGGACTGGCCGATGAGCAGGCCATAGGAGTAGGCGTCCGCCATGGTGAGAAAGCTCAGCCGGCGCAGTCGGCAGTAAATGAACGCGGCCAGAAAGGACCCGATGATGCCGCCGTAGATGGCGATGCCGCCGTCCCAGATGGCGATGGCCTCCTTCCAGTTGAAGCTGCCGTCGGTGTTCCGGTAGAGGTCTAAGTAGAAGACGACGTAGTAGATGCGGGCGCATAGGATGCCCGCGGGCGCCGCGTAGAGCAGCACATCCAGGGCGTCGTCCTCCTTTCCGCCCAGACGGGCGTATTGACGGCTGGCGAAGTAGCTGCCCAGCAGGAAACCAACGGCGATGATGATGCCATACCAGTAGATGTCCTTCCCCAAAATGGAGAAGGCCACCCGCTGAATCTGCACGCTGATGCCCAGACCGGGAAAGGTGATTGGGTTCATGACAATTGCGGCTCCTTTTCAGTAGTTTGCTCCAGAGGCGTGAGGACGGAGCAGGCCATGCGCTCCGGCTGCATGGCCTCGCTCAGGAAGGCGAGAACCTCCTCTTTGGTGAGCTGGTCGTACAGCTCCGGAAAGCGCAGGTAGTCGCAGCCCTGGAAGTGACTGCGGGCGAGCTGAACGCAGGTGTGCTCGAAGGAGTCCAGCGCGCCCACCCGGCTGCCGTAGCAGGAGCGGAGGGTGCGGCGGAAGGTCTCCTCCGGGATGCCCTCCCGGCGCAGGCGCTCGCCCTCCTCCAGCACCGCCCGGGCGACCCGCTCGGGGTCGGGACTGTCGCCCCCCAGGACCAGAAAGGCCGCGCCGGGCTGGGCTTCAAAGGAGACCCCGAAGCCGCGGTCAATCAGCCCCTCCCGATAGAGCTGCTGGTACAGGGGGCTGGACGCCCCGCAGAGCAAATCACCGGCCAAATCGCCCACCAGACTTTGGCGGAGCAAATCATCCGCGGCAGGGGAGAACTTGAAGCCCGCCAGGAAGGTGGGGGAGGCGATGGGCATGGACTGCGTGATGGTGGACGGCTCCGCTGCAGTGGGAGGCTCCTGAATCTCCAGCCGCCCGGCGGCGGAGCCCTTGGCGCTCTGCACCACCATCCGGGCGATGGCCGCCACCTGCTCCGGGTCCACATCCCCCGCGACGCAGAGAATCATATTCTCCGGGCGATAGAAGGCGCTGTGGCACTGACGCAGTACGGCGGGGGTGATGCGGGCGATGGACGCCTCGCTGCCCGCCACGGAGGTCCGGAGCGGGTGCTTCTGATAGAGGGTCTGAAGCAGATTGTAGTACACCCGCCAGCCGGGTCGGTCGGCAATCATGCGAATTTCCTGGGCGATGATGCCCTGCTCCTTGGCCACGCTCTGCTGGGTGAAGTAGGGCGTGGTGACGAAGGTGAGCAGGGTGCGCAGGTTGGGAAAAAAGTGCTCCGCGCACTCGAAGTGGTAGGCGGTCATGGACGAGCCGGTGAAGGCGTTCACCGAGGCGCCTTTCGCGCTCAGGCTCTGGAGGACGTTGCCTTCGGGCATATCGAAGAGCTTGTGCTCCAGAAAGTGGGCCACGCCCTCCGGGGAGCGCTCCGGGGTGCCGTCCAGGCGGTATTCATAGTCCATTCCGCCGTAATTCACCGCGAAAAAGGCATAGGCCTTCCGGTATCCGGGCCGCTGGGAAACCAGGACCGTGAGTCCGCTTTCCAGCCGCTCCGAATACACAGTTTCGTTCAAACGGGGATAGATGGTCTGCTTCACGCCTGGTTCACCTCCTCCTGCACCGGTGCGCTGAGGGTGTAGATGCTGTCCAGAGCCAGCCGGTTGAGGGCCTGAACCACCTGCTCCCGGGTGACTGCCTCCAGCTTGTCCGCCAGCTCGTCGGGGGAGATGCGCAGCTCCGCAGCCGTCTGGCTGAGCCAGTAGTCCGCTTGCAGCAGCTGACTGTCCGAAAGGCGCCGATACTGGCTGGAGACAGAGCGGATGGCGCTGCTCAGCTCCGCGTCGTCAAAGGCCCCCTGCTGAAGCTGGAGGAGCTGGTGCAGAATCTCCTCCTCCGTGCGCTCCAGCTTGTCGTTGGCCACACCCGCCTGAATGAGGAGGATGCCCTTGTGCCGGTCCAGCGTGGAGTGGATGGCGTAGCACAGGGAGAGCTGTTCCCGCACGGTGGTGAACAGGCGGGAGGCCGCTCCGCCGCCCAGCAGGGCGTTTGCCGCCAAAAGCGCGGGGTAATGGGGGCTGTTCAGGGTGCAGAGGGTGCGAAAGCCCATCACCAGCCGGGCCTGACTCAGGTCCATGGTCTGGGAGAAGCGCCGCACATTGCGGGGCTGAATCAGCCAGTCGGTGTGCCCCTCGGTGAGAGCCCGGGCGCGGGGGAGCCCCCGCAGAGCCTCCCGCCAGGCCCGCTCCACCCGCTCCGGGCTTGCGGAGCCGGAGTAGTAGAGCTCCACCGCGGCGCTGGAGAGGAGCTGACGGTACTGACGGGTGAGGCGGCCCACACTGGTTTTCCGGGCCTCTGCAAGGGTGCCGTAGCGGCTCACCCGGTAGGCCTCACCCACGCATATGCGCTCCAAAGCCTGCTGCATGGCGTAATAGGCCTTGTCGTTCACACTGCGCTGGATGTCGTCCATGAGGTGCTGCTTTTCCCGCTCCACATAGTCGCTGCGCAGGCGTCCGTTTCTGGTGGCGGGCCGCAGCAGCAAATCCCCCAGCAGGCGGGCGGCCTCGTCCAGTATGGGGCAGTCCTTCGGGACCAGCGCCTCGTCCAGAAAGCTGGCCCGGAAGCCCAGCCACTGGAGCTCGCCCCGCTTGGTGACCACGGCCTCCACGCTGCCGCCGAACAGCTCCTCCAGACGCGCCTCGATGGCCTGGCTGTCGGGGAGGTCCGCCGTGCCCTGCCGGAGCACCCGGGGCAGCAGGGCGTTCAGGGAGGCGTACTTGCTGGTCAGAGGGACGGAGAGTCCCAGATACCAGTGACTGCGCTTGAACTTTTTCGTCTGACCGCAGGTGAGAAACACGCCGGGCATCAGACACACGCGCTTCATTTCCTCCACGCAGGCACCTCCTTTGCCGTTGTTTTCCACCATTATACCCAATCAGACCCGCAATTTCAAGGGTTCCGGGGCAGGAAGGGCGAAATCTGACCGATTCCGCCACCGCGGACAGGGCAGGGGAGTGCCCACAGACTGCCTCACAGGGCCAGGGAACCGCTCTCATCCTCCAGAAGAATCAAGATTTCCTCTTCCGCGCCGGTTTTGGCGTTGATATACACCAAATAGTGTTTTTTCTCCTTGTTCTGGCAGCGAAACTCCCAGCACAGGCGCTCGTGGCCGCCCTGGGTGGGAATGAGCACCAGATGCCGGGACAGGATGGTCAGCTCCGGCGACACGCGCTCCTCCGCCTGCGTGTGGGAGACTTCCGAGCGCAGAGCGTCCCGCTGGGTGTGATTCATCAGGAATCCGGCGCTCTCCATGCCGATGATTTCCCCGTTGTCCAGCGCCACCTCCACCTTCAGCAGGTCGGGATAGCAGATGACGCCCTGCTGCACGGCGGCGAAGTTGATGGTCAGGGCGTTGTCCCGGCACAGGGAGTAGCTTTCGGTCAGGTCTGTGATGTCATGGGCCTCCAACCACTCTTTGGCCCGCTGGATGGCCTCCTTGTGGGTCAATCTGGCGGCCTCCACAGCCCGGCCGTTGGTCAGGGCCAGGACGTAGCCGCCCCGCTGGGTCACATCCACCGTGCAGTCGGGACTGCCCTCGGTGCCGAATTGGAAACGATAGCAGGGAATTTGCGCCTCCACCAACGCTCCGCCGGAGAAGAGCTGTTCGTCCAGCCCCAGAAAGGCCGCGGCCTTGCGCCTGGCCTGAGCGGCGGTGACGGGCGCCTCCTGCTCCAGCATGGCCGAGCGGCGCGACTGCATGTGCTCCGAAAAGGGGCCGTCGTAAATCAGGGTGGGAAGTTCGGGAAAATTGGCTTCCAGACTGGAAAAGCTGCCCTGTCCGGGCAAATCCTGCTGATTCTCCTGCCGGGACAGGCGCAGCTGAACCGTTTCCACGTCCTCCAGGGTGAGGGTGCCCTCGTTGAGCTGCGCCTCCAGCTCGTCCAGCGCGTCGGAGAGGGAGGAGGCAGCCTTCGACAGCGCTTTCAGGTTTTCCAGGTCCTCCGGCTGATAGCCGTGGTGCTCCGCCGCGGACTTGGCGAGGGCCTGGGCGTAGTCGCCCGCCCGCACCGCGAAGCTGATGGTCTGCTCCAGCTCCACGTTGGCGTAGGGGAGGACGCCTGCCGCCTGCCGGGCGGTGCAGGCGTCGCTTTGGATTTCCGCGCACAGACCGGCGATGAGCTCCGGGGTGGTCACGTAGATGCTCTTCTCCAGGGCGGTGTCCAGGTTCCCCATGCTGTCCGTGAGCTGGGAGAAGGCCCGGGCGTAATTCAGAGAAATCCTTCTGCGATAGGCAAGATTCTGCCGAAACAGCGCGAAAACGGTGCCCAGAAGTACCACGAAGGCTGCGACGGTATAGGTTCGGACGCGAATGGTCTGACGGCGGGTGAGGGGCTTCATAACACGACACTCCTTTGCACACAGGAAGAAACAGATGTCTCTAGTCTGAGGAAAAAAGAGCGTAATATTCCGCAAAAAAGTGTTGCAATTTTCCAGATATGGGCTATAATGGGAATGAAATTGTCAAAATATGGTGAGAACACACCACAGGAGGGATGCACGATGAATCTTCTGATTGTTGGAGCGGGCGCCATCGGCGTGGCCATGGGCGCGACGCTGCACGCCGCGGGGAATCAGGTTTCCGTCTACGCCAGAGGCGCGACGAAGCAGGCCATCGAGCGGGGCGGCCTGCACCGCCGGGGCCTGTTGGGTGACGCGGATGCGGCTGCCGAAACGGTCTGCGTCCGGGACAATCTGGGCGAATTTCCGGCGCAGAGCTTTGATTTCGTTCTGATTAGCGTCAAAACCATGGCGAATCGGGAAATCAGCAGGCTTCTGGCCGAAAACCGGCAGATTCTCAAGCCCGACGCGAAGCTGGTGATTCTTCAGAACGGCTGGGGCAATGACGCGGCTTATCGGGAGTACTTTTCCGAACAGCAGGTGTGCAGCGGACGGGTTATCACCGGATGCGAGCGCCTGGAGCCCAATGTCAGCCGGGTCACGGTGTACACCGCGCCGGTGCTGCTGGGCAACCTCTACGGCCTGGATGTGACGCCGCTGGAGCCGCTGGCCCAGGCCATCAGCCGGGGCGGAATCCCGTGCCAGACCACGGACGATGTGGGGGCGGCGCTGTGGGCTAAAATGCTCTACAACTGCACGCTCAACCCCTTGAGCGCGGTGCTGGGGCTGCACTACGGAGCCCTGAGCGAGGCGCCAGAGGGCAAGGCCATCATGAACGGCCTCATTGAGGAACTCTTCGCGGTGATGACTGCCAGCGGCTACCGGACCTATTGGGAGACCCCGGAGGCCTATCAGGAGGAGTTCTACCGCAAGCTGCTGCCGGACACCTATCATCACAACTCGTCCACATTGCAGGACATCCGCAAGCGCCAGCCCACGGAGATAGACACGCTGACCGGGAAGATTCTGGAGCTGGCAGCCCAGCACGGCGTGGATGTGCCCATGAACACGATGCTGTACCGGCAGATTAAGACGCTTGAGTCCAACTACTGACCACTGACCCGCGCAAACAATGACACAGAAACAGCGCGCCCCGAGAGCCATTCCAGCTTTCGGGGCGCGCTGCTGTTTGCTGTCATCGGGATTCGGCTCAGGATTCAGCTGAGAGTTTGGCTCAGAAGCAACGGGAAGCCAAGCGGTAAACCAACAAGTGAGAGAGAAAAAGAGAAAAAACGCGAAAACAACGGTGTGAAGCCCGGAACTGCGTCAGCACCTCAAAACGGGCCGATTGGGGGTATCCGGGGGTCAGCCGGAGTTTGCACCTCCACTCTACTCAACAAAATTTTTATTTTGTTGAGTAAGGTCTGTACCGGTTCCAGCCACTCACCCGGCTTGGGAGCGCCTTGCTTCGGGCTGTGCGGGCGAAGT
>CACZUK010000013.1 GCA_902784305.1 Oscillospiraceae bacterium | reverse complement strand
ATCTTCTCCTCCTCCGTGACGGTCTTCCCGAAGTTGCTCTCGATGTACAGGGCAATCCGGTTGGCGCACTCGTAGTGCTCCTTGCAGTTGCGGCGAATCAGATCCCGGAACAGCAGGTCGGACTCCATGGTCCGGTCCTGAAGGGGCTTGTCCTGATACAACCGCTGCACCAGATAACGCAAATGCACCGAAAAACGGTTGAAATCCAGGGAATTGCGGTCAAATTTCCGCCGATAGTAAAACTCTGTCACCTGAATACAGCCGTCCAGAAGCCGGGTGAGCTCCTGCATCTCGTTCATGTTCGAGTTCAGCTCCGCGTTGACGATGTGCAGGGCGATGAAGGTGGCCTCGTCCGGGTTGAGCTCAATGCAGCACCGCTTCTCCACCGTCTGGAGGCAGTACTGGCCCAGCTGGTACTCCTTCGGATAGTAGCACATCACCGCGTCGTGGAGGGGGTTGTCGAACTCAATGCCCTGCTGCTTGCGCTGAATGGCGAAGCTGATGTGGTCCGCCAGCGTGATGAGCAGCCCCTCGTTGAGCGGCTGGGAAATCTGGCTCTGAATGTACTCCACCAGCTCCTCCGTCAGACGAAGGTGCTCCAGGGGAATCTGGGAAATCAGCTCCCGCAGCTTGCGCTGGTCGTTCTTGCCTGCCATGCGGTAGGTCTTCTCCACCAGAGTCGGGTCCACGAACTCGCCAACTTTCCGCTTGAAGCCAAGGCCACGGCCGGTAACGATCATCTCGTTGCCCTTTTCGTCAATTGTGCAAAGAATGTTGTTGTTGATGACCTTTTTGATCCTCATGGCACTCCTCTGGCTTGTCTGCCGGGGCGGAAAAAGATAAAAACCAACCCCGCCCTGGTGCCAGAACACGACACACTACAAGCAGAGTCGGTTAAGCCCGCATGACCGGTAACATCCCAACAAATGTTAAGTATGTATGAATAGTAACACAGCCCCCTTGCCCTGTCAAGGGATTTTGGGGGCTTTTTGGATTTTTGGCAGGTTGTTGGAATCTTTCCGCTTCGAAGAGATAAACTGTCTTGAATGAACAAAAATTTAACCCACAAACCGGAATATTTGGGGAAAAAGGGGAAGAATTGGATGTAAAAAGGGGAGAGCGGGTAAACTCGCTCTTCCCCTGGGCCTCAGCGCAGGACCTCGCGGTGGGTGTTGTCCTCGCCGGTGATGGCGTCGGTGGTGTCGTCCACGATGTCCGCCGCGCCCTGGGCCACGTCGTCCACCACGTTGCCCATGCCGTCCACCGCCCGGCGCACGCCGCGTGCCGCCGCGGAGCTGCCGTCCTGAACGGTGCCGGGCACGCCGGGCTCCACCACCACGGTGTCCCCGGTCCCATCCTGACGCCGCGCGTCGCTGTCGGTGGTGCCGTTGGTGTCCCGACGGGTGGTGCCGTTGGTGGCGCTGGAGTTGGAGCCGGTGACCACGCCGTTGTCGCCCGCCTCGTTGGTGCGGCCGGCCTCGTCGGCGGTGTAGTGCTGGTCCCGGGTCATGGTGTCGTAGCCGGTGGCGTTGCGGCTGCCGGAGCAGGCCGTGAGAGAGAGCAGCAGCGCCAGGGCTGTCATGCTGAGCAGGGTCTTTTTCATGAAAACGTCCTCCTGTCTACCTTATAATGCCGCTCGCGCGCTCCAATGCGCTCCGGAGCGCGGTGACGGCAGCCTCAGTATGCGCCGCCGCGCGCCGAAATACCCCCGTTTTCCGCTGGGGATTGCTGGCAGCGCGGCGCTCTGGTCAATGTGCGATACAGAGGGCGGCGTGGACAGGGATTTTTGTAGGCAGAGTCCACAAAGAACGGTCCGAAGGGTTTTTAGATTTTCTGCACAAAAATAACAAGGTGATTTTTATAAGAAATGTCAATTTACAATTTCGTCACAAAGCGGTATGATAAGGAAGACGATGTAAACGGTTTCATACCACTGGTGTTTCCTTCTGACAGGGCTTCGACGCTCCGGGGAAGGTTTTTTGCCGGAAAACCGCTGATTTTTCGGAATTTACCAGCAATTCCGAAGGATTCAGGGACGCTTTCGGACAGAATCCCGGCTCCGTCAGCCGCCGCCGCCCCGCCCGGGGGGAGAGACCTCCATCGAAAAGAAAGGAAAGTGAGGAAGATTTATGGACTATCGTAAATGTGCCCAAGAAATCTACGATACCGTAGGTAAGCGCGAGAATCTGGTCAGTGTTGCCCACTGCGCCACTCGTCTGCGTCTGGTCACCAACGACAACTCCGGAGTCGACACCAAGAAGCTGGAGGACATTGAGGGGGTTAAGGGCGTGTTCTCGTCCAACGGCCAGCTCCAGATCATCATCGGCACCGGCACCGTCAACAAGGTCTATGACGAGTTCCTGGACATCTCCGGCATGACTGCCGCCACCAAGGACGACGTTAAGGCCGCTGCCGCCGCTCAGATGCCTCTGTGGAAGAAGATTCTGAAGACCCCCGGCGACGTGTTCGTCCCCATCCTGCCCGCCATCGTGGCCTCCGGTCTGATGATGGGTATCGTGGAAGCCATTCCTAAGTTCATCCCCGCCTTCGGCGACACCGACTGGTTCTCCTTCCTGGACCTGGTCGCTAACACCGCTTTCGCCATGCTGCCCATCCTGGTGGCCGTCTCCGCGGCCCGCGTCTTCGGCGGCAACATCTTCCTGGGCACCGTTATCGGCATGCTGATGGTGCATCCCTCCCTGATCAACGCCTGGACCGTCTCCAACTACGGCCCCGGCACCGAGCTGGGCGAGATTCCCGTGTGGCACCTGCTGTTCTTCACCGTTAAGAAGGTCGGCTTCCAGGGCCACGTCATCCCCGTTATCCTGGCAGTCTTACTTATGGCAACCGTTGAGCGCTGGCTGCATAAGCACGTGCCGGAGATGATCGACCTGTTCGTCACTCCTCTGTGCACCGTGCTGGTCACCGCTCTGGCCACCTTCACCATCATTGGCCCCATCTTCAACGCTTTCGAGAGTGCCGTTCTGGCTGGCGCTCAGGCTCTGGTCAGCATGGGCTTCGGCATCGGCGCCGCCATCATGGGCGCGATTTATCCCATCACCGTGGTCATGGGCCTGCACCACATGTACAACGTCATCGAGGCCGGCCTGCTGTCCACCACTGGCGTTAACTTCTGGATGCCCATCGCCTCCGCCGCCAACTTCGCTCAGTTCGGCGCCTGCTTGGCCGTGGCTCTGAAGGTTCACAACGAGAAGACCAAGTCCGTTGCTGTTCCCTCCTCCCTGTCCGCCTCCCTGGGCATCACTGAGCCCGCCATCTTCGGTATCAACTTCCGCTTCATGAAGCCCTTTGTCTGCGGCATGATCGGCGGCGCCTGCGGCTCCCTGTTCGCTGCCGGCCCCTGGGCCCATGGCACCAACGTCTCCGGTGAGACCGTGAAGTTCGGCGCCACCGTGTACGGCGTCACCGGCATCCCCGGCATCCCCGCCGTGAACAACATCCCCTTCTATCTGATTGAGCTGTGCATCGCCGCCGGCGTGGCCTTCGCTCTGACCTGGGTTGTCTGGAAGGAAGAGGAGCCCGCCGCCGCTTCCGGTGGTTCCGCTCCCGCTGCCCCCGCTGCTCCCGCCATTGACACCGAGCCCGGCGTCATCTACAGCCCCGTGGAAGGCACCGCCATTCCCCGTGACCAGATTCCTGACCCCACCTTCGCCTCCGGCGTGCTGGGTGACGGCGTTGGCATCAACCCCGACAACGGCATCGTGGTCGCTCCCTGCGACGGCGAGATCTCCAGCGTTGCTGAGAGCAAGCATGCCATCGGCATCAGCTCCCCCGACGGCATGGAGATGCTGATTCACGTCGGCGTTGACACCGTGGCCATGAACGGCACCGGCTTCGAGCCCCAGGTCAAGGAAGGCGACCAGGTCAAGGCCGGTCAGGTCCTGCTGAAGTTCTCCCGCGAGGAGATCAAGAAGGCTGGCCATCCCGACACCGTGGTGACCCTGCTGACCAACAGCGAGGATTATGATGGCTTCAAGGTCGTGAAGACCGGTCCCGTGAAGCAGCTGGACAAGATTTTCACTACCAAGTAATCAAACCCGTATTTTCTGCGAAAGCGGCCCCTTTTGGGGTCGCTTTCGGCCTGTTTTGAGGAAAAAAACGGGAATTATTCTGAGGAACTTTCACATTAGGGATTGACGAAACGCGCTTCACAGGTTATAATGACATCAGGCGAAGTGGCTAAAAATACGACGCGCCGCGCGGTCGGTTTCGGCATTTTGCAAGAGGAACAGCCTCCCGCCTGGCTGTGGGGATGGGAAAACAGATTTGACAGGGAAAAGGAGCCTGTCAAACGTGTTTTTTTATTTGCGCAGCAAGTAAAATTCAAAAAACGAATCAGGGGTGAAAGAATTATGATTTTGATTCAAGGCAAAGGCGTATCCAAGGGCGTAGCCAAGGGCCCGCTGTACTTCTTCCAGCGTCCCGACACCACCGTCGTCAAGCAGGTCGTGGCCGACCTCGACAACGAGAAGAACCGTCTGGCTGCCGCTCAGGCCGCTTCCATGGAGCAGCTGGCTGCTCTGGCCGAGAAGTGCCGCGAGGAGGCCGGTGACGAGACTGCCGTCCTGTTCGAGACGCATGCCATGTTCGTCGAGGACGAGGACTTCGTCGAGTGCATGATGGACATCATGGAGGGCGAGAGCTGCAACGCCGAGTACGCCGTGGAGCAGGCCGGTCAGCAGTTCGCTGAGATGTTCGCCGCGATGGACGACGCCTACATGCAGGCCCGCAGCGCCGACATCAAGGACGTGGCCCGCCGCATCCTGGACAACCTGATGGGCGTCGTGGCCGGCGGCATCGACTCCGACGTGCCCGTCATCCTGGCGGCCGACGACCTGGCTCCCTCCGAGACCCTGCAGCTGGACAAGTCCAAGATCCTGGCCTTCGCGACCCAGGGCGGCTCCGGCAACTCCCACACCGCCATTCTGGCCCGCACCATGGGCATCCCCGCCATCTGCGGTGCCGGCGACGCTCTGAAGGAAGCCTATGCCGGCCGTGAGGCTTACATCGACGGCGGCACCGGCGCTCTGTATCTGGAGCCCGATGAGGTCACTCTGGCCACTCTGGCCGAGAAGAAGCGCAAGCAGGACGAGCTGAAGGCCCTGCTGGAGACCATGAAGGGTCAGGAGGACGTGACTCTGGACGGCCGCAAGATGATGGTCTACTGCAACATCGGCTCCCCCGAGGACGTGGCCAACGTGCTGAGCAACGACGGCCAGGGCATCGGCCTGTTCCGCTCCGAGTTCCTGTATCTGGCCGCCTCCGACTATCCCTCCGAGGACGAGCAGTTCCAGGCCTACAAGAAGGTCGCCGCTGCCATGAACGGCAAGCGCGTGGTCATCCGCACCCTGGACATCGGCGCTGACAAGCAGGTGGACTACTTCGAGATGAAGAAGGAAGAGAACCCCGCCATGGGCGTTCGCGCCATCCGTATCTGCCTGAACCGGCCCGAGGTGTTCCGCACCCAGTTGCGCGCCCTGTATCGCGCCTCCGCCTACGGCAAGGTCGCCATCATGTTCCCGATGATCACTTCCGTCTGGGAGGTCAAGGAGTGCAAGCGCGCCTGCGCCAAGGTCATGGCCGAGCTGGAAGCTGAGGGCATCCCCTTCAACAAGGACACCGAGATCGGCATCATGATCGAGACTCCGTCCTCCGTCTTCGTGGCTGACCAGTTGGCGAAGGAGGTTGACTTCTTCTCCGTGGGCACCAACGACCTGACCCAGTACACCCTGGCTTGCGACCGTCAGGCCAACGACCTGGGCAAGTTCTTCGATCCCCATCATCCCGCTGTGCTGCGGGCTCTGAAGATGGCCACCGACGCCGCTCACAAGCACGGCATCTGGATCGGCATCTGCGGCGAGCTGGGCGCTGACATCTCCCTGCTGCCCACCTTCCTGGCCATCGGCATCGACGAGCTGTCCGTCTCCCCCACCTCCGTGCTGCCTCTGCGCGCTGAGCTCCGCAAGAGCATCGCCAAGACCTGCACCCTGGAGAAGCTGGAGCTGGAGCCCTGAGTGGTCGGGGCTCGTTTTCGGCGGTGACGCCTTTGGCGTTTTATCCCACTCGGGCGCAAAGGCGCCACTGGCGCCTTTGTCCGGTTGACCTGGACGGGTCAACCGGAACCGCCCTCACCCCGAACCCTGTAAGGGGCTCCGCCCCTTAACCCCGCCGGGGCTCTGCCCCTGGACCCCGCTGGGGCCTTCAGGCCCCAGACCCCGAAGCGCCTGACGGGCAATTTGGGGACGTGGTCAGAAGCTGAGCAGGTTTAGCGCAGTCTGACCGCTGGATAGCGAAAAAAACACCGTACAACGAACCTTCGCGGCAAGTTGTACGGTGTTTTTTTCGAGAAAAGGAGTTTTTGAGTACTCCCGCCGCCTTTTCGGGCCCGGCTCCATCAGAGAGGGGGGCGATTGAGAGCAGCTTGCAAACTATTACATTAGAAAACAGAGAAAAAGCGGTGAAAATTGGGAAAAATCCTTACAGAGCGGCCTTGATAGCGGCCAGCAGGTCGTCGAATTCCTCAAAGGCGGGCAGCTCGGGGTGGTCGGCCTTAATCTGCGCGGTGGACCGGAACAGGAAGCCGGCCTTGCTGGCCTGAATCATGGCCAGGTCGTTGAAGCTGTCGCCGGCGGCGATGGTGTCGTAGCCGATGCTCTGGAAGGCCTTCACGGTGGTGAGTTTGGAGTTGGCAATGCGCATTTTCACGCCGACAATCTCGCCGTTTTCGGCGACTTCCAGGGAATTGCACAACAGGGTGGGCCAGCCCAGCTTCTTCATCAGGGGCATGGCGAACTCCTCGAAGGTGTCGCTGAGGATGACGGTCTGGGTGGTGCTGCGCAGCTCGTCCAGGAACTCTTTGGCGCCGGGCAGGGGGTCGATGGTGGCGATGGTGGCCTGAATCTCCTTCAGGCCCAGGCCGTGGGCCTTGAGGATGGCCATGCGGTAGCGCATCAGCTTGTTGTAGTCCGGCTCGTCCCGGGTGGTGCGCCGCAGCTCCGGGATGCCGGTGGCTTCCGCGAACGCAATCCAAATCTCAGGGACCAGCACGCCCTCCATATCCAAACAAACAATATTCATTCTTTTAATCTCCCTCTGTGTGGTGGTGGTGGACGAACTCCCGGACCCGATTGTTTTCGGAAGGTTTTTCCGCGTTTGGTCCGGGTCCTGGAGCCCGTTGTCTCAGTTGTCCAAAGTATTCTCTTGCCTTACGTTGGCAGAGTGTGAAGATATGAACCTTTTAGACTCTTTCTGGGTGTTAGTGGTGGACGGACTCCCGGACACGGCTGTTTTCGGAAGGTTTTTCCGCGTTTGGTCCGGGTCCTGGAGCCCGCTGTCTCAATTGTCCGAAGTATTCTCTTGCCTTACGTTGGCAGAATGTGATGGTTTATCTATTCATCAGCAGGATATTGCACGCTTATAAGCAGTCGCAATCAAGTTGGTGTTCCGCCAATTGTGCATTCCGACTCGCATGGCCGCACAGCGACCATAGCTCCCTGGACGCCGCCCATTAAGGAATTGCCATTCGGCGGGCGGCAGTGTGCATTGTGCATTCCCCTCAAGGGGGACTTCCGCCGCTCATTCACAATTCGCGGCTCCTGTGTGCATTTAACTCGCCTCGCGGTAATCTTCACCGCCGGATATACTCCCGGTACAGCGCCGCCGCGCCGATGATGCCCGCGTCGCCGCCCAGTGTGGCCTTGACCAGCCGCGTCTTGTTGCCCAGCCGCTTGTGGAGGCTGTTCCGGTCCACCTGCTCCCGGAGGGGGAAGAGGAAGTCCTCGTCCTTCTCGTGGGAGACGCCGCCGCCGATGCAAATCAGCTCCGGCTGAAAGATGTTCACCAGATTGCACAGGCCCAGAGCCAGATAGTCCAGATACTGCTCCACCACCTGAGTGCCCGCCGGGTCGCCCTGTCGCTTGGCGTCGAAGGCGGTGCGGCCCTTCACCTTGTCCGGGCTGCCGCAGAGCTGCCACATCAGGCTCGACCGGTGCTCCTCCATGGCCTGACGGGTCATGCGCTTCAGGGCCGTGGCGGAGGAGTACTGCTCCCAGCAGCCGCGCCGCCCGCAGGGGCAGGGCAGGCCGTCGGGCACAATGACCGTGTGTCCGATTTCCATGCCGTTGCGGATGTACAGCTCCAGCGCGCCGTCCAGCAGGTAGCCGCCGCCCACGCCGGTGCCCAGCGTCACGGCCACCACGCTGCTGGCCCCCTTGGCGCTGCCCGCCAGTCCCTCGCCCAGGACGGCGCAGTTGGCGTCGTTCTCCAGGTAGACGGGCACGCTCCAGAGCTTCTGGAACAGGTCCACAAAGGGCGTGTGGTGGAAGGGGGTGTTGACGGACTCGATGACCTCGCCCTGAAAGCGGTCCACCGCGCCGGGAATGCCCACGCCCACGGCCCGCACGTCGCTGAGGGGGCGCTGGGCGAGGGCCACGGCCTCCTGGCTCAGCCGGACCAGGCGCTCCACCATGGCCTCGGCGGCGGGGCACTCGGAGGCCTTGCATTTGGCCTTGGCGAGGAGCCGGTACTGCTCGTCCACCACCCCGGCCACCAGGTTGGTGCCGCCGATGTCAATGCCGATTGTTACCATTTTTCGCCTCCATTGCCGCAATCTGGTCGTCAAAGTAGTGGTTGAGCCGGTCTGTGAACTCCTGAGCGGCGTTGTAGCCCATCTTCTTGTGGCGGTTGTTCATGGCCGCCACCTCGATGATGATGGACAGGTTCCGGCCCGGCTTGATGGGGATGGTCAGGGAGGGCACGCTGACGTCCAGCAGCTCCGTGTGCAAATCCTCCATGCCCAGGCGGTCGTAAATGCGACCCTGCTTCCACTGCTCCAGGTTGATGACCAGGTCGATGTTCTGGCTGTCCTTGACCGCGCCCATGCCGAAGAGCTGACGCACGTCAATGACCCCGATGCCCCGCATTTCCATGTAATAGCGAATGAGCTCCGGGGCGGAGCCCACCAGCGTGGTGGGGTTGATGCGCTTGATTTCCACCGCGTCGTCGGCGATGAGCCGGTGGCCCCGCTTGATGAGCTCCACGGCGGCCTCGCTCTTGCCGATGCCGCTCTCGCCCATCAGCAGCACGCCCTCGCCGTAGACCTCCATCAGCACGCCGTGGCGGGTGATGCGGGGGGAGAGGTGCTTGCGCAGCGCCGCGGTGAGGTCACTGATCAAATCGCCGGTGACCTGGGAGGAGCAGAGGATGGTCCGGTCGTACTCCTTCGCGGCCTGGATGCACTCCGGGAAGGGCGTCAGGGACCGGGTGATGATGATGGCCGGAATCCCCCGGGCCATCAGGTTCCGAAAGCAGGTGAGCCGGTCCTCTCCGCTCATCAGGCTCAGGTAGGTGTACTCCATCTTCCCCATCATTTGCAGCCGGTCGCTGTCAAAGTAGTCGAAGAAGCCCACCAGCGTCAGGCCCGGCCGGTTCACGGAGGCGGAGGAGATGGTCTGGGTGTCAAAGTCCGTGGAGCGGTGAAAGACCTCCAGTGAGAAGTCCGTCACAATGCGCTGAAGAGGGACGGTATAGACAGATTGCATGGCGCGTCCTCCTTTTTCTACAAACTAATCCCTTACAGTATAACGGATTTTGACACATTTGGCAACAGCCGAATGGGCCATCCTCCAAGTTTTTTCAAAAAATGCGGTGTAGACCCTTGATTTTTCAGAAGAGTTCTGCTATCATAATAAACGCTGTTTTAGCATCACAGGAACGCCAACTCTATCTATGTAAGGGGGGAAGCAAAATGGCAAAGTGCAATTTCTGCGGTAAGGGTGTCACCTTCGGCATCAAGGTCTCCCACTCCCACCGCCGTTCCAACCGTACCTGGAAGCCCAACGTCAAGCGCGTCAAGGCTATCGTGGACGGCACACCCACCCACGTTTATGTCTGCTCCCGGTGCCTTCGCTCCGGTAAAGTTACCCGCGCCTGAGCGGTACACTGAGATGACAACTGAAACAAACGTGCATCGACGCAGCCGGTCCGCTGCGTCGATTTACTTTTTCGCCCGGTAGACAATTTGTGCCGGAAAGACTTGTGGAAAAGTGCGCGAAGTGCTATAATCGGGGCAGTGAGGCCCTGCCTCAGAGACGAAGCGCCCGCCGTCGCTGTGAGGACGGGCAGAGAGGAGCACCTGTATGAAAGCCACAAGAAGAATCCTGGCCCTGCTGCTGTGCCTGAGCCTGGCCCTGGCGGTCAGTCCGGCGGCGCTGGCCGCGGAGGACACGTCCGCGCAGCCGGAGACCTCTGTCAGCGCCCCCGCCGAGGAGAACGCCCCGGCAGAAGCGCCCGAAGCGTCCGGGGAGAGTGCCCCTGTTGAGGAGAGCGCCCAAACGGAGGAGGAGCAGGCCGCGGAATCCGCCCCGGAGGAAGAAAAGGCCGCGGAATCCGCCCCGGAGGAGGAAAAGGCCGCGGAATCTGTGAGCGCCCAATCTGAGGAGCCGGAGCAGGACGAGGCGGAGCCCGCCGTCCGGGCCCCGGAAACCGAAGAAGCCGGGGAAGCCGAAGACGATGCCCCCACCGCCCTGACCCCGCAGTCAGAGGATGTCGGGGAGCTGACGAAAGACGACCCCCTCTACTACACCCCCGAGGTGACGCTGATGGAGGGCGAGGACCACGGCTATGAGAACTATTACGCGCTCAGCAGCGCCCTGGGCCGGGCGGACGGCGAGCATCCGCTGAGCGTGAAGGTGAAGGTGCCGGGCCGGTACCATGTGAGCAGCAGCGGCGGCGCGCTGATGATGCGCTCCAATACGACGCTGGATTTGAACGGCGCCACCCTGATTCGCAGCGGCGATATGTACAATCTGATGCAGAACGAGAGCCTGGACGGCGGGCGCAGTGTGCCGGGCTACACCGCCACCCGGAATGTGACCGTGAAAAACGGCGCGCTGGACGGGCAGGGCAACCAGATGCCCGGCAAGAACCTGGTGAATCTGGGCCACGCCCAGGGCCTGCGCTTTGAGAACGTCCGCTTCCTCCACGGCCAGGGCGCCCACCTGCTGGAGCTCAACGGCTGCAAGGATGTCACCATCCGCGGCTGCACCTTCGACGGCTACGTCCACAACGGCGCCGACAGCCAGCCGGAGGCCATCCAGCTGGACATCAGCTACGACGGCACCGGAAAGAGCTGGAACGGCGTGTACTGCGAGACGGGCACACCCGGCTGCGACAACACCGTATGTGAGAATATTCTGGTGGAAAAGTGCCAGTTTAAGGATTATCCCGCCGGCGTGGGCAACCATCACTGCCTCTACGGCGGGCCCAAGAACAAGAAAATCACCATCCGCAACAACTCCTTCACCAACAGCGTCAACTGGGGCAAGGTCAACGACTACGAGCCCCCCGCCATCTGGTGCTACGGCTTTGAGGACAGCGAGATTTCCGGCAACACCATCACCGGCATCTATCAGTGCGGCGTGCGCTTCAGCGGCGGCAGCCTGAAGGTGAAGAAGAACAAAATCGGCACCAAAGCCAAGCCCGTCAGCTATCCCCCCATCTACGTCACCGAGGCCAACAGCTACGTCAAGAACCAGAAGGACAAACGCAAGGCGGAGAGCGTCACCGGCGGCTGCGTGGACGGAAACACCATCTACACCACTTATTTCAAATCCAACAACGGCGGCATCACGGTCTACGGCAAGAGCAAGCTGAGCAGCGTCAGCAAAAACACCATCGTGTCCAAAAAGGGCAACGGCATCTCCATCGGCAAGAACAGCACCGTGAAGAACGTGAAGTCCAACAAGCTGACCAATCCGGCCAAGAGCGGCATCTACCTCGGGTCCGGCGGCGTGGTGACGAACCTCAGCTCCAACACCGTGACAAACGCCCAAAAAAGCGGCATTTACATCACCAAAGGCACCGCGAAGAATGTGAACGGAAACACGGTGAAAAACGGCAAATCTCACGGAATTGAGGCCGGCAGCTCCGCGAAGGTGACCACTGTGAACGCCAACACCGTCACCGGCTGCAAGGGCGCGGGCATCCGCATCACCAACAAAAAGCTCAAGATTACGGTGCAGAAGAACAAGCTCACCGGCAACAAAAAGCCCCTCCAGATTTCCGCGAAGGGCAATATTCAGAAGAAATAAGGCGTTTGCCGCCCGCAGGGCCGAAAAACGTGCCCAGTGAGTGGCAAAAAGGGCCAAAAAACCGCCGCGGACCTCTTTTCGGGGCCCGCGGCGGTGGAGTTTTTCGTCAGGTTCACAGAAGTTCCGTGGGGGGACGCCGCTTGAGGGCGGGTGCTGAGCGTCGGGGGAATCCCTTGCGGCGTTCGAGGCTGTGAGCTGCGCGAACGACCCGTCCGGTGCCGAAGCCGGTGGGATGCGCGAAACGTCCGCCCAACGCCGAAGCCGGATGAAATCGGGGGTTCCTCAGGTTTCGTTCAGGCTCCCCGTGCGGTAGCCCAGCAGGTCCAGCGCCGTGGTGGCAAAGCCCAGCGCCCGCAGGTGCGCGTAAATCTCCGCCCGGCGGGAGAGCACCAGCCCGAAGTCCTCCGGGACCAGCTCCAGCCGTGCGCCGTCCCCCTGGACGCGGACCCGGAGCTGCCTCAGACCCAGGGAGCGCAGATAGTCCTCCGCCTGCTCCACCCGCGCCAGCGCCTCCCGGGTCACCGGGACGGCGTAGGGGAAACGGGAGGCCAGACAGGCACAGGAGGGCTTGTCCCAGGTGGGCAGGCCCAGGGAGCGGGACAAACCGCGAATCTCCGCCTTGGTCAGACCCGCCTCCAGCAGCGGGCTGAGCACCCCCAGCTCCGCCACCGCCCGCCGTCCGGGGCGGTAGTCCCCCAGGTCGTCCACATTGGCACCCTCGGCCAGCGTCTCGAAGCCCTGTGCACGGGCCTCGGTCAGCAGCCGCTCCAGCAGCGCGCGCTTGCAGTGGTAGCACCTATCCCGGGGATTGCGTGCGAACACGTCCGAGATGTCCGCCCAGACCGGGAGGCTCAGCTGACGGATGCCACGCGCCCGGCAGAACTGCTCCGCCTCGGCGCGCTCCCGGGCGGAGAAGGCCGGGGAGACGGCGGTCAGGGCCAGAACGTTCCCGCCCAGCTCCTCCCGGGCCACAGCCAGCAGCAGCGCCGAGTCCGTGCCCCCGGAGAAGGCCACCGCCAGGCGGCCCAGACCCCGCAGCCGCGCGCGCAGGGCCAGATTCTTTTCGTGCAGAGCGTCCATGGGGTCCTCCTTGTGATTTGGGTGATTTCCTACTGGTTTACTGGGATAATAGCACGGGGGCGGTTCGCTGTCAAGGCAGGGTAACAGCATTTAAAACCGCCTGAAAACAACACGTTCATTGGGAATTTGAAGCCTTTTGTAGGGGCGACCACAGGTCGCCCCTACGAAAACAGCGGAAAACAGGTCCATTGTTGCGGAAAAACAATGAAATTTTAAATGCTGTTGCCCTGGCTGTCAAGGCACCGTTTCTGGACACAGCCGCCGAACTGTGCTATACTGTACAGGAATCCACAGCGGCACGGGAAGGAGTGAGGCACATGGCGGCGAAGAAGACCAACGCCGGAGATCCCGGCCTGAAGCAGCTCAAGCAGGACCTGAACAAGGGCACCATCGGACGCTGCTATGTGCTCTACGGCGAGGAGGACTACCTCCGGGAGCACTACCTGTCCGCGCTGCGCAAGGCCCTCATCCCCGAGGGCATGGAGACCTTCAACCTGCACCGCTTCGCCGGGAAGGATTTGGACATGCGGACCCTCTCCGAGGCCGTGGACGCCTTCCCCATGATGTGCGAGCGGACGCTGGTGGAGGTGACGGACTGCGATTTGTTCAAAAACGAGGCCCGTCGCGACGCTTTGCTGAACCTGCTCTCCGATTTGCCGGACTATGTGTGTCTGGTGTTCGTCTACGACCAGCTGGAGTACAAGTCCGGCGGCAACACAAAGCTGGGCAAGCTGCTCAAGAAGCAGGCGGTGATTGTCCACTTCCAGCCCCAGACCCAGAGCGACCTCAACGCCTGGATTCGCCGCCGCTTCAAGCACTACGGCAAGGACATCGGCAACGATTTGGCCGAATACCTCTGCTTTCTGTGCGGGGGCCTGATGACGGGTCTGAGCGGGGAAATCGACAAGGTCGCCCTTTACGCCTCCGGCAGCAACATCACCCGCTCGGACATCGACGCCGTGGCCGACCCGGTGCTGGACGCGAAGGTCTTCCAGATGACCGACGCGCTGACCCAGGGCGGCTTTGGCCGGGCGTTTCAGGTGCTTTCGGATTTGTTTTTGATGAACACCGAGCCGATTATGATTCTCGCGGTGCTGGGCCGGCAGGTGCGGCAGCTCTGGTCCGCCCGGCTGCTGCTGGAGCACCGCATGGGCGCGGGGGATTTGGCTCAGCTCTGGGAGATGCGCAGCGACTGGCAGGCCAGAAAAATCATGGACGCCTCCCGGCGCTTTGACCTCAACTGGTGCCGCCGGGCGGTGGTGCTGTGCGCTCAGGCGGATTTGGACATGAAGTCCACCGGTTTGAACAGCCGGGAGCTGCTTACGGATTTGCTGCTCCAGCTCAGCGCGTGAAGGGCAGAGGACCCGTCTGCGCAGCTCGGCGCGTGAAGGGCCGAGGACCCGTCTGCGCAGCTCAGCGCGTGAAGGGCAGAAAAAACCGCCCGAAAACCGCCCCGCGGCAAAGCGCCCCCGCCGCGTGAGTCCATCCACAACACAAAAAAGGTTGAAACAATGCTGAAAATCAAAGAGGCCATCGTGGTGGAGGGCCGCTATGACAAAAACACCCTGTCCCAGCTGGTGGACACCCTCATCCTCACCACCGAGGGCTTTCAGGTCTTCCGCCGCGCGGACCGGGCCGAGCTGCTGCGCCGGGTCGCGGCCCGGCGGGGCCTCATCGTGCTCACAGACAGCGACGGCGCGGGCTTCCTCATCCGCAACCACCTCAAGGGGATTCTGCCCCCCGAACAGGTGAAGCACTGCTACATTCCCGACGTGTACGGCAAGGAGCGCCGCAAGCGCGCCCCCGGCAAGGAGGGGAAGCTGGGCGTGGAGGGGATGTCCCCGGAGGTGCTCGAAAACGCCCTGCGCCGCTGCGGCGCCACCATTTTGGGTGAGGAGCCCAGGAGCGTGCCGGGGGACATCACCCCCGCGGACCTCTACCGCGCCGGTCTCTCCGGCCGGGAGGACAGCGCCCGGCGGCGCAGAGCCTATCTGCACGCCCAGAGCCTGCCCGAACACCTGAGCGCCCGGTCTTTGGTCCAGGTGCTCAACAGCCTGATGACAAGAGAAGAGTTTCTGCACTCCGTCCAGCAGATGCCGGACGGCGAAGAGAAGGGAGAATGACATGAAAGCCCTGCAAGTGGACGCCCACACCCACACCGTCGCCAGCGGCCACGCCTATGGCACCATCCAGGAGATGGCCCAGGCCGCCGCCCAGCGGAACCTGACCATTTTGGGCATCACCGAGCACACCAGCGCCATCCCCGGCACCTGCGACGACATCTATTTCATGAACCTGAAGGTGGTGCCCCGGCAGCTCTTCGGCGTGGAGCTGATGCTGGGCGCGGAGCTGAACGTCATCGACTACGACGGCGGCCTCGACTACCCCCAGAAGGACTTCCGGCACCTGGATTTGCGCATCGCCAGCCTCCACACCCAATCCCTGAAGCCCGGCACCCGGGAGCAGAACACCGCCGCCCTGCTGGGCGCCATCCGCAACCCCGGCATCGACATCATCGGGCACCCCATCGACGGCACCTTCCCCCTGGACTACGAGGCCCTGGTGCGCGCCGCCGCCGAGCACCATGTGCTGCTGGAGGTCAACAACCACGCGCTGCGCTCCACCAACCGCCTGAACGCCTTTGAAAACTGCTGCACTATGCTCCGGCTGTGCAAGCGTGAGGGGATTCCCGTGACCTGCAACAGCGACGCCCACTTTATGACCGACGTGTCCAACACCAGCCACATCGCGCCGGTGTTCGAGGCCACCGACTTCCCTGAGGAGCTGATTCTCAACCTCTCCGCTCAGCGGTTCCGGGACTACATCCGCTGGAACCGGGAGAACAAGCGCTGAGACTGCCCCACGGCGCAAGACTGCCCCACTGAGCAAAAGTTCCCTTTATGGGGTTATAAAAGTGAATAAAACCGCCTGGATTGGGAGGATACAGGCAAAAAAGCGCTCCGGCCGTCTGGTCGGAGCGCTTTGTCGGTTTTGGGATGGCCTCCGCGGCCTGCTCAGCTTCTGTTCTCGGTGACGTAGTTCACCAGTGCCAGCAGCACGCAGGCACCAATCACGGACACAATCACGTCTGCCAGGCCCGCGGTGGCGTAGAAGCCCACCAGCGCGAAGAGCACGCGGCCCAGAGCGGAGCCCACAATGCCCACCACGATGTTGCGCAGGGTGGTGCCGGGCTGGTGCATCAGCACGCCGGCCAGCCAGCCGATGATGCTGCCGCAAATCAGGGTCCAAATCAGAGAGAGCATGAAAATCCTTCCTTTCTATTCTCAGAGCGGCGCAAGCGGGAACGCTCCGCCGCGTTGTCTTCCTGTTTCGTCCCTATTATAGCCAGCCGGGCGGGAAATGCAAGGGAGAACGGCGGAATTTAATGGAAATATAAGAAAGGGGTCACAGTTTGGTCACAGATTCGGCTCGTCCCGCTGCTTGAGCACCACATAGTTCTCCAGCGCCGCCACCAGCGGCGGGTGACGAATGACGAAGTGCATCACCGGCGGGTTGTACTTGCACACCACCGCGTAGCAGCCCTTGACCACATAGATGTCCAGGTTGCGGAAGCAGGGCGTGAGCGCCACCGACCGGTAGTTCTTCTGTTTCAGGTTCAGCGTCTCCTGGACGTGGGCCTGGTACTGCTCCCAGGTGCAGAACACCGGGCCGAAGCGGTGGGGCAGACTCAGGGTGATGGGCCGGCGCTCGAACTCCTCCCGGGTCAGCACGGAGAAGCGGTCCTCCAGCTGGTGCTCCGCGGTGAGGCTGCGCATGCTGGAGCGCTCCAGCAGGTAGTGGCTCAGAATCTGCTCCCGCACCGACGCGCTCAGCTCGTTGTGCAGCAGGATGTCCCACAGCAGCGTCTGGGAGAGGGTGTAGAGGGGCGGCCGGGTCAGGATGTTGCGCCGGTCCGCCTGGAGACCCCGGCTCTCGCGCACGAAGGCGAAGAACTCCTCCTCCCGCTCGCTGCTGTAGATTTCCATCAGGGGCCGGGCCTTGCGCAGCAAATCCTTGCCGCGGGTCTTGAAGTAGGACAGCTCTCTGGGGTCCATGGTCAGCTCGTAGCGCCCGTGCTCGTGCCTGCCCGCGATGCACTCGCCGGCCAAGGCCACGCTGCCGGAGGTGAAGAGCAGATGATGGTACAAATCCGCCGCCTTTTTCGGGAGATAATAGGGGGAAATCCGGCCTGTCATATACAGGGGAATCCAGGACTCCAGCGCCACCAGCATCTCCCGCCAGGGCCGGTTGAGCTCGTGAATGACGTTCAACCGCAGGCCACGCTCCAGCACCGCCGACATGGAGAGCATCCAGCGGCCCAGAAAGTCCTCGTCCTCGGCTATGTCCAGCATGGGCATGTCCGTGCACATGAACAGCGGCTCCCGGGAGCGGGAGAAGAGGGTCTGCTGGAAGAAGTCCAGCTGTCCCTGACGCATTTCGGACACGCCGTAGTAGAGCTTCTGCGGCTCCAACAGGGGCTCGCTGGGGGGGAGCTGGGCCGGGTCCAGGTTCAGGTTGACGGTGTAGTCGTTGAGGCTGAACACGTCCATCTTGCGCAGAAAGCGCTCCATGGAGCTCTGCACGTCGATGTTGTGCCCGGCCAGAAAGCTCATCAGGGCCTGATGCCGCCCCTTTTCCGTGGCCACCGCCGCGGGACTGGCCCCCGTCAGCTCGGAAATCTTCTCAAGAGCCTGGGGCGAGGTGCGGTTGAGCACCGTGAAGGAGCAGATGCGGCTGATGAACTCGTCCAGGTCGTGGGGGCGGCGCTTGCCCGCGCGGATGCGGTAGAGGAAGGAGATGTCGTAGTTCACCGCCCGGGAAAGCTCCTTCATGGTGATGTTCATGGTGGAGAGCAGGGCGTCGAAGCGGGGGTAGAAGCGCTCAAAGGCGCCGTCGTGAGCGGTCAGGGCGGCGGTGAGGTTCTCCTCCAGCAGCCTGCGCTGGTGCTCGCTCAGGCCGTTGCGCGCCGAAAGCTCCCCCAGGCCGGTGAGCAGGCGCTCCAGCTGTTGAGAGCCCTTCAGGGGCGCCCGGGTGCCGGAGCGGTAGCGGCTGATGACGGCGGGGGAGAGGCCCGTGGCCTCCGAGAGCTCCCGGGCGGTGCAGCCCAGCTCCTTGATCCATTCATTGAACAGCTCGTGAAATTTCATGGGAAACCACTCCGTTCCTTGTGGAAAAAACGCCGGTTTTCTGTGCGGCGCTCCTTCCGTGTCACAGCGTTTTGGCTCATCGGGCCCCAAAGGGCCCGTCCGTCTGAGTCGTCCCGGTGCGGCACGCGCGGCCCGGGGTCACTGGGACGGCCCGGGCGGGTGGGACGCTGGCGCCGGAGGAGGGGGATGCGCCTCCAGCTGTCATGACATGTGGTTTGAAAGCTTGACTTATTATACCAGATTCAGGGGATTTTTGTCGATTTTTCCACAGACAGCAATGGTCAAATGTGGCAACTCCTTCGAATTTGATTACCGCCATCGGGAAAGTACGCATCGGGAGGATTCCCGCGGCCTGCCCGGAGCCCTTCGGGGCAGAGCAGTGGCCCGAAAAACCGCACTCTGACTTGCATCTGTGGAGAAATTGTGCTAAGATAGAGAAGGAAAAATGCGCCCGCCCGGGCGCGGGAACAGAAAAGACAAATTTGAGGGAGGCCAGAGGAGTATGAAGAAAAAAGTGACAGGAATACTCGCTCTGGTTCTGGCGCTGGCCATGACCGCGCTGAGCGGCTGCGGTGCCGCGCCGTCCGGAGGTGCCGAGGCCCAGCAGCCGGAGGAGGAGCCGGACACCTCCGCCTATCTGGTGGCCGTGGAGGATGAGCCGGACACCGTGGACTTTCAGTGCACCTCCATCCACTACACCGTGGCCCTGAACGTGTTCGACCGGCTGGTGGAGATGACCGCCGATGAGACCGGCGAGGTGGACGTGCGCCCCTCCCTGGCCGAGTCCTGGGAGGTGTCCCCGGACGGGTGCAGCTACACCTTCCATCTGCGCAGGGACGTGAGCTTCAGCAACGGCTCGCCCCTGACCGCTTCGGACGTGGGCTACTCCCTCAAGCGGCTGCTGACCCATCCCGACTCCTGCAACACGGACATCGTGCAGGAGGTCGCCGGGGCTGAGGCGCTGATGAACGGGGAGGCCGACGAGCTCTCCGGCTTCACCCAGGAGGGGGACTACGACTTCACCATCACCCTGGCCCAGCCCTTTGAGGCCTTTCTGGCCTGCATGTCCATGCCCGGCGCGTCCATTCTGGACCAGGAGACCACCGAGGAGGCCGGGGACCGCTTCGGTCTGGACCCCGCCGTCACCGTGGGCACCGGACCCTTCATCCTCAAGGATTGGGAGGCCGGTGAGGGCATGACCCTGACCGCCAACGACCAGTGCTGGAAGGGCGCGCCCGCCTGCCGCGGCCTCAGACTGCGCTTCCTCACCGAGGCCGAGGAGGAGCGGCAGATGTTCGAGAGCGGCGAGCTGGACATTCTGGATCTGGATGAGCTGGGCGACACCGCCGAGTACTTCATGCACGGCGACATCTATCAGGACCGCCTGCAAAAGGTGCAGCAAATCGGCATCACCTACATCGCTTTGAACGAGTCCATTGAGCCCCTGAACGACGTGCGGGTGCGCAAGGCCCTCCAGCTGGCTCTGAACCGGCAGGCCTTGCTCAACGCCGTGTACAGCGGCCGCGGCAGCGTGGAGAACGGCATCTTCCCCCACGGCCTCAAGGGCTACAACCCCGACCTGCCCGAAATCCCCTGTGACGAGGCTCAGGCCAAGGCCCTGCTGGAGGAGGCGGGCTACGCCGACGGCTTCGATTTGGACGTGAGCGTGAAGTCCTCCGCCACCCAGTGGGAGATGACCCTGATGAATCTGGCTGTGAGCATGTGGGAGAAGGTGGGCGTGCGCGCCAAGGTCAACGTGGTGGAGGAGAGCGAGTTCATGAAGCAGCGCAAGAGCGGTGAGCTGGCCTGCTACGCCGCCACCTGGACCGCCGACTTCAACGACCCCGACAACTTCATCTACACCTTCTTCGGCACGCCCTCCAACACCAGCTTCCGCAGCCTGTGCTACGCGGATGAGGACGTCATGGACCGGGTGTGCAAGGCCCGGGGCATTGTGGACCCGGACGAGCGCCTGAAGGAGTATCAGGAGCTGGAGCGCAAAATCGTGCAGGAGGACGCCGCCTGGATTCCCCTGTTCTCCCGCCAGCGCTACTATGTGATTTCTGAGCGCGTCGGAGGCTTCCAGACCGCCTGGAACGGCTCGGTCAAGACCTGCTATCAGTTCATGTCCGTGCAAAGCTGACCATTTTCTGCCTGTGAGGGGTCTGCGGGCCCCTCCGGGCAAATTCTGAGAGAAGGGAGTGGTGAGGATGCGTTCCATTCGCGTGAAAATTACAGTCATTACCATCGCGGCCATCCTCACCAGCGTGGTGTCCGTGCTGGCCGCTTCCTTCTTCACCGTGCGGGCGGAAAATGACCGCTCCAGCGCCGAAAAGCTCAATTTGCTCAGCCAGGCCGCGGAAAAAACTCTGGATGAGTACTTCAACGGCATCGAGCAGTCCGTGGAAATGGCCGCCAACATCGCCGCCGACTCTCTGGACGGCATCGTGCTGGCCGAGGGCGGCGTCACCGGCGCGCCGGAGGATTTGGAGCGCCGCAGCCCGGAGCAGATTCGTCTGGTGGATGAGCACCTGAAGGCCCACTGTCAGCGGATTCAGCAGGCCTTCAGCAGCGTGGCCAACCGCACCCACGGCGTAATCACCTACTACTACTGCATCCGCACCGAGGTCAGCGAGCAGGAGCACGGCTTCTTCTACGCCAAGGCCGGAAAGACCGGCTTCGCCCGGCGCGAGGACCTGGACGCCCGCACCCTCGACCCCAGCGACGATGCCCACACCGCCTGGTACTTTCTGCCCATTCAGCGGGGCCGTCCCTCCTGGGTGGGGCCTTATCAGGCCCACTTTTTGAACGAGATGTGGATGATTTCCTACGTCGTGCCCATCTATAAGACCGGCACTCTCATCGGCGTGCTGGGCATGGACATCCCTCTGGAAACCCTGCTGGAGCAGATTCGCCCCATCCGCGTCTACGACACGGGCTTTGCCTGCCTGCTGGACGAGGAGGGTCGGGTCATCTACCACCCCCAGATCGAGCGGGGCAGCCTGCCCGACATCTCCAACAGCGCCCTCTACGACACCATGCTCCAGCAGGACCAGAGCGGCGAGGATCTGCTGCGCTACTCCCTGGACGGCGAGGAGCGGCAGCTCTCCTTCGCCACCCTCTCCACGGGCATGAAGCTGGTGGTCACGGTGCCCGTGCGGGAAATCAACGCCGCCTGGACCCGGCTCACCACCATCATCCTCTTCGCCACGGCGGCCATCATCGCCTTCTTCGGGCTGGTGGTGCTCTTCGCCATGGACATTCTCACCCGGCCCCTCCAGCGCCTCACCGCCGCCTCCCGGCGGCTGGCCGCGGGCGACTACGACATGGACCTCACCTACAAGGGCCGGGACGAGGTGGGAACCCTCACCCAGGCCTTCGACCAGATGCGCGTCCACCTCAAGGGCTACATCGACGACCTGAACCGGCGCATTGACACCGACGACCTCACCGGCCTGCCCAGCATGAGCCGCTTCTTTACACTGGCCGAGGAGCGCCGGGATGAGCTGCTCTACCACGGCGGCAAGCCCTGTATGCTCTACTTCAATCTGGTGGGCATGAAGTACTACAACCGCCAGTACGGCTTCGCTCAGGGCGACCGGCTGCTGCGGGAGGCCGCCCGGATTCTGGAGCGGGAGTTCGGTCATCAGAACTGCTGCCGCATCGGGCAGGATCACTTCGCCGCTGTGTGCGACGAGGCCCAGCTGGAGGAGCAGCTGAAAACCGTGTTCCGGGCGTTCAGCCAGGCCAACAACGGCCGCTCCCTGCCCGTGCGGGTGGGCATTTACCCCAGCCGTCTGGGAACCGTGGACGTGAACGTGGCCTGCGACCGAGCCAAGTTCGCCTACGACCAGGACCGGAACTCCTACCTGTCCAACTTCTACTACTTCGACGAGGCAATGCTCCGCCGCGTGGAGCACTACCGCTACATCATCAACAATCTGGACCGGGCGCTGGAGGAGCGCTGGGTCAAGGTCTACTTCCAGCCCATCGTCCGGGCCGCCAACGGCAGGGTTTGCGACGAGGAGGCGCTTTCCCGCTGGATTGACCCGGTCAAAGGCTTCCTCTCGCCGGGGGACTACATCCCCATTCTGGAGAGCTCCCGCCTGATTTATAAGCTGGACCTCTACGTTTTGGACCAGATTCTGCTGAAAATGCGCCACCAGCACGAGATGGGGCTGTATGTGGTGCCCCAATCTTTGAACCTCTCCCGGGTGGACTTCGACGTGTGCGACATCATCGAGGAGGTGCGCCGCCGGGTGGACGAGGCGGGCATCGCCCGGGAGAAGCTGACCATCGAGGTCACGGAGAGCGCCGTGGGCGGCGACTTCGAGCGCATGAAGGAGCAGATTCTCCGGTTCCAGAAGCTGGGATTCCAGGTCTGGATGGACGATTTCGGGAGCGGATATTCCTCCCTGGACGTGCTCCAGGACATCCGCTTCGACCTCATCAAGTTCGACATGCGCTTCATGCACCGCTTCGAAGAGGGCGACGAGAGCAAAATCATCCTCACGGAGCTGATTCAGATGGCTCTGGCCCTGGGCGTGGAGACCGTGGCCGAGGGCGTGGAGACCGAGCAGCAGGTGGAGTTCCTGCGGGAGGTGGGCTGCACCAAGCTCCAGGGCTACTACTACTGCAAGGCCATTCCCATGGAGGAGATTGTGGAGCGCAACCGCAAGGGCATCCAAATCGGCTTCGAGAACCCGGAGGAGACCGGCTACTACACCGCCATCGGCCGCATCAACCTCTACGACGTGGCCGCCCTCTCCAACGACAGCACGGACCGGCTCAGCGGCTTCTTCGACACCATGCCCATGGCCGTGCTGGAGAGCGACGCGGAAAAGTTCCAGCTGACCCGGTGCAACCGGGCCTATCGGGAATTTTTGGACCGGCTGAGGAAGGTGCTCACCACCGAGTATGTGGACCAGACCGTCAGCATCCAGGGCATCCAGACCGGGCCCACCGCCCCCTTCCTCAACGCGCTGGACAAATCCTGCAAGAGCTGCGAGGTCCAGTTTGTGGACGAGGTGCTGCCCAACGGCGCCACCATCCGGTCCATGATTCGCCACATCGCGGTGAACCCCGTCACGGGCATCTCCGCCAGCGCAGTGGTGATTCTCAACATCACCGACCCGCCCGGCGGCTGGGGGGAGGACTAGAGCAGTCTTCAAAACAAGGCGGAGGACAGACCGGCGGCAGTCAGGGACGACGACGAAGTTCTGGACGCCTCTGGGCCCTGAACGGTGTCAGGAAGCTGGAAGACCGCGATCAGCCGCTTCGGAGCGCGCGGCGCCCCGGCGGAGGGAAAGAAAAAAACACTGCCGCGCCCCTCACAAGGCGCGGCAGCATTGCGCTGATGACAAGGCGCGGCAGTGCGCTGCTCAGCTCCGGTCAATTTGCACCCGGTCGGTGCCATGCAGCTCAAATTCGGTCATATACTCGTCAATGCGGGTGGTCAGCTCGTCGTAGTTGCTCTCGTCGATGGGCACGTCGTGCATGTCCCGCCGGGCCAGGTCCTCGGCCAGAATGTCGAAGAAAATCGCGTCCTCGTAGTCCGCGATGGCCTCGTGAATCCCCCCGTTGACGAAGGCGCGGCTGGGCACGATTTCCCCGCCCCAGCGCTCCGTCAGGCTGGGCATGCCCTCCGAGGGGGCCAGGCCGAAGAGCAGAGATTCCACCTCGTCGTAGTCCTGAAAGCGGTCCTCGCCCCGCTCGGAGTTGAGGACCCAGTTGCCAATATAGACCATATCCAGTAGCCGACGATACTGCTTTCGCGTAAGCTCCAGCTTCATTGTCCATCCCTCCCCAAAATCGCCAAAGTGCTCATCTTCAATAGTATATTCATTTTCCAGCAATTGTCAATTGCAATTCTACGCCTACGGAATATGCGAAATCTGTGGCATTTTACACTTGAAATTCAGGATGGTGTGGTATATGATAATGTTAGAACCTCGGGAAGGAGAGCTGAGCTTGGACAACAGACCCATTGGTGTTTTCGACTCCGGCATGGGGGGGCTTACCACCGTGCGGGAGATGGCGAAGCAGCTGCCCAACGAGAGCGTGGTCTACTTCGGAGACACTGGTCGCGTGCCCTACGGCGGCCGCTCCAGGGACACCATTCTCCGCTACGCCCGACAGGACGTGGCGTTTTTGCGGACCTTCGACCTCAAGGCCATTGTCATCGCCTGCGGCACGGTCTCCAGCACCGCTCTGGCGGAGCTGTCCGCGGAGCAGGAGATACCGGTCTTCGGCGTGGTGGGTCCCACGGCGCTGCGGGCGGCTCAGGTCACCAGAAACAACAAAATCGGGCTCATTGCCACCAAAGCCACTGTCCGAACCGGGGCCTATGAGCGCGTCATGCGCCACGCCAACCCCATGGCGGAGACCTTCTCCCTGGCCTGCCCGCTCTTCGTGCCTCTGGTGGAGAACGGACGCACCCAGCCCGGGGACGTGGTCATCGAAACCGTCGTCCGGGACTACCTCAGCCCCATCCGCGACGCCGGTGTGGACACCCTCGTCCTCGGCTGCACCCACTACCCCCTGCTCACGGAGGTCATTCAGAACTTCATGGGCCCGGAGGTCACGCTGCTGGACTCCGGCGCGGAGGTGGTCCGTCAGGTCCGCGAACGGCTCTACGCCAGCGGTCATCAGGCCGCTGAGAACCGCCGGGGCACCTATCGCTGGTTCGTCAGCGACACCACGGAGAGCTTCACCGAGCTGGCCTCCCGCTTCCTGGGCCGCCCCGTCACGGAGCCGGTGGGTCAGGTGGCCATCGAGCGCTACTGAACCCTCTTCTTTGCACCCCTTCCACCCTGTATCCGTCCGTCCATGACACCCCCTTTTCATTTGAGGAGATCCTATGAGCGAACAGATCAACAATGCGATGATTTCCATTCACAGTCGTCAGGAGTACGAGGACGCCGCGCCCGACAGCGTGGATCTCACCACCGCCGGCGCCCTCAGCCGCACCGAGCAGGGCTACTGCGTCACCTACGAGGAGAGCGTGCTCACGGGTCTGGAGGGCACCCGGACCAGCTTGGACATTACGCCCAAGCGTGTGGTGCTCACCCGTACCGGAGGACTGAACTCTCAGATCGTCTTTGAGACCGGGGTGCGGCATCTGTCCCTGTACACCACGCCGATGGGCAACCTGGAGGTGGGAGTCGCCACCCGCAGACTCCACTCCACCATGGGCGACAACGGCGGACGCCTGGAGGTGGACTACTCCATCGACATCGACCACCAGATGGCCGGGGAGAACTATTTCTCTCTCACGGTCCGGCGGACCAACATCAGTCAGTGAGTCACAGGGAGGGTTTGCGCCCTCCCTGTACTTTTTTGTGATAGTTATCCCTGTTTTGCGGAAGAATGGGGGAGAAAGGCGCCTGTTTGCCGGGAACGGCAGCAGCGGGCGCGCGGATTGTCTCATGTGGGCGAAGCGGCGCCGCTGCCCGCTCCCCGCGCAATCAGAAGACGAAAAGAAGGAGACAGCATGAACCCTCTGCTCACACAGGCCAGCGCTCAGGCGGACGCGGCCCTCAGACGCGCGCTGGAGCGCCTCGACTTTCCCCCGACACGGCCTTCGGATCGCGCGGAGCTGTCCAGCGCCGCCCCCCGCGCCCTCGGTCTGGACGCGGAAGCCCTGGCCGCGGATCTGGAGCTCTCCGGAACCTGGCTCGCCAGTGCCGCGGGACGGGGCGGCTTTGTCAACTTCACCCTGACGGAGGCGTGGTTTGACGCCGCGGCGGCGCGTCCCCCGGAGCGCGTTCCGCTGCGCGCGCCGGAGCCGGTGCCCGTGGCCTGTCCCGCCAGAATCGACCCCTTCGACTGGTGCTTTCTCACCGCGCTGAAGGGGAAAGCGCCGGACCCGGCGCTGGCCGCCCGGCAGGACCGGGAGAATCCCGGCGCGCTGGTGCGCATGACCCTTCGGCGGCTGGAGGACGTGGAGGAGCGCGCGGCGGATTCCGCTCCCTGGACGGCGCAGAGGCGGGCGCTGCTGCTCCTTTTGGCCCGTTTTGAGCCAAAAGCGGGCAGAAAACGCCAGGCCATCTACCTCTCCCAGGTCGCCCGGGCGGTGTGGGAGCTGGGGCCGCTGGAGCTGGGCGCGCCGCTGCTGCGCTGTGCCGTGGGGGTGCTCTCCCAGGGCGGCGCGGTCCTGACGCGCTGAAACCTTTGTTCGTTCACAGATTGTTCATCCTTCTGCCGCCGTTCGGGAGTATAATAATTCTGTGTGGAAACGTTGCGTCTCCACACAGGCGAAACGATGGCTTTTTGGAAGAATTGAGGAAGAATTGAGGAAGAATTATGGCGATAAAAGTTCTGATTGTTGAGGATGAGCCCGGCATCTCCCAACTGCTGCAAATGTATCTGGAGAAGGAGGGCTATGAGACCGTCATCGCCGAGGACGGCGGCAAGGGCCTGAGTCTGTTCCAGAGCGAGCAGCCGAACCTGGTGCTGCTGGACATCATGCTGCCCGTCATGGACGGCTGGACCGTGTGCAAGCGCATCCGGGAGAGCGCCAAGACCCCCATCATCATGATGACCGCCAAGGGCGAAACCATGGACAAGGTCAACGGCCTGGAGATGGGCGCGGACGACTACATCGTCAAGCCCTTTGAGATGGAGGAGGTGCTGGCCCGCATCCACGCGGTGCTGCGCCGCTACGACGTGGAGGAGACCCGGGAGCGCAAGCTCAGCTACGACAAGCTGGTCATCAACATGGACTCCTACGAGCTGCTGGTGGACGGCAAGCGGGTGGACACGCCCCCCAAGGAGATGGAGCTGCTCTTCCACCTGGCCTCCCACCCCAACCGGGTGTTTACCCGGAACCAGCTGTTGGACGAGGTCTGGGGCTTTGACTACTTCGGCGACAGCCGCACCGTGGATGTGCACATCAAGCGGCTGCGGGAGAAGCTGGAGGGCGTGAGCGACAAGTGGAGCCTCAAGACCGTTTGGAGCGTGGGCTACAAGTTCGAGCTGCTGAGCTGAGAGGCGGGGTATGAAAAAGAGCCGAACGTATTCCATCTATCAGCGGCATTTCATCCTCACCGCCGGGCTGATTCTGGTGGCCTTCATCCTGCTGGGCATCGCCTTTCTGGCCAGCACCTTCCGCTACGCCGTGGCGGAGAAGAAGAAGCTGCTGGAGACCGACGCGGTGCAGATTGCCAAGGTGGCGGGCCTGTTTCAGGAGGACCACATCGGCGCGGCGGAGAGCGTCAGCCGGGATTTGCTGGCCTACATCGCCAACAATCCCGACGCGGACGTGCTGCTGTGCGACGCTCAGGGGGCGGTCACCTACTGCTTCGAGTACGACGACGCGGACGACCCCGTGGCCGAGGGCACCCGAATTGACCCGTTCACCCTGGGGCAGGTCTCAGAGCGGCAGAACTACCACGGCATGTCGGATTTGGGGGTGTATGCGCGCAAAAAGTTCGCGGTTGGTGCGCCCATTTTGGTGAATGACCGGCTTTCCGGCTACGTTTTTGTGACCGCCAGCACGGAGAACCTCACCGGCATGTGGCGCAGCTTCGGCGTGATGTTCCTGCTCAGCGCCGTGGCGGTGCTGGCCTTCGCCTTTCTCTCCAGCTACGTCACCACCCGGCAGCAGGTGCGGCCCCTCCACGAGCTCACCGACACCATCAAGCGCTTCGGCATGGGCGAGTACGATTTGCGCGCCGACGCGGACCAGAACGTGGAGGAAATCAGCCAGTTGGCCACCGCCTTCAACACCATGGCCGACTCCATCGCCTGCGCCGAGCAGCGGCGGCAGGAGTTTGTGGCGAACATCTCCCACGAGCTCAAGACCCCCATGACCACCATCTCCGGCTTTACCGATGGGATTCTGGACGGGACCATCCCCCCGGAGCGGCAGCGGGAGAGCCTGAAGGTCATTTCAGACGAGACCCGCCGCCTCAGCCGTCTGGTGCGCAAGATGCTGGACATGAGCCGTCTGGCCGTGCGGGAGCATCAGATGGTGGCCCAGAGTCAGTTCAGCATCACCGAGACCTTCGCCCAGGTGCTCATCAGCCTGGAGCGGAAGATTACCGGCCGGGGGCTGGATGTGGACGTGAAGTTTCCGGACAACGACGTGCTGGTCTGGGGCGACCCGGACGCCATCACTCAGGTGTGCTACAATCTGATGGACAACGCCATCAAGTTTTCCCGGCAGGGGGGGACCATCGGCGTGGCCATTGTGCCCCGGGGCGGCAAGGCGTGGATTAGTGTCCGGAACACCGGCGAGACCATCCCGCCGGAGGAGCTGAGCATGATTTTCGACCGGTTCCACAAGAGCGACCGCTCCCGCAGCCTGGACAAGGAGGGGGTCGGTCTGGGGCTGTACATCGTCAAGACCATCCTGAACAGCCACAAGGAGGACATCACCGTCACCAGCGTGGACGGGGTGACGGAGTTCCGCTTCACCCTGACGCTGGCGGAGT
>CACZUK010000012.1 GCA_902784305.1 Oscillospiraceae bacterium | reverse complement strand
TGCTGGGGCAGATACCAGCGTCCGCAGATGAGGTAGAGGGCCGCCGCCAGCCGTTTGGCCCGGCCCATTGCCTGAGTGGACAGCCGGGCGGGGAGGAAGGAGACCTGAGCGCTGCGGGCACGCTCCAACTCCTGGCCGATGAGGCTGCGCAGCAGGGCCTCATTCTCCCGGCACTGAGGCCCCAGAGGAGGCGGCACAGGCGGGCGGTTTGGCCCGGGAGGCATTGGTGGACGGTTTGGTCCGGGAGGCGGCCCGGGCGGCCCCGCTGGCCGATTTGGTCCGGGAGGTGGCCCGGGCGGCATAGGTGGACGATTTGGCCCGGGAGGTGGCCCGGGCGGCATAGGCGGTCGATTTGGCCCGGGAGGTGACACAGGTGGACGACCCGGTCCGGGGGGTGGTATTGGAGGACGGTTTGGCCCAGGCGGCGGCATGGGCGGACGGCCCGGCCCGGGCGGCGGCCCCGCTGGCCTGCCCAGCCCAATGGGACCATCCCGCCCAGCGCTGACCCGCTGCCAGACCCGCGCGAAGGCCTCCGGGTCCAGGGAAAAGGACTCCATGGTAATCGCTCCTTCCACTGAAATCTGCACCATCCTATGGTTTTTCGCCCTCCGGGGTGAGCAGGCACATTTTTGGGCCAATCTGCATAGACTGGTGGTGTTGAATTGCGAAAGGGAGGCGATTGTATGTGTGGAATTTCCGGATTCTGCGCCTTTGACCGGGACCTGGGAGGGCCGGAGTGGTCCAGAGCGCTCCGGGAGATGAACCGGACCCTTGCCCATCGGGGCCCGGACGACCAGGGGAGCTACCTCAGCCCCCACTGTGGTCTGGCCCACCGGCGGCTGGCGGTCATCGACCCGAAAAACGGGGCGCAGCCCATGTTCAACGGGGACTGCGTGCTGGTGTACAACGGGGAGCTGTACAACGCGCCGGAGCTGCGTCGGCGGCTGGAGGAGCGGGGGCATCGCTTCCGCACCCACAGCGACACGGAGGTGGTGCTGGAGGCCTTTCTGGAGTACGGCGAAGCGGTGGGACAGGAGCTGGAGGGCATCTACGCCTTTGCCGTGTGGAATCAACGCACGCAAAGCCTGTACTGCTGCCGGGACCGCTTCGGGGTCAAGCCCTTCTTCTACACTTTCCAGAATGGGCTGTTCGTGTTCGCCTCGGAGCCGAAGGCGCTCTTTGCCTGTCCCGGCGTGACGCCCCGGGCGGACGAGGACACCTGGCGGGAGATTCTGGGCGTCTGCCCCGCCCGGACGCCGGGCAGCGGGGTGTTTGCGGACGTGGCGGAGCTGCGCCCGGCCCACTGGCTGCGCCTGGATGAATCGGGGCTGCAAATCCAGCGCTACTGGAACGTAGAGAGCCGGGAGCACCGGGAGAGCTGGGAGGACACTGTGGCCCACCTCCGGGACCTGCTCACCGGAGCCATCCGGCGGCAGCTGGTCAGCGATGTGCCCCTGTGCACGCTGCTCTCCGGGGGGCTGGACTCGTCTATTATCACGGCGGTGGCGGCGCAGGACCTGCGGGAGCGGGGAGAGAGCGCCCTGGAGACTTATTCCTTCGACTACACCGACAACGACAAATATTTCCACGCCAGCTCCTTCCAGCCCGACGCCGACTGGCCCTGGGTGGAGCGGATGCGGGACGCCTGTGGAACCCGGCACCGGGTGCTCATCTGCGACCAGAGGACGCTGGTGGAGCTGCTGGAGCCGGCCATGGAGGCCAAGGACTTCCCGGGTATGGCGGACTGCGATTCCTCTCTGTTATATTTCTGTCGAAAAATACGGGAAAACCATGTGGTAGCCCTGTCGGGGGAGTGCTCCGACGAGATTTTCGGCGGCTATCCCTGGTTCCACCGGCCGGATATGCTCTGGGCGGACACCTTCCCCTGGTGCATGGACCTGAGCGTGCGCACCCGGATTCTGCGGCCGGAGCTGGTGCGGCGGCTGGAGCTGGAGGCGGCGGTGGGGGAGCGCTACCGCCGCAGTCTGGCCGAGACGCCCCGTCTGGAGGGGGAGAGCCGGGAGGAGGCGCGCCGCCGGGAGGTGAGCTGGCTGAATCTGACCTGGTTCATGACCAATCTGCTGGACCGGAAGGACCGCATCAGCATGGCCACAGGGCTGGAGATTCGGGTGCCCTTCTGCGACCACCATGTGGTGGAGTACGTGTGGAACATCCCCTGGGAGATGAAGAGCCGGGGCGGCGTGCGCAAGCAGGTGCTGCGGGAGGCGGCCCGGGGGCTGCTGCCGGAGGACGTGCGCAACCGGCCCAAGAGTCCCTATCCCAAGACCCACAACCCGCTCTTTGAGCTGCTGGTGCGGGAGCGGCTGAAGGGGATTCTGGACGACAAAAACGCCCCCCTCCACGCGGTGGTGGAGGAGGACGTGCTCAGAAACGGATTGCTGCGGGACGCGGGCAGCTACGGCGAGGCCTGGTTCGGCCAGCTCATGGCGGGCCCGCAGATGCTGGCCTGGCTGGTGCAGCTCAACCAGTGGATGGAGCGCTTTAATCTGACGGTTTGAGGGCGCTCCGGTCCCCCGCCCGGGGAATCAGTCCACCGGGTAGCCGGGGTTGGAGCAGCGCTCCCAGTTGACGCCCCGCCAGACCCACCAGCTCCGGTCCGCGGCCTTGTAGTAGTACCACAGGTCGTTGACCGGGTCCTGATAGGAGCGGTCGCCGTTTTCCAGCCGGGCGATGTAGCAGCCGTGCTCCTCGTCCTTTTCCCAGACATCGGCGCGGGTGTTGGAGAGCTGGGCGTCGTAGTCGATCATGGTCTTGCTCTGGTTGGCCTCCTCGTCCTCCAGCCACTTGTCCCAGTTGGGGCTGGAGGGGCGCTGCTGCTGGTAGGCGTCCCAGCCGCTCCACTCGGACTGCCAGTCCTCCCAGTGGTCGTAGTAGTTATCCCCGATGTCCAGAGCGTCGGCGAAGGTGCCCAGCCACTCCAGATAGGTCTCATCGAAGCCGCAGCCCAGCAGAACGGCCTTCATTTTCTGATAGAAGCTGCTGTCGGCGTAGGGCAGGGTGACGGAAAGACCGGTCATGTACTTGCTGCCCTCGGTGGAGGAGCAGGCGGAAATGGCGTCGGAGAGCATACTGGAGAGCACGTCGGAGCCCTCGCCGTCCACGGTGTTGGCGGCGGCCATCACATCGGTGACGTAGTAGCTGTCGGCGTCAAAGATGCGCTGACTCAGCTCCGTGGCGCGGGCGCTGGGGGTGGCGGCCCAGCTGTAGTTGGCGCTGGTGAGGGCGCTGTCGTGCTCGTAGCCGAAACGGGCCCAGCCCGCGGAGAGCAGGGGGGTGTAGGCCAGGTCCACCAAGGCGAGAATGCCGTCCTCCCCGGCTTTGGCGGAGGCGGTCGCGAAGTCTTCGGTGATGATGCGGCCCAGCTCGGGGGTGGCGATGGCGGGGTTCTTGCCCAGGGCGCTGAGCCAGCGGGTGTACTCCCAGCCGTCCGAGGACTCAAAGTCCTCCGAGGCGCAGAGGTAGTCGGCAAAGCTCCACAGGGCGCAACAGGTCTCCAGACTGCCCATCAGGCAGGCGTCCATGCCCAGCAGGTCGAAGGTCACTTCACTCTCCCGCAGGGCGGTGCGGAGCTCGTCCAGGGTGAGGGAGGCGTTCTTGCCCTGGTGCTCGTCGCAGCCGAAGCCGTAGATGGGCCCCGCGCCGTGGTCCCAGAGGACCAGAATGTTCCGGTCCGCGGGGAAGGTGTCGGCGCAGTAGCGGATGAAGTCGGTGAGGGTCTGAGGGTCGGTGGAGTCCAGCTGCCCCAGCTTGTCGTCGAGCAGGTGGAGGCCGCCGTCCCGGATGCAGAAGCGCTCCGAGGTGTCCGCGCGCACGGAGGGGCTGCACCACTGGCGGGTGCCCATGGTCTGGATGACCACGTTCACATTCTCGCCCAGATTTGCTGCCATGATTTCATTCAGGTCGTCGGTGGCCAGGCCCCGCTTGGACTCCAGGTCGGAGCCGATCATGTAGATCATCACCGTGGCGCTCTTGGCCTGGGCGGTGTTGGTGAGCGGGGGCCGGAGCACCGCGGCGGCGACGGACTCCTGGGGAGTCACCTCCGAGGCCCAGGCGGAGCAGGTCATGCTCAGAACCAGAGCGGCGGCGCACAGCACCGCGGCGGCGCGGCGGGTGAGGCGGGACAGAATACGCATAGGGAACCTCCTTGGGAAGATTGCAAAAGCGTCGATGACGTGGTAAAATGGCCCTCAGATTTGGGGAACCCCGGATTCCATCCAGCTTCGACGCCGGACGGGGTGAATCAGTAATTCCCGACGAAAAGGGGGCCGGACGATGGTACACATCTACTGTGGAGACGGCAAGGGAAAGACCACAGCCGCCATGGGTCTGGCGCTGCGGGCCGCGGGCCGGGGAAAGCGGGTGCTCATCGCCCAGTTTCTCAAGGGCGCGGACACCGGGGAGCGGCTGGCTCTGGCGCGCTTGCCGGAGGTGGAGCTGCTGGCGGTGCCGGAGCGGGTCACCTTCTCCTTCCGCATGACGGAGCAGGAGCGGCGGGAGGCCGCGCGGCGCTTTCTGAATTTGTGCGCTTGCTGCCGGGAGCGGCTTGCCTCCGGTCAGGCGGAGCTGGTGGTGCTGGACGAGGCCTGCGCCGCCGTGAACACGGGCCTGCTGCCCCTGGAGGAGCTGCTGACCCTGGTGGACGGCGCCCCGGAGGGGGCGGAGCTGGTGCTCACCGGGCGGGACCCGGCCCCGGAGCTGCTGGAGCGGGCGGACTACATCACCGAAATGCGCTGTATCCAACACCCCTTTCAGCGGGGCGTGGCGGCCCGGCCGGGCATTGAGTATTAACTGCCTCCAATTATATCGGCTTCGGCCCGGTTTTGCAAGCCAAAAATCCCCGCGCTTCGCCGTTGGGGGGCGCGGCGGGGGAATTTTCGCTTTCACGCGCTTTGGGGCCAAAAAGTCCCGCTGCTGCGTTGCATTTTTCCCGCTGCCGTTGTAAAATAGAGAAGATAGAGCGCCCGGGGGTGGGAGAAACCGCCGCGCCGGGCCGGAACAGCACAGCGATGCGCGTACAGAGAAGGAGCGAGTCACCATGAGCTTTACTTATGCAGATTACACGGCCAGCGCCGACTACCTGAAGAGCCGACTGGACGGCTTTGTGCCCCGGGTGGCGATGGTACTGGGGTCCGGGCTGGGTTATTTGGCCGAGCAGGTGGAGAACCCCATCTCTGTGCCCTTTTTTGCCATTCCCCACTTCCGCCGCTCCACGGCGCCGGGTCACGCCGGGCGTCTGGTGTTCGGCACCATGGAGGGACAGAAGGTGGTCATCATGCAGGGCCGCTTCCACCACTACGAGGGCTACGACTTCGCGGATGTGACCTTCCCCATCCGGGTGATGCGGCTGCTGGGCGCGGAGCTGCTGGTGGTGACCAACGCGGCGGGCTGCGTCAACCGGGACTGGCAGGCGGGCAACCTGATGCTGATTGAGGACCACATCAAGCTGGCGCTGGACTCCCCGCTGTGCGGGCCGAACCTGCCGGAGTTTGGACCGCGCTTCCCGGACAGCAGCTACAACTATTCCGCACAGCTGCGCGGTCTGGCCCGGCGCTGCGCCGGGGAGCTGGGTCTGACCCTGCGGGAGGGCGTCTATCTGTACATGAGCGGCCCGCAGTACGAGACCCCGGCGGAGATTCGGGCGGCGCGGATTCTGGGTGCCGACGCGGTGGGCATGTCCACGGTGCCGGAGGTCATCATCGCCCGCCACTGCGGCATGGAGGTGCTGGGCATCACCCTGCTGACCAACATGGCGGCGGGGATTCTGGACCAGCCCCTCACCGAGGAGGAGGTCCTGGAGGCCGCCGAGGCGGGCAAGGAGGGCTTCTCCGCCCTGCTGCGCGCTTGTCTGCGCAATCTTGACGAATAATCGCGATAGGAGTACCAATGAGAACACTTTTTTCTGATGTCACAGCCGTGACCATGGACGGGGAGCGGCGGGTCCTGCCCCACGCCTGGGTCAGCGTGGAGGGGGACAAAATCCTCTCCGTGGATTTGGAGCGGCCCGAGGGCAGCTTCGACCGGGAGATTCCGGGCGCGGGGATGGTTCTGATGCCCGGCCTCATCAACGCCCACACCCACATTCCCATGACCCTGCTCCGGGGCTACGGCGGAGGCCACGACCTCCAGACCTGGCTCAACGAGTACATCTTTCCGGCGGAGGACCGGCTGGACGCGCGCTGTGTCCGGGCGGGCACGGCGCTGGCTCTGGCGGAGCTGGTGTCCTGCGGCGTCACCGCCATCGAGGACATGTACTACTTCTGCGAGGACATGATTCAGGAGATATTGGCCGCGGGCCTGAACGCCAACATCTGCCGGGGCACCACCTGCTTTGAGCACCTGGAGCGCCCGGAGGAGTACCAGCCCTGCCGGGACCTTCAGGATTTGACCGAGCGCTACCACGGCTGCAACGGCGGTCAGATTCTCATCGACGCCTCCATCCACGCGCAGTACACCTCCTTCGCCGCGCCCAACCTGTGGGAGTATCTGGGCCGCTTCGCCGCGGACCACGGTCTGGGGATGCATGTACACGTCTCCGAGACCCAGCTGGAGCACCGGAACTGTCAGCGCCACCACAAGACCTCCCCGCTGCGCCTGCTGGACAGCTACGGCGTGTGGGAGTGCGGGCGGGGCATTGCCGCCCACTGTGTCTGGTGCAGCGATACGGACATGGAGCTGATGCGGAAAAAGAACATCAGCTGCGCCCACAACCCGGTGTCCAATCTGAAGCTGGGCAGCGGCATCGCCCGGATTCCGGAGATGCTCAAGGCCGGGGTGAACGTGGCCCTGGGCACCGACGGCGTGTCCAGCAACAACAGCCACGACCTGTTCGAGGAGCTGAAGCTGGCGTCTCTGCTCCCCTGCGGCGTCCACCGGGACCCGGTGGCGGTGACGGCCATGCAGGCGCTGGAGATGGCCACGGTGAACGGCGCGAAGGCTCTGGGCCGTCACACCGGCTCCATCCAGCCGGGCTATGACGCGGATTTGATTCTGGTGGACTTCACCCGGCCCGGCCTGATTCCCTGCCACGACGTGGTGGAGAATCTGGTCTACTCCGCCCGGGGCAGCGACGTGCGCCTGACCATGGCCCGGGGCAAGGTTCTCTACGAGAACGGGAGCTACCTGACCCTGGATCTGGATAAAATTCGCTGGGAAGTGGAGCACTACGCGATGCCCCACATGTTTGGATGACCGACGGAGGTAAGTATGTCTGAAACACAGAACAGGGGCGAGGCCAGCTTTTTCGGCGGAGCGGCGGTGCTGGCGGTGGGAATTCTCATCGTTAAAATCATCGGCCTGCTTTACAAAATGCCCCTGGCCAACATTCTCGGCTCCGGCGGCGGCTACACGGACTTCAACGCGGCCTTCAACGTCTTCAACGTGCTGCTCATCATCTCCACGGCGGGCGTGCCGGTGGCCATCTCCAAGATGGTCTCCGAGGCCAACACCAAGGGGGAGCGGGAGCAGATTCACCGGATTTTCCGGGTGGCCTTTGCCTTCTTCTTCACGGTGGGCGCGGTGTGCAGCTGCATCATGTTCTTCGGTGCCGACGTGTTTGCCCGCATCATGGGAGACAGCAAGGCGGCCACCTGTATGCGGGCGCTGGCCCCCTCGGTGATGCTGGTGGCGGGCCTGTCCGCCTTCCGGGGCTACGCCCAAGGGCACCGGCACATGACGCCCTCCTCCATCTCCCAGATTCTGGAATCCGTTTTCAAGCTGGTCATCGGCCTGCCTCTGGCCTGGTACGCCATGAATGTGCTGGGGATGCCGGACCACATGGGCGCGGCGGCGGCCATCGTGGGCATCACCGCCTCGGAGGTCATCGCGCTGGTGTACATGAGTCTGGAGCAGCGCCATTTCCGGCGTCTGGAGCCCAGGGGCACCAGCAGCCGCACCACCTCCAACGGGGCGATTCTGCGCAGCTGTCTGTCTCTGGCGGTGCCCATCACCCTGACCTCCGCCTCCGCATCCCTGATTACGCTGGTGGACAATGCTCTGGTGCTGCGCCGGCTCCAGCATGCGGGCCTGATGCTCCAGGAGGACGGCGCCCGGGCCCTGATGAGCAACTACTCCGTGGTGCAGACCATCTACCAGATTCCCGCGGCCCTGATGGTTGCCATTACGGCCTCCGTTATTCCCGCGGTGACGGCCTGCTTCACCCGCCGGGACCGGAAGGGCGCGGCCCGCATCGTGGGCTCCTCCCTGAAGATGGCGGCGCTGGTGGCTCTGCCCTCCGGCGCGGTGATGCTGGTGCTGGGCACGCCCATCACCAAAATGCTCTTCCCCAGCTACAACATTGCAGTGGCGGGCACGATTCTGTCCATTCTGGGGATTGCGAACGTGTTTGTGTGCCTGATGCTGGTTTGCAACTCCATCATGCAGAGCCACGGCGTGCTCCACCTGCCCATCGTGACCATGCTCATGGGCGGCATCACCATGGTGATTTTTGACTATGTGATGGTGGGCACGGTGCAGTTCAACATTCTCGGCTCGCCCATCGGCACCTGCATCTGCTACGGCATCACCTGCTCTCTGGATTTGGCGATCGTGCACCGGGTGGTGCCCGGCTGCCCGAGCTACTTGAAAGTGTTCGGCAAGCTCCTTCTGGCCACCACGGCCATGGGCGGGGCGGCCTGGGCGGTGTACGGCCTGATGCTGCCCCGGCTGGGGAACACCCTGAGTGTGGTGTGCGCCTCTCTGGCCTCCGGGGTGATTTACCTGCTGCTGGTGGTGCTGCTCCAGGTGCTCAACCGGGACGACTTGAGCCTGATGCCCAAGGGAGACAAAATCGCCCGACTGCTGCGGGTGAAGTGACAAAAGAGGAGAAAAGGGTTATATTGAACATCTATCTGGACTTATTTCTGACCTTTGCCCGGACGGGCGCGTGTACCTTCGGCGGCGGCTACGCCATGCTGCCCATCCTCCAGCGGGAGGTGGTGAACAAGCGCCACTGGTCCACCGACGAGGAGCTGGCGGACTACTACGCCATCGGCCAGTGCACCCCCGGCGTCATCGCGGTGAACACGGCCACCTTTGTGGGCATGAAGCAGGCGGGAACCCTGGGCGGCGTCATTGCCACACTGGGCGTTGTGTTCCCCAGCGTGCTGATTATCACGGTGATTGCCGCGTTTCTGCGCAATTTTGCCCATATTCCGGCGGTGGCCCACGCCTTCGGCGGGATTCGGGCCTGTGTGTGCGTGCTCATCCTCAACGCGGTGCTGAAGCTGCGCAAATCCAGCGTGATTGACCCGCCCACGGCGGTCATCTGCGTGGCAACCTTCCTGCTCTCCACCCTGTTCAAGGTCTCCCCGGCCTTGATTGTGGTGGCTGCGGGCGTGCTGGGCTTCCTGCTGCGCCGGAACGGAAAGGAGGCGGGGAAGAAATGATGTATCTGCGCCTGTTTTTTGAGTTCTTCCGGGCCGGTCTTTTCGCCGTGGGCGGCGGCCTGGCCACGATTCCTTTCCTGACGGACATCGGGCAGCGCACCGGCTGGTTCACCTCCGCGGACCTGACGAACATGATTGCCGTGTCCGAGTCCACGCCCGGCCCCATGGGCGTCAACATGGCGACCTATGTGGGCTACACCGTGGGCGGCGTGCCCGGCAGCGTGATTGCCACCCTGGGCCTGATTGCGCCGTCTATTCTCATCATTCTGGCAGTTGGGGCGTTTCTGAACAAATTCCGGAACAATCCCACGGTGGAGGCGGTGTTCTACGGGCTGCGTCCGGCCTCCACGGGCCTGATTGCCGCGGCGGGCTGGGGCGTGGTGTGCATCGCCCTGATTACCCCCCAGTGGAGCGTCAGCGGCCGGAATCTGCTGGTGAATCTGGACGCCAACTGGATGGGCCTGCTGCTGGCACTGGCGGTGTTGATTTGCACCCGCCTGCCAAAGCTCAAGGACCTGCACCCGGTGGTGTGGATTGCCCTGAGCGCCGTCGTGGGCATCGCATTGGGACTGTAAACAACAAAAAAAGAGCGTGGACGCTGCATCCACGCTCTTTTTATGTCCATTTGGGGCCTCAGGCGTTCTCGTACTTGCCCACCCGGCTGAGGATGTCGGCCACAGTGACCTCCGGGGAGGAGAAGTCCTCGATGACCTCGTCGGCGGCGCCGAAGTAGAAGGGCTTGCGGGCCTCGAAGCGGTCGATGAAGTCCTGCTTGCCGTTCTGGGCCAGGGGCCGGTCGGAGAGGTTTTCGCCGTCGAAAATCTCGTCCACGGGGCGGTTGAGCAGGAACACGACGCCGTTCTTCCGCAGGGCCTTGGTGTTCTCCTCCCGGAGAATCATGCCGCCGCCGGTGGCCACGATGAGGTCGCTCTGGTTCTCCAGCTCATGGCACAGGGCGGTCTCCAAATCCCGGTAGTACTGCTCGCCGTCCACGGCAAAAATCTCCGTGGTGGTGCGGCCCTCTCTGGCCTGGATGGTGATGTCCGCGTCGATGAGGGTGCGGCCCAGCTGCTTGGCCAGGAGCTGACCACAGGTGGTCTTGCCGCTGCCCATCATGCCGATGAGAACGATGTTTTTCATGACGTGTCTTCCTTTCTCCCGCCCGGGGCAGTCCCCGGGAGTCTCTCTTCTCGAATACGCCTACTACTTTAACACTTTGCGCTGTAAAAGTCAACCGGGAAAAGCGTTTTTTTCGCCGTACTTTTCCCGATTCTGCCGCAGTTTTGGGGGAATACGCCCCATCCTCGCGGCGGGGGAGGGGCGGGATGTCTGGCTTCCCCGCGCCGGAGGCTTACAGCTCCCGGTACATGGCGCTGGCGTCGTCCTTGCGCACGGCCTCGGCCACGGCCAGAACCTCCACCTTGAGGGTGCGCTGGGCGAACTGAATCTCCAGCACGTCGCCGGGCTTCACATCGTAGGAGGCCTTGACGCTGCGGCCGTTGACGCTGACCCGGCCCGCGTCGCAGGCCTCATTGGCCACGGTGCGGCGCTTGATGAGCCGGGAAACCTTCAAATACTTGTCCAATCTCATGAAATCACCTCATTTGACTGCGTCCTTCAGGGTTTTGGAGCTGCGGAACTGCACCGCCCGGGAGGCGGGCACCTGAGTGGGGGTGCCGGTGGTGAAATCCCGGCCGGTGCGGGGGGCGCGCTCCCGGACCTCGAAGGAGCCGAAGCCCACCAGCTGCACCCGCTCGCCCCGGGCAAGGGCGTCCGTAATGGTGTCCAGGGTCAGGTTGAGAATCTCCAGAGTGTCCTTCTTGGTCAGGCCGGACTGCTCCGCCACGCGGGCGCAAAGCTCTGCTTTGGTCATGATTCTATCTCCTCTTCCGATGCCCTGTTTTCCGCCGATTTGGACGGAAAACGGGGCGTTTGGCTGCGCGGGAGAGCCTGCACAGACGATTCCTACTGCGCGCACAGCTCCTTGGCGCGCCGATAGGCGTCCAGCTGCTCCTCCAGGCTGTGCCGGGCCATATCGCCCTCCAGCAGGGATTCCGCGGCGGCAAAGCGCCGAATAAACTTCTCATTGGCGGCCTGGAGGGCGAACTCCGGGTCCACACCGGCCCGGCGGGCCAGATTCACCGCCGCGAAGAGCAAATCGCCAATTTCCTCCTCAATGTGGCTCTGCTCGCCCTCGGCCAGGGCCTCCTTCACCTCGGAAAGCTCCTCCTCCGTTTTGGACAGCTGCCCGGAGATGTCCGGCCAGTCAAATCCGGCCTTGGCGGCCTTTTTCTGGAGCTTTTCCGCCCGCCAGGTGGCAGGCAGGGTCCGGGCCACGGCGTTCAGGGTGTCGGCGTAGCAGCTGTGCCGCTTTTCCTGCCGCTTGAGGTCGTCCCAGATGGACAGCTCCTGCTCCACGCACTCCACATGGGCGTCGCCGAACACATGGGGGTGCCGGAAGATGAGCTTCTTGCAGGCCCGGTCCGCCACATCGTCAATGCTGAAATGACCGGCATCCTCCTCGATGCTGGCGTGGAAGAGAACCTGCATGAGCACGTCGCCCAGCTCCTCCTCAATCAGGTCCAAATCCTCGTTGTCGATGCCCTCCAGCAGCTCGTAGGTCTCCTCCAGCAGGTTGCGCCGGATGCTCTGATGGGTCTGGACCTGGTCCCAGGGGCAGCCGCCGGGGTGGCGCAGAATGGCGACAATCTCCCGGAAATCGTCCAGCGTGTAGCGTTCTTTCTTGGGATAGTCTATCATACTCTTTCTCCTCCTGTGTCGCACCGTGGTAGTGTACCACAAACGGGGGGAAGATACAAGGAAAATCCGCAAAACAGGCGCAAAAAAGCCCTCCGGCCGGAGCCGGAGGGCGGAAAGAAGTCTCTTACAGGCTGTTGTGGATGGTCTCCAGCACGACGCTGAGGGCCTTCACGTCAATCTGGCCGGGAGCGGAGGCCTTGGCGGCGGCGCCGAAGGTCATGGCGCTGCCCAGAGCCTCGCCCACCATGCGGGAGATGCCGCCCATGCCGCGCATGGACATGGTGATGAGGGGGCAGTCGGCGAAGTTGCTGGCCATCTCCTCGGTGGCGGCCAGGAGGGTGATGACGTCCTTCTTGCAGGTGGGGGTCACGGCAATCTTGGGGATGTCGGCCCCGGCGTCCTGCATCTTGCGCAGGCGGTAGACGATGTCGGACTGAGAGGGGGTGCCCTTCCAGTCGTGGTTGGAGGCGATGACCTTCACGCCGTTGGCGTGGGCGGCGTCGATGACCTGCTTCACCACGGCGTCGCCGATGAAGATTTCCACGTCCACCAGGTCGGCCTTGCCGGACTCGCAGACGGCCTGGAGCAGGTCGCCGTAGGCCTCGGGGCTGAGGTCGTTGTCAATCTCCTCCTGGGTCTTGCCGCCCTCGATGGCGGAGCGGTAGGTGACCAGCAGGGGGATGTCCTTGAGCACGTCCTGGAGCATGCCGGCGGTCTCAATGACCTTGGCCGCGTCCCGCACGCCCTCGTACAGGTCGATGCGCCACTCCACCACGTCCACGGGGATGGAGTGGAAGGTGCTGGCCTCGGCCAGGATGTCCTCGCGCTTGGGGGCCACGATGGGCACGATGATCTTGGTCTTGCCCTCACCGATCTTGCAGTTTTTTACCACGACAGGAATCATAACGGATTTCCTCCTTTGAAAAAGTGATTGTAAAAGGGACGGGGGAAATTCCCTGCCGAAAAACCGGCAGGGAATGGGATGGATGAGAATTATTCCTCGGTGCCCTCAACCAGCTTGGCATAGCGCAGGTTGACGAACAGGCCCAGCAGCACGCCCACGGCGGTCAGAGCGATGTTCATGCCCATGACGCCGGAGGGAGTCATCTTGGACGCTACGGTCAGCAGGGTGTAGTTGCACAGGGAGGAGGCGATCATGACCAGAGCGGTGACGGTGCCCTTGATCTTGGGGAAGACCATGTTGCACACGGAGGTGGCGATCTGGAGCAGGCCGCCGGCGCCGAAGCCGCCCACGACGATGGAGCCGACGATCATCATGGTCTGAGAGGGAGCCATCAGCACCAGAATCATGGTGGCGCAGCAGATGGCGGGATAGACCAGGATGAAGCGCACGTCCTTGATGAACTTGGTCAGGAAGGAGGTGCCCACCAGGACGATGAGGGTGGCCATGGCGTAGTAACGCTGCATGATGGAGGGGTCCTCCCAGCCCACCACGTCCTTGGCGAAGTTCTGGGCGCAGTTGAGCCAGAGCTGGAAGGTGCCGGTGCAGGTGAAGCCGATGGCGATCATGGCGATGGACTCGATGGAGAAGTGGGTCTTCTTCAGGCTCTCCAGCAGGCCCTCCTTCTTCTGGCCGACAGCCAGGTCGGTGTCAGGCAGGGGCACGATGAAGATGAGCACGGCCAGGGCGACATAGGCCAGACCGCAGATCCAGAACAGCTTGTTGTAGGTGACAGCGCCGCCGGCGGTGGTGCCAACGGTCATGCCCAGGAAGAAGGGCAGCATCATCTGGGAGATGGCGATGAAGAACTTGATGCCCATGGTGGCAACGCCGGGGGCCTGATAGATGATCTCGGCCACGGCGGGGTAGATGCCGGTGTCCAGGAAGGAGTTGGCGATACCGCCCATGATGGCGCAGACGTAGGCGATCTGATAGCCGCCGTTGGTGCCGGCGTTGAAGGCCATGGCCAGGCCGATCAGGTAGATGGCGTAGGAGCCGCCGCCGATCATGGTGGAGATCTTGCGGCCGAGCTTATCGCTCAGGGGGCCGGCCAGGGGCAGGGCGATGAGTCGGCCCAGACCCAGAGCGGCGGAGATGGCGGTGATGGACATGGCCTCCACGCCCCAGCTGGCGGCCAGAGCCTCCTTGATGACGGCCTGTCCCAGAACAGAGCAGCCCACGCCGTGGACGAAGTAGTTCAGGAACATGATCAAGGCGGCAGGATAGTACTTAGTCATATCCTTTTTCATGTGTTTTACCTCTTCTTTTCTTTGTTGTGTATTTTTCTCAACACAGGCCGGTGCTTCACCGGCCTGCGTGAAAAACGAAATAATGTGTGCGCGCTCAGATGCCCAGCTGCTGCTTCATGTAGGTGATGAGCTCGGGAGTGATGGGCTTGAGGGTGTACTTTTCAATGGCGATCAGGGCCTGGAAGAGCATCATGCCGATGCCGTTGTAGACCTTGGTGCAGCCGGCCTCTTTGGCCTGCTTCATCATGACGGTCTCGCGGGGGGCGTAGACGGTGTCGGTGACGATGAGGTCAGGACGGAAGAAGGAGGTGTCGGGGATGTTGGTCAGGTCCTCCAGGGGGTGCATGCCCACGCCGGTGGCGTCGCAGAAGATGTCGGCCTCCTGCATCAGCTTCTTGAGCAGGTCCTTGTCGGCCAGGTCGTTCATGGTGGCCTTGCACTCGGTGCTCTCGTTGATCTTGGCGGCCATTTCCTCGCCGCGGGCGTAGAACTTGTCCTGGATGTTGAAGATGTGCAGCTCAGCCAGGCCGCTCAGGGCGCCCACAGCCGCGATGGCGGTGGCGGCGCCGCCGGTGCCGATGAGGACCATCTTCATGCCCTTGATGTCGATGCCCTCTTCCTTGACGGCCTGCCAGTAGCCGGCGCCGTCGGTGTTGTAGCCCTTCAGGTAGCCGGAGACCTCACCCTTCTCGTCGCGGGTGTTGACCACGGTGTTGATGGCGCCGCACAGCTGGGCAGCGGGGTCCACCTCGTCCAGGTACTGATGCACCACGGTCTTGTTGGGCATGGAGATGTTGGAGCCCAGCATCTTCAGGGAGCGGATGGCCTGGACGGAGTCCTTCAGGGTATCGTTGTCCACTTCAAAGGCCAGCTGGATCACGTCGCAGCCCAGCCAGTCATAGGCCAGGTTGTGGGTGGTGGGAGACTGAGTGTGGCGGATGGGATAGGCCATCAGGCCGACCAGCTCGGTGTGTCCGGATACGTTCGGCATAGTAACTCCTCTTTTCTATTAAGATGTAACGAAAGCAGGGGGAGCCGCCGCCGCTGCCCGGACAACAGGCGCTGTGCTTCCGGGGCCGGTGGCGCGCAGCCAGCACGGCGGGCCAGTGCGGGCATCCCGTGGGGACGCTCCGGGGGAAAGGCTGGCGGGCTGGTGATGGACTTCGGCACAGGCGCGGATGCATAAAAGCTGTTGTCGCGGGGCAGGAGAAGCAACGCCCCTGGGGCTGATTCCGGGCAGCGCAAGGCACCCCGATGCCCAACCGGCGTTCGGAGCACGAGAGCGGATGTACGGAAAGCCCTCTCTTTGTTAAATAATAAACGATACCAACGGGAAAAACCAATACCATTTTTGTTGAAATTGATAGGAATAATCAATAAAACAAATGAACGAAAAAAGGAGGGAAACGAACAGACAGACCACAGGTTTGGAATAGATAAGTGTGATAAACGTCACATTTGTGATTGGTTTCAAGAGATTTGGAGAGGGAAAGAAAAAGGGGTTCTATTGCTTTGATTCATTGGAATAAACAAACAATCAATATTATCTATTGAAATTGGTAAAAATTTATATATTTGAACCGAAAAGGGGTTATTTTTTGTTGAAAAATTGAAACTGGCCTTTTCTTATTGTTAAAATCTTAACTTTGTTCCCGGAAAAGTTACAGAATAGAGATATAACAGGCAATTTGCAATAAGATTCAAGCGATAGTATAATTGAGAGGAGCAAATTGGCCCTGAGAGCGTGATTCCGGGCCCTGCTGAGGGGACGGCAACCCCATCCGTGAAGCAACCAGAAGTGGAGGACGAGACAGACATGAAAAAGGATTATCCCAATATTTTCAGCCCGCTGACCATCAAGCGGACCACCATTCGCAACCGCATCGGCATGACCCCCATGGGCACCAACTACGGCGAGACCAGCGGTGAGATGAGCCCCCGGCACATGAATTACTACATCGAGCGGGCCAAGGGCGGCACGGGCCTGATCATTCTGGAGAACGCCAATGTGGACTACCCCGTGGGCTCCAACGGCACCAGCCAGATTCGCATTGACCACGACAGCTTCATGCCCCGCTACTATCAGCTGGTGGAGAACCTGCACAAGTGCGGCGCTACCGTAGCCATTCAGATCAACCACGCCGGCGCCAGCGCCTCCTCCGCCCGGACGGGTATGCGGACGGTGTCCTCCTCTGACATCCCCACCAAGGCCGGCGGCGAGACGCCCCGTCCCATGACCAAGGAGGAGATTCTGCGCACGGTGGACAAGTACGCCGACGCTGCCTGGCGCGTGCAGGCCATCGGCTTTGACGCCGTGGAGGTCCACATGGGCCACTCCTACCTGATGAGCCAGTTCATCTCCCCCTACTACAACAAGCGCACCGACGAGTTCGGCGGCAGCGTGGAGAACCGCATGCGCTTCCCCCGCATGGTGGTGGAGGCCATCCGCAAGCGCGTGGGCCCCTGGTTCCCGATTATCGTCCGCATCTCCGCCGAGGAGCGGGTGCCCGGCGGCAACACCCTTCAGGACACCCTGGAGTACCTGACCTACATCGACGAGTTCGTGGATATGTACGACGTGTCCTGCGCGCTCAACCCCTCTCTCCAGTATCAGATTGACTCCAACTTCCTGCCCGACGGCTGGCGCTCCTACATGAGCCGCGCGGTGAAGGACAAGTTCAACAAGCCCGTCATCAACGCCGGCAACTACCGCGACCCCAAGGTCGTGGAGGACACCCTGGCCCGGGGCGACGCGGACATCATCGGCATGGGCCGCGGCCTGATTGCCGACCCCCAGTGGGTCAACAAGGTGCAGTTCGGCGAGGAGGACATGCTGCGCAAGTGCATCTCCTGCAACGTGGGCTGCGCGGGCAACCGCATCGGCGTGAACCGCCCCATCCGCTGCACCGTGAACCCCGCCGTGCCCGAGGGCGACGCCTACAAGAAGCTGAAGGTGAAGAAGTCCTGCAACGTGGTGGTCATCGGCGGCGGCACCGCCGGTCTGGAGGCCGCCTGCACCGCGGCTGAGGTGGGCTGCACCACCTTCCTGATTGAGAAGCAGGACCACCTGGGCGGCCTGTCCACCTTCATCTCCGACCTGCCCGACAAGCGCCGGATGAAGGACTTCCCCAAGTACCTGGTCAACCGGGCCAAGAAGCTGCACAACCTCTATGTGTTCCTGAACACCGAGGCCAATATGACCCTCATCAAGTCCCTGAACCCCGACGTGGTGGTCAACGCCACCGGCTCCGTGCCGCTGGTGCCCCCCATCAAGGGCCTGCGGGAGAACATCGCCGAGGGCAATGTGTGCACCATCTTCGACATGATCAACAACTACAACGCCGGCAAGTATCCCGACGAGTTCTGCAAGGGCAAGAAGGTCGTGGTCATGGGCGGCGGCGCCGTGGGTCTGGATGTCATTGAGTACTTCGCCCCCAGAGGCGCGGACTGCACCATCGTGGACATGCTGCCCGGCATCGGCATGCTCTCCGACCCCATCACCAAGTGCTCCATGCGCGAGCTGCACGACAAGTACCACGTCAAGGAGCTGGTGCGCACCGCCCTTCAGGAGGTCAAGGCCAACGCCTTCACCGTGAAGCTGCCCGACGGCACCATCACCGACCTGGAGTTCGACCTGGGCTTCAACTGCCTGGGCATGCGGGCCAACAACCCCATTCTGCCTGAGCTGGAGAAGGAGTTCGGCGACGACGAGAAGGTGTTTATCTACAACATCGGTGACTCCATCCGCGCCCGCCGTATTCTGGAGGGCACCGCCGAGGGCCGCGCCATCCTGAACGTGCTGGATTACCGCGGATTCCTCGACCTCACCTCCCCCGTGTAATTGGGGCTCTGCCCCAAACCCCGCCAGGGGCTCTGCCCCTGAACCCCGGGAGGGGCGCTGCCCCTCCACCCCGCTGGGGCCGCGGGCCCCAGACCCCGACGCTCCTGACGGGCGAAAGCCCCACTTGAGCGGTTCGCGGGGAGAAATGATATAATAGGTAAGGCGGCGGCCTGTTCCCCTGTGGAATGGGCCGCCGTTTTGTGCGTCCGGCACGCATGAACCGGGCTCTTTTGCGCAGAATAGGAGCAAAGGAGGCGGTTTTATGGCAGAAATCATTCAGAGCGCCACGGATTTGGCGCTGGAATCCGCGCAGCTCTGGCGGGAGCAGAATCCGGGGGAGCTGCACGGCGTGCGCTCCAGAGAATTTCACTGCAAAGGCTTTCCCGTCACGGAGGTGGAGGTCCTGAACGAGGAGGGAGAGCGGGCCGTGGGCAAACCCGCGGGGCATTATCGCACGCTGGAGCTGGGCTCCCGACAAGGCCGCAGCGCGGACTACTTCCCGCGTCTGGTGGAGGCTTTGGCAGAGGAGCTGCGGTCCCTGCTGGCCCTGAAGGAGGGAGAATCGGTGCTGGTGGTGGGCCTGGGCAACCGGAACGTCACCCCGGACGCGGTGGGTCCCTGGGCGGTGGAGCAGACGGTGGTCACGCGGCATCTGGTGTCAGCCCGGCCGGAGCAGTTCGGCCAGTTCCGTCCGGTTTCGGCGGTGGCCACGGGCGTGCTGGGCACCACCGGCGTGGAGAGCGGCGAGCTGGTTCGGGCGCTGTGCGGACAGCTCCACCCAGCGGCGGTGGTGGCGGTGGACGCGCTGGCCGCCCGAAGCGCGCAGCGTCTTTGCACGACCATTCAGCTGGCGGACACGGGCATCGTCCCCGGTTCCGGCGTGGGAAATGCCCGGTTTGCCCTGACCGAGGAGGCGCTGGGGACGCAGGTCATCGCCGTGGGCGTGCCCACGGTGGTGCGGGGCGCGGTGCTGTGCGCCAACCTGGGCGGCACGCGGGAGGAGCAGGAGGCTCTGGGCGAGCTGTTCGTCACGCCCAAAGACATCGACGACACCGCCTCGGAGCTCTCCCGGGCCATTGGGTGGGGGCTGTCCCTGGCTTTGCAGGAGGATTTGACTCTGGAGGATGTGCGGCTTTTGCTGAGCTGAGAGAAAATTCCGAACAATATGGTAGAAAATGGAACCATTCCTCCTGTGTCGGCGGGGCTTTGCGGACGTTGGAAGCGGCGTCCGCTTTTTTCTGGAATCGGCAAAAGTCGTGACGGATAACAGTTGACTTTCCCGGCAAAGGGAAGTATAATCTGATTGTTAAATTTTCCACAAACCTGGGGGGCTTCTGCTGCCCGATACCGAACAGGAGGAAACTGATATGAAGGAAGTCTATGTCGTCAACTGCTGCCGCACCGCTCTGGGCAAGTTCGGCGGTTCCCTGAAGGACACCAGCCCCGCTGATCTGGGTGCCATCGTGGTCAAGGAGGCCCTGAAGCGGGCCAACGTCGCCCCCGAGAACGTGGACGAGCTGATGTTCGGCTGCATCCTGACCGCCGGTCAGGGCCAGAACGTGGCCCGCCAGGTGGGCGTGAAGGCCGGTCTGCCCCTGAGCGTGCCCGCCTACACCGTGGGCATGGTCTGCGGCTCCGGTATGAAGAGCGTCATCGAGGGTGCCCGCTCCATCAAGGCCGGCGACGCCGACATCATCGTGGCCGGCGGCACCGAGGTCATGTCCGCCGCTCCCTATGCCCTTCCCGCCGCCCGCTGGGGCGCCCGCATGGGTGACAACAAGATGGTCGATACCATGATCAAGGACGGCCTGTGGGACGCTTTCTACAACTATCACATGGGCTCCACCGCTGAGAACATCTGCGACATCTGGGGCATCACCCGCCAGGATCTGGACGAGTTCGCCGCCTCCTCCCAGCAGAAGTGCGAGGCCGCTCAGAAGTCCGGCCGCTTCGACGACGAGATCGTGCCCGTGCCCGTGAAGGTCAAGCGCCAGGTCGTGGAGTTCAAGGTGGACGAGTTCCCCCGCGCCGGCACCACTGTGGAGACTCTGGCCAAGCTGCGCCCCTGCTTCCCCACCACCGCCGACGGCGCTCTGGACAAGATTGACATGACCTTTGCCTCCACCGAGATGAAGGATATGCCCGAGAACGTGGGCCAGGGCCGTGTGACCGCGGGCAACGCCTCCGGCATCAACGACGGCGCTGCCGCCATCGTGCTGGCCAGCGGCGAGGCTGTGGAGAAGTACGGCCTCAAGCCCATGGCGAAGCTGGTTTCCTACGGCCAGGGCGGCGTGGACCCGAAGATTATGGGCACCGGCCCCATCCCCGCCTCCCGTCAGGCCATGGAGAAGGCCGGCCTGACCATCGAGGACATGGACCTGGTGGAGGCCAACGAGGCCTTTGCCGCGCAGTCCATCGCTGTGGCCCGTGAGCTGCACTTCGACATGAGCAAGGTCAACGTCAACGGCGGCGCACTGGCTCTGGGCCACCCCGTGGGCGCTTCCGGTGCTCGTATCATCGTCACCCTGCTCCACGAGATGCAGAAGCGCGAGGACGCCAAGAAGGGCCTCGCCACCCTGTGCATCGGCGGCGGCCAGGGCGTTGCCACCATCTTCGAGAAGTGCTGAGCACCTGACGTTTGAGCAGCCTCCGGCGGCTTAGGGGACGCTTTGTAAAGCGTCCCCTAAGGACCCCCGAAACTTCAATCGCTTCGCCCGTCGGCGGCCCTAACGGTACTTCATACTTTTTGAACCCCGTGAGCCGCCGAGGGTAACAAGCAGTAAACCCTCATAAAACCAAAAAAACAGCGTTGAATTGACCGAAATGGCCGATTCAACGCTGTTTTTTTCGTGTATTCGGAGATTTGCACTTTTTCGTGGCGGAAAATCCTATTTGGAAGCGATTTTTGCAAAGGGCCGACCGGGCCGCCGTGGTTCCGCTTTGGACCCCATTGGACTGAGCGGAACGAATTGCGGCTGCCTTTGCAGGCCCTAAGGCTTTTCCAACTCCACCCGTCAGGAGTCTGAAGATTTTGGGGATTCTTAGGGGGACGCTTTGCAAAGCCCCCCCTAAGCGGGTCCAGGGCAGCGCCCCAACTAACGCACGTTCACGTCCCACGCCTCAGAAATGGGCCTCCGGGTGTACAAAATCAGCGTATCTCCCGCCTCCAGATGCATGACAGCGGTGGGCACCGTCAGCTCCTCGCCCCGGCGCAGCAGCACCACCAGCGTCTGCCGGGAGATGTCCAAATCCATCACCCGCAGACCCACCCAGGGGTGCCGCTCCCGCAGCACCATCTGCCGAAGGGTCACACCCCGGTCCGTGGGCAGGCCCTCCGAGGCCAGCACAATCTGGTCGCCCTGCTCCAGAATCAGCGTGGGCAGGGGCAGCAGCACGGACTCCCCCCGCTTCACCACCGTGGCCAGCAGGCCAGGCGGCAAGGGCAGCTCCCGCACCGATTTGCCCAGCCAGGGGTGGTCCTCCGCGTCCAGCCTCACGCGCACGAAGCGGATGTCCGCCTCCACGGAGTAGTCGCCGTAGCTTTTCAGCCGGGTGTACTGCTCCACAAAGCCCGCGGACAGAATACCGGTGGGAATGGCCACCATGCCCACCCCCAGAAAGGTGATGGCGATGCCGAAGAGCCGTCCCATCGGCGTGATGGGGTAGATGTCGCCGTAGCCCACCGTCAGCAGGGTGGAAACCGCCCACCAGAACCCGGAAAAGGCGTTTTGAAACACCTGCGGCTGCACCTCGTGCTCCAGAGAGTACATGCACAGGGAGGAGGCCAGCATCAGCACCAAAATAATGAAAATAGAGGACAAAAGCTGGTCTTTTTTGCCTTTTACCACGTCTGTAATGACGTTCAGGGCGTCATAATAGGCGTTGATGCGGAAGAGCCGGAAGATGCGCACCACCCGGAACATCCGAAAGGCCACCACGCCCGCCGGGAAGAACACCGGCAGATAGTAGGGCAGAAAGGAGAGCAGGTCGATGACCCCGGAGAAGGAGGCCGCATAGTGCAGCACCGCCCGTCCGGGGGAGAGGTCCGGAAAGAGGTAGTCCGCCGTGCCCAGCCGCAGGATATACTCCACCGTGAAAAAGAGCACCGTAATCAGCTCCAGTGCCCCCAATACCCCGCCGTAGGGCGCGGACACGTCGAAGGTCTCAAAGACCGCGATGAACAGGTTGGTGAGGATGGCCGCCAGGGTGGCGAAATCGAACAGGCGGCTGGGCCAGTCCTCCGAGTTGCCAATCTGGATGATGGCAAAGATGCGATGTCGTTTCAGTGCGCTCATGGGGTTCCCTCCGTTCAGGCTTTCTCTATTGTACCCTTTGCGGAGGGATTTCGCAACCATAAAAAGGCGCCGGGGCTCCAAATGGAACCCCGGCGCGGGAGAAAGGATTAGTCGGAGAGGGCCGCGAAGGCCTGCTCCAAATCTGCGAGAATGTCGGAAATGTGCTCCGTGCCGATGGAAAGGCGTACGGTGCCGGGCCGGATGCCCTGCTCCAGCAGCTCCGACTCGCTGAGCTGGGAGTGGGTGGTGGAGGCCGGATGGATGACCAGACTCTTCACGTCAGCCACGTTCGCCAGCAGGGAGAACAGCTGCAAATGGTCGATGAAGGCCTTTGCCTTCTCCGCGCCGCCCTTCACCTCAAAGGTGAAGATGGAACCGGCGCCCTGGGGGAAGTAGCGCTCGTAGAGGGCGTGGTCCGGATGGTCGGGCAGGGAGGGGTGGTTGACCCGCTCCACCTGGGGATGTTTGCTCAGGAAGTCCACCACCTGGAGGGCGTTTTCCACATGCCGCTCCACCCGCAGGGACAGGGTCTCCGTGCCCTGGAGCAGCAGGAAGGCGTTCAGCGGGGCCAGAGTCGCGCCGGTGTCTCGGAGCAGAATCGCCCGGATGTAGGTGACAAACGCCGCCGGGCCCAGGGCCTCGGCAAAGGAGAGGCCGTGGTAGCTGGGGTTCGGGTCTGCCAGCTGGGGGAACTTGCCCCCGGCGCGCCAGTCGAAGCGGCCTGCCTCCACAATGACGCCGCCCAGGGTGGTGCCGTGGCCGCCGATGAACTTGGTGGCGCTCATCACCACGATGTCCGCGCCCCGGTCCAGGGGCCGCAGCAGGTAGGGGGTGGTGAAGGTGTCGTCCACCACGAAGGGGATGCCGTGCTCGTGGGCCAGTGCGGTTATGGCCTCCAAATCCGTCACGTCGGAGTTGGGGTTGCCCAGAGTCTCGGCGAAAATGGCCTTGGTGTTGGGCTGAATGGCCTCCTTCACGGCTTTCAGGTCGTGGATGTCCACAAAGGTGGTGGTCACGCCGTGGAGGGGCAGGGTGTGGGAGAGCAGGTTGTAGGTGCCGCCGTAGATGCTCTTGGAGGCCACGATGTGGTCCCCGGCGCTGGCCAGGGCCTCGAAGGTGTAGCTGATGGCCGCCGCGCCGGAGGCCACCGCCAGGGCCGCCGCGCCGTTCTCCAGCGCCGCGATGCGCTGCTCCAGCACGCCCTGGGTGGAGTTGTTCAGCCGCCCGTAGATGTTGCCCGCATCCGCCAGGCCGAAGCGGGCGGCGGCGTGGGCGCTGTCCCGGAAGACATAGGAGGTGGTCTGGTAGATGGGCACCGCCCGGGCGTCCGAGCTGTGGTCATAGTCCTCCTGACCGATGTGGAGCTGTTTGGTCTCAAAGGACCACTCCCGGATATTGCTGTTTGCCATGGTTCTCCCTCTTTTCTCTGAGAAGCGGCCCTGAACTCACGGAGGATGCTCCATTAAAATACAGGGCAGATAGGTTGAATGGGGGGTGGGGAGCCTCCGGGCCTCCGTTGGGGGGACAGCGGAGGCCGGAGGCCCTTGACCGCCCGCGCTCAGCTGTTGAACAGCGGCGTGGACAGGTAGCGGTCGCCGGTGTCGGGCAGCAGGGCAACGATGACCTTGCCCTTGTTCTCCGCTCGCCGGGCCAGCTCAGTGGCGGCCCAGACCGCCGCGCCGGAGGAGATGCCCACCAGAATGCCCTCGGTCTTGGCGATGGCGTTGCCGGTGGAGAAGGCGTCCTCGTTGGTGACGGTGATGATTTCGTCGTAGATGCCGGTGTCCAGGGTGTCGGGGACGAAGCCCGCGCCGATGCCCTGAATCTTGTGGCTGCCGCCCTTGCCCGTGGAGAGCACGGGGGAGCTGGCCGGCTCCACGGCGACGATTTTCACGTCGGGGTTCTGGTCCTTCAGATACGCGCCCACGCCGGACAGGGTGCCGCCGGTGCCCACGCCTGCCACGAAAATGTCAACCTTGCCCTCGGTATCGGCCCAAATCTCCGGGCCGGTGGTGGCCTTGTGGGCGGCGGGGTTGGCGGGGTTCACGAACTGGCCGGGGATGAAGGAGTTGGGAATCTCCTGGGCCAGCTCCTCGGCCTTGGCGATGGCGCCCTTCATGCCCTTGGCGCCCTCGGTCAGCACCAGCTCCGCGCCGTAGGCCTTCATCAGGTTCCGGCGCTCCACGCTCATGGTCTCGGGCATGACGATGATGATGCGGTAGCCCTTGGCGGTGGCGATGGCGGACAGGCCGATGCCGGTGTTGCCGGAGGTGGGCTCGATGATGACGGAGCCTTCTTTCAGGACGCCGCGGGCCTCGGCGTCCTCGATCATGGCCTTGGCGATGCGGTCCTTCACGGATCCGGCGGGATTGAAGTATTCCAGCTTTCCCAGCACGGTGGCCTCCAGCTGATTCCTGCGCCGATAGTTTTCAAGGGCAAAGAGGGGAGTATTGCCCACCAGTTCAGTAATAGAATGATAAATAGCCATAATAGCGCTTCCTTTCTCCGCGGTCCCTGTCCGGAGCCCGCAGCTCCGGGACCGCTTTCTCCGGCCCCTTCGGGTCGTTGCTCCCACAGAGTACCACATAAAACCTATAAAGTCAATAGGAATTTAGGGAAAATAAAAAAGAACCTGCGGGAGGGTCTGCGGCGGTGCCTCCGGCAGGCTCCGGAGCGGCGATTTCGCGCGCAAAACGGGGGATTGTGCATTGTGCCTTGCCCGGTGCCCGGCCGGCCGGGTTCTTTTCACACTATCGCCAAAGAATTTGCCTCCGTTGGTTCGGATTCTAAACGAAAGCACGGGAAAAGCGTGAAATTACTTCCAGAAATGTTATTTTTTTTCACTTCACCCTTTACAAGCGGGAAGTTTTGCTTATAATGATAGGGGTACGCAATTGCGGGTATTTCCCATTTTTTTGCCGGAGGGGCAGGATTCCTCCGGCGGGTTCCCTGAATTGATAACAAAAAGATTGAAAAGACACGATGGAGGTGTACGTATGCGCGTTCAACTGACTGAAACCGTACTGCGTGATGCAAACCAGTCCCTGATGGCGACCCGTCTGCCCTATGCCGACTTTGAAGAGATCCTGTCCACCATGGACAAGGCTGGCTACTACTCTGTGGAGTGCTGGGGCGGCGCGACCTTTGACTCCTGCCTGCGCTACCTGAACGAGGACCCCTGGGAGCGCCTGCGCGGCATCCGGGAGCACATGCCCAACACCAAGCTGCAAATGCTGCTGCGCGGCCAGAATCTGCTGGGCTACAACCACTACCACGACGACGTGGTGGAGAAGTTCGTCGAGCTGTCCATCAAGAACGGCATTGACATCCTGCGCATTTTCGACGCGCTGAACGATTTCCGCAACATCAAGACCGCTCTGGAGGCCACCAAGAAGTACGCCACCGCGAACACCGTCGCCTCCGGCTGCATCTCCTACACCCAGTCTCCCGTCCACACCGTGGCCAAGTATGTGGAGATGTGCAAGGAGCTCAAGGCCATGGGCTTTGACACCATCTGCCTGAAGGATATGGCCGGCACCATGAGCCCCTGGGAGGCGGAGAACCTCATCAAGGGCATCAAGGACGCCGTGGGCGATATGCCTCTGATTCTGCACACCCACTGCACCACCGGCATGGCCTACCAGACCGTGACCAAGGCTGTGGAGAGCGGCATCGACGTCATCGACACAGCCACCTCCTGCTTCTCCAACGGCACCTCTCAGCCCGCCACCGAGACCATGTACTACGCCCTGAGCCAGTACGGCATCGACACCGGCCTGAACGAGAAGGTTCTGAACAAGGTCAACGACTTCTTCAAGCCCGTGAAGCAGAAGTACATCGACGACGGCACCCTGAACCCCAAGAGCATGGGCACCGACGCCCAGGCCCTGGTCTACAAGGTGCCCGGCGGCATGCTCTCCAACATGATCGCCAACCTGACCGACATGGACGCCATGGACAAGTTCGACGAGGCTCTGGCTGAGATTCCCGCCGTGCGCAAGGACATGGGCTATCCTCCTCTGGTGACTCCCCTGTCCCAGATGGTGGGCAACCAGGCCGTGACCAACGTGCTCATGGGCGAGCGCTACAAGATGATCTCCAACGAGGTCAAGAACTACTTCAAGGGCCAGTACGGCATCGCTCCCGCCCCCGTGGACAAGGAGCTGGAGAGCCGCATCCTGGCTGAGGCCGATATGAAGGCTCCTGTGGACTGCCGCATCGAGGACGCCAAGCGCACCGGCGAGGACTTCGCCAAGGCGAAGGAGGCTCTGGGCGAGCTGGCCCGCAGCGAGGAGGACGTGATGAGCTACATCTGCTTCCCCAAGCAGGCCCAGGACTACTTCGAGGCCCGCAAGGCCAAGGAGGAGCGCTCCTGCAAGTACACCATGGAAGCCGTCGAGGAGTAATCCGGGAGGTAATGCATGAACAATGATATTTCCCTCGTCCAGACTCTGGCTGTTGTGTTTTTGGGTATGGCGACGGTGTTTGCCGTGCTGATGCTGCTCTGGCTGTTCATCACCATCGAGAGCAAGGTGGTGGCCTCCATGGAGGAGAAGAAGAAGGCCGCCGAGCCCATCCCCGTGCCCACCAAGGCCCCCGAAGCCCCCGCCGCGGCCCCTGCGCCTCTGGCCAAGGGTTCCTGCGGCCCGGTCATGCTCCACGATGTGCCTGACCGCACCGCCGCCATGGTGATGGCCATTGTGGCCGACGAGCTGAAGACGCCGCTGAACGAGCTGAGATTTATTTCCATCAAGGAGGTCAAGTGAGATGAAATATAAAGTCACCTTGAACGACAAGACCTACGAGGTCATCGTGGAGAAGGGCCAGGCCATTCTGGCCGACGAGTACGACGCCCTGGCCCCCGCCGCCGTCGCTCCCGCCGCTGCGCCCGCTCCCGCCGCTGCCCCCGCCGCCGCTCCCGCCCCCGCCGCTGCTCCTGCCCCTGTGGGCGCGGGCGACCCCGTCACCGCGCCGCTGCCCGGCACCGTGGTGAGCGTGAAGGTCAGCGTCGGCCAGAGCGTCAACAGCGGCGACCTGGTGGCCATCATCGAGGCCATGAAGATGGAGAACGAGGTCCTGGCGCCCCGGGCCGGTACGGTCACGCAGATTGTGTCCGCTCAGGGCACCGCCGTCAAGACTGGCGATCCTCTGGTGATGCTGGCTTGATAAGGAGGGCACTCTATGTCGTTTGTTGCAGATATTTTTGAGAATCTGGCCGTACAGACCGGATTCTCCGCCCTGGTTGCCAACGGCGGCCTGCCGGCGCTGAAGACCATCATCATGCTGGTGGTCTCCTGCGTGCTGCTGTACATGGGCATTGTGAAGAAGTTCGAGCCGCTGCTGCTGGTGGGCATCGCCTTCGGCATGCTGCTGACCAACCTGCCCGGCTCCGGCATCTACCACCCCGAGCTGTGGTACGCCGGCGCGGGCGCCAACATCAACTTCGGTGAAGTGCTCCACGAGGGCGGATTCCTGGACATCCTGTACCTGGGCGTCAAGCTGGGCGTGTACCCCTCCCTGATCTTCATGGGCGTGGGCGCCATGACCGACTTCGGTCCCCTGATTTCCAACCCCAAGAGCCTGCTGCTGGGCGCTGCCGCTCAGTTCGGTGTCTACGCCGCCCTGCTGGGCGCCGTGGCCCTGGGCTTCTCCGGCAACGTGGCCGCGTCCATCGCCATCATCGGCGGCGCGGACGGCCCCACCGCCATCTGGCTGACCACCAAGCTGGCCCCCAACTACCTGGGCGCCATCGCCATCGCGGCCTATTCCTACATGGCCCTGATTCCCCTGATTCAGCCCCCCATCATGAAGCTGATCGTGCCCCTGAAGGAGCGCCAGATCAAGATGGAGCAGCTGCGCAACGTGACCCAGACCGAGAAGATCATCTTCCCCATCATGGTCACCATCGTCTGCTGCCTGATTCTGCCCTCCGTGGCCGCTCTGCTGGGCTGCCTGATGCTGGGCAACCTGTGGGCCAACTGCGGCGTGTGCGACCGTCTGTCTGACACCGTCCAGAACGCCCTGATGAACATCGTCACCATCTTCCTGGGCATCAGCGTGGGCGCCACCGCCACCGCCGAGCAGTTCCTCAGCCCCGACACCATCAAGATTGTGTTCCTGGGCCTGTGCGCCTTCGCCTTCGCCACCGCCGGTGGCCTGGTGGTGGGCCGCATCATGTGCGCCGTGACCGGCGGCAAGATCAATCCTCTGATCGGCTCCGCCGGCGTGTCCGCCCAATCCCTCCAACTTCCTGCTGATGCACGCCATGGGCCCCAACGTGGCCGGCGTCATCGGCTCCGCCGTGGCCGCTGGCTTCCTGCTGGCCGTGTTCGGTGGCTGATGGTTGGGGCTCTGCCCCAAACCCCGGGAGGGGCTCTGCCCCTCCACCCCGCCGGGGCTCTGCCCCGGACCCCGCTGGGGCCTCCAGGCCCCAGACCCCGAAACCTGAAAAGGGGAGGAGAGCGCACAGCGTTTTTTCGTGGGGCAGTTCACAATGGAAGATAAAAGACCAGAGGTGGTTTTCCCCCGGAGAGGAAAACACCTCTGGTCTTTTCTCGTCCGGATGGGAGTATTTCAGGCGGAATCATTCCGTTTGAAGTGGTTTCCCCACATGATACAAGTTTTTGCAGGATTCTTTAAAAAAGACACTTGCGCTCCACCGTGCAGTATAGTAAAATAACTGTGTCTGAACCTTTTGCCAGCTCTGCATGGAGAAATACGGCCTCCCAGCCGATAGAGACGATAGGGGGAAAAGTTATGGAACAGCACGGTTTTTACACAGGAACGGAATGTCTGGCCTATCAGT
>CACZUK010000011.1 GCA_902784305.1 Oscillospiraceae bacterium | reverse complement strand
TTCCACCCATTTGAGAGCAAAACCGGCAGCGGCGCGTAGCCCCGGGAGCGGCGAATCATGTACGGCTCGTCCCGGAAGAAGTCCATCACCGTGTCGTCGGCGCGGATGCGTATCTTCCGGTTGTGGGAGAGGATGCAGTCGCAGAGGGGACCCAAAGCCTGTCTGGCACCGGCGTCGTCCCGGCAGATGGGAGCGCCGGAGGGGTTCCCGCTGGTCATCACCAGCGCGTCGGGCAGCTTTAAGCCGTCGTCGTAGTCGAAGAGCAGCAGCTGCACCGGCGCGTAGGGCAGCATGACCCCCACCTTGGGGTTGCCCGGCGCGATGGCCTCGCAGAGGGTGCTTTCCGACTTTTTTTGCAGCAACAGGATGGGTTTTTGATGTCCTGTCAGGATTTCGTCCTGTTTTTCAGATGTATAGCAGTTTCGCTTTACAGTATCTAAGTCCCGCAGCATCACCGCAAAGGGCTTCATCGGCCGGCGTTTGCGCCGCCGCAGCAGACTCACCGCCTCCTGATTGGTGGCGTCGCAGCACAGGTGGAAGCCGCCGATGCCCTTCACCGCCACAATGCCCCCGTTCACGATGGTTCGGCGGGCCTCGGTGATGGCGGCCCTCCCCCGCTCCGGGCGGTCCAGCAGATAGACCTCCGGGCCGCAGTCGTTGCAGCACACGGGCTGGGCGTCGTAGCGCCGGGTGGCCGGGTCGTGGTACTCCGCGGCACAGTCCGGGCACATGGGAAACTCCTTCATGCTGGTGCGCTCCCGGTCGTAGGGCAGCGCGTCCAGAATCGTCAGCCGGGGGCCGCAGCAGGTGCAGTTGATGAAGGGGTGGAGATAGCGCCGGTCGTTCGGGTCATAGAGCTCCGCCTTGCACTCCTCGCAAATGGCAATGTCCGGGGAAATGAAGATTTCCCCCTGCTTGCGCTTGCTCTCCACAATGGCGAAGTCGGAAAACGCGGGCGGGTCCTCCACCGGCTTCACATCCAGCTTTAGAATCGCGGCCCGGCGGGGCGGCTGATGCTCCAGCAGGCGGAGAAAGTGCTCCACCCGCTCCTCCTCCCCCTGGACGAAGATTTCCACATACGGGCCCTTGTTGCACACGCTGCCCCGGACCCCGGTGGTCATGGCGTGGCGGCTCACCGTGGGCCGGAAGCCCACGCCCTGAACGATGCCGTAGACCCGGACCCGCCGGGTGCACTCGCCCCTCACTCCACCAGCCTCCCGGACACGGCGAACTCCGCCGCGTCCACGCGCTGCACGTCGCAGCCCTCCGTCAGAGGCCAGAGGGTGGGGTCGGCAATCACCGCGTCCCAGCCGCCGTCCCGGACCAGAGCTTCGAACTGATCCTCCTCCGTGAGGCGCAGGTCCCCGGGGCGCTGGAGGGCGGTTTTCTTCATAAACCAAGTGGCGCAGGCCACCTCCGCCGCGCCGCGCCGCTCCAGCTCAGCGCGCAGAGCGTTGGCGCTCACCTGCTGCTGAACCACCAGCACTCGCTTGCCGGTCCAGTCCTGTTCGGGCAGCAGACGGCAGGCCAGGGGGTTGTCCACCTCGTAGGGCGTTCCGAAGGTTTTTTCCAGATATTGGGCGGTTTTCAGGCCAGAAGGTGCCACCACGAGATTTTTCTCCACGGAAGAGGCCGCGCGCACCGCATCCAGACCGGCACCCATGCCGTAGCAGCAGACCTTATTCCAGCCTTGGGACTCCAGGGTGGCGGTAAGCCGTTCCCCGGCCTTCAAATCGCTCAAATCCAGGGGATTGGCTCCCAGGACGCCGATTCTCCCCGGCTCAACCGGCAGTTTCTCCTTGGAAAAGCGGCGAAACAGCTCCAAATACGCCTTTTCCGCCCCCTCGTCGCTGAGGGCCATACCGGTGGTGTCCACCGTCAGGATGGGCAGCTTCGTCCGCCGCTCCGCCATGCGCCGAAGGGCGTGGTAGTCCGTGCCGATGACCGAGGGCACCGGCGTGCCGATGATGGCCGCGAAGCTGGCGTCCAGCTTTTCCGCGGCGCTGACCAGCTTGCTCACCAGGCGGTCGTCCCGGCCCAGAATCGCGTCCATGTCCCGCAGTCCGGCGCTGAACACCGCGCTCTTGTGGGTGAACCAGCGTGGCTCGTCGAAGCCGCACACGTTGCCCGCGCAGCCGCCCGCGTCACAAATGACGATGATGCCCCCCAACTCGTAGAGCACGCTGACCGCCCCGGACTGGTCCGGCGCGAAGGGGGTCAGAACCTTTCTCAAGCCTTTCATGCCTTTCCCTCCCCGCTCAGCAACGCGTCCAGCGCCTGATAGAAGGCCCTTACCCCGGCGTAGCCGAAGGGCTGCACATCCTGATTCCATTGCAGGTTCGGGCAGCCGGGATGGTAGTAGCCCGCGTCCTTGCCGATGGTCACGTCCACCCGGGCCTCGGAGCAGTCGTAATAGAGCATGGTGGGCTCCAGATTGGAGTATACCCGGGTTTCCGGGCTGATTTCCGCTAATTTCTGTAAAAATACGAAGTTTTCAGCGCTCAGCGTGCCGTAAATCTCCGACACAGCAAAGCCCTGACGCACCAGAGCCAGAGAGAGCTCGAAGGGGTCGCCGTTCATGCACTCCCCCACCGCAAAGCGCAGACCCGGATGCTTCCGGGCAAACTGCTCCGCCGTCCGCTCCGCGGCTTCCAAAAAGGCGCTGTCGTCCAGCCGCGCGCCAAGGGCCTGGCCCAGCGCCTGATACTGCCGGTGGATGCGGTCAATCTGATAGAGCCGGGTCAGCTCAATGGAAGGGATTTTTAAACGCTTTTCAAAGTCCCGGGCGGCAAAACGGGCCTCCGGGTGCAGCACCAGGTTGAAGTTGGCCTCCGCCATGGTGAGGTATTCGTCAAAGTCCTTGCAACGGCTGAGCTCGTGAATCGTCTTCACGCCGATTTGCCGCAGCAGCGCGTAGAGCTCGCACTCGTCCATCAGCGGAGCGAAGTGGCCCAGCAGATTGACCACGTTCCCCTTCTTCTCCCGCGGCTGAAGCAGGGAGTAGAGGGACTGGCGCACATGGACCATGGGAGGCTTGCGGCCCTCCCGGGTCAGCGCGTACATGTAGCAGGGCCGCACGGGCACTCCCACGCGCTCCTCCGCCCTCCGGCAGACCCGGTCCATATCGGTGCCCAGCAGCGCGTCCACACAGGTGATACAAATCATCACCACAGACGGACGCTTTGCCAGGGATTTGCATACTTCTTCCACAGCCTGTGGAATCCTTTTCAGGTGCCGGCCGGTGACGATGTCCGTCTCGTCCATGGTCAGGTAGAAGAACCGGTGGTCGTACTCCGGCATCCGGGAGATGAGGGAGGTATTCCGCCCGCAGCAGCCCGGCGCCACGATGAGCATGACCGAGCCGGGGATGGCCAGCCCCGCCCGCTTGACGCCGAAGCCCTCCGCGCCGGGGGAGTTGAAGGCCAGCGTCGCCGGGGAGCTGTAAATCAGGTGCGTGGTGGACACCAGCTCCGGCGGCAGGTCCTCCCGACCCCGCTGAACCAGCTCCGCCGCCGTAAAACAGGCTGCCGTCCTCATGCCTCCACCTCCGCGTCCAGCAGGAGCTGGGCCAGGGCGAAGAAGCGCTTGCTGATGGGCAGCTCCGGGTCGCCCTGAATCACGGTCATGCCCTGGTCCTCAAAGCGGATGATGTCGTCGCTGCGGGGGATTTCGCCCACGATGGGCAGGCCCACCCGGTCCGCGAAGGCCCGAACCTTTTCCGTCTCGTGCTCCACGTTCCGATGGTTCAGCACCACGCCGAAGACCTTGGCGTAGCTCCGGTCCTCGAAGTTCTTCACCGCACTGTTGATGTTATTTGCCGCGTAAAGGGCCATTTTCTCGCCGGAGGTGACGATGAGCACCTTTTCCGCGAAGCCCTCCCGAATCGGCGCGGCAAAGCCGCCGCAGACCACGTCGCCCAGCACGTCGTAGAGCACCACGTCCGGCTTCCAGGTCTCAAAGAGGTTCAAATCCTCCAGCAGGTTGAAGGTGGCGATGATGCCCCGGCCCGCGCAGCCCAGGCCCGGCGTGGGGCCGCCGGTCTCGATGCACAGCACGCCCCCGAAGCCCACCCGGGAGATGTCCTCCAGGGTCTCCGGGTCCTCGTCCCGCTCCCGCAGATAATTCATCACCGGCAGCAGGGGCTCGCCCCCCAGCAGGTTGATGGTGGAATCGGCCTTGGGGTCGCAGCCGATTTGAATGACCCGCTTGCCCATGGAGGCGAAGGCGGCGGCCAGGTTCGCGGTGACGGTGGACTTGCCGATGCCGCCCTTGCCGTAGATTGCTATTTTCAGCATAGTTGACTCCTATCACACAAAAAAATCCCCCCGCAAGGACAGCGGAGGGCGCAGAAAGCTCCATGAAGCGGGTCGCCTGCGATTCCGGCTCGGCTCTGCCTTGCTGTCATCTGCGGTGTCTGGGGAAGCCTGCCCATGCGGCGCTTCCCCTGCTGCTTCCGGGCAGATGAATCCCCCGTCAGCGTTCATTTGAAGACAGTTTAGCACAATTCTCGTTTCAAGTCAACAAAGAGAGGCGGTTCTGTTGCACTTTCCCAATCAGAAGCACTCTACACAAAAAGCGGCCCATTCCACAGTGGAACAGGCCGCAAAGATGTGCAAAAACGAAAGGTTCGGTGGGTTCTCAGGGAAGGACTTCTCCCCCTCCCTGAGCGGGTCCGGGCAAAGCCCGGCAGAGTTCGGGGCAGCGCCCCAGCAGCGTCCGGGCAGCGCCCAGCGAGGTCCGGGGCAGAACTCCAGCAGGGTCCGGACAGCGCCCCGACCTCACTGAGTGCTCAGCTCCACCGCGTCCTCCCGCGCCGAGGCGTGGACGGAGGTCACAGGGGTCATATAGCTGTCGATGATGCGCTGGGCGATTTCGTCCTCCAGCTCCCGCTGAATGAGCCGCCGCAGGTTCCGGGCACCGAAGGTCAGCGAGTAGGACTTCCGGGTCAGGTAGTCCACCAGCGCGTCATCCCAGGTGAAGGTGATGCCCTTCTCCTCCAGCATGGCGCGCAGCTCGCCCAGCATGATGCCGGTGATGCCCTTGAAGTTCTCCTCGGTGAGGCTGTTGAAGTAGACGATTTCGTCCACCCGGTTCAGGAACTCCGGCCGCAGGAAGGACTGGAGCGCCTTCATGGTCCGCTCCTCGTTCTGGGCGTCGATGCTCTTGTTGAAGCCCACCACGGCCTCCTTCACGCTGCTGCCCGCGTTGGAGGTCATGACGATGATGCTGTGCTCAAAGTTCACGGTCCGGCCCTGGGCGTCGGTGATGCGGCCGTCGTCCAGAATCTGAAGCAGCACGTTGAGCACGTCGGGATGAGCCTTTTCAATCTCGTCGAAGAGGATGACGCAGTAGGGCTTGCGGCGCACCTTCTCGGTGAGCTGGCCGCCGTCGTCGTAGCCCACATAGCCGGGAGGGGAGCCCAGAATCCGGGAAACGGCGTATTTCTCCATATATTCGGACATATCCAGCCGAATCAGCGCGTCCGGCGTGTCGAAAAGGTCCGCGCTGAGCTGCTTGACCAGCTCCGTCTTGCCCACGCCGGTGGGGCCGACGAAGATGAAGGACACCGGCTTGTGCTTGGGCGAGATGCCCACGCGGCTGCGCCGGATGGCGCGGGTGACGGCGTCCACCGCCTTGTCCTGGCCCACGATGTGCTCCTTGAGCCGCTGGTCCAGCCTGGACAGGCGGGAGAACTCCGCCTCCTTGATGCGGCTGGCCGGGATGCCGGTCCAGAGCTCAATCACCCGGGCCAGATGCTCCACCGTCAGCTCCGGAGGCTGGACGCTGCTCAGCGCCTCCAGCTCCTGCTCCACCCGCAGAATCTTGCTCTGGACCCTGGCGCGCTGCTCGAAGGTCTCGCTGTCCACCTTGGACTGGATGTCCTGGCGCTGCACCTCCAGGTCCTGCATCTGCCGGTGAACCTTGTCCATCTGCTCCTGATTCTTCCGCAGCCGCTCCTCCCGCTCGCTGTCGGAGAGGGAGAAATTGTTGCGGATGGTCTGGCGGGACTGGTTCAGCGTGGCCAGCTCCTGACGGCAGCGGGATTTCTTCTTCTCGTTGGCGGTCAGCTCCTGGGTGCGCTTGTTGGAGAACTCGTCGGACTGGGTGCTAATGTACTCCAGCTCCTTCTCCAGGTCCGCCTTGTCCTTTTCTAGCTCGCTGCGGCGGGTGAGCGCCTTGTTGTGCAGGTTCACGTCCGAGCAGGCCTCGTCCAGCAGGTCAATGGCCTTGTCGGGCAGGTAGCGGTCGGTGATATAGCGCTCGGAGAGCAGCACCGCCTCCCGGGCCACCGCGTCGGGAATGACCACCTGGTGGAACTGCTCGTAGTAGTGGGCCACGCCCCGAATCACCTGGACGGAGTCGTCGATGGAGGGCTCCGCCACCGTCACCGGCTGGAAACGGCGCTCCAGAGCGGTGTCCTTCTCGATGAACTTGCGGTACTCGTTGAAGGTGGTGGCACCGATGACCTGAATCTCGCCCCGGGACAGGGCGGGCTTGAGGATGTTGGCCGCGTTCATAGCGCCGCCCTCAGCGTCTCCGGCACCCACGATGTTGTGAATCTCGTCAATCATCAGAATGACGTTCCCCACCCGCTTGACCTCGTCGATGAGGCCCTTCATGCGGCTCTCAAACTGGCCGCGGAACTGGGTGCCGGCCACCAGAGCGGTCAGGTCCAGCAGGTAGACCTCCTTCTCCCGGAGCTTGTAGGGCACATTGCCGTCGGCGATGCGCTGGGCCAGACCCTCGGCGATGGCAGTCTTGCCCACGCCCGGCTCACCGATGAGACAGGGGTTGTTCTTCTGGCGGCGGTTGAGAATCTGCACCACCCGGGCGATTTCCTCCTGACGGCCGATGATGTTGTCCAGCTTGCCCTCCCGGGCCTTTCCGGTGAGGGAAACGCAGTAATTGTCCAGAAACTTCAGCTTCTGCGGCTTCTGCTTCTGACCGGCCGGGGCCTTTTTGTCTCCCTCGCCGCTCTTGCGCTCCTCCCCCTGAGAGGCGCTGGCGGCGGAAACGGCGTTGGCGGCGGAGTTGATGAGGCGGTTCAGGAAGGGGAAGGTGGCGGTCTTGCCCTCATCCTCCTCGCTGCCGTCCTCGCCCTGCTGGAGGTTCTCCAGCGCCTCGGGGCCGCCGAAGGCGGACATCATCTCGTTGGTGATGTTGTCCAGGTCGTCCTTGGAAATGCCCATGCGCCGGATGATGTCGTCCACCGGCTTGATGCCCAGCTCACTGGCACATTTCAGGCACAGACCCTCGTTTTTACTCTCATTGTTCTCGTATTTTGTGATAAACACCACAGCCACGTTCTTGTGGCACTTGGAACACAGTGTTGGCTGCATACAGGTCTCCTTATGACAATCTATGAAAACAGGCGCGGTCGGCGCTCCGGCGCATGGCCCTGCTTCTTCCTCATGGATGGGGCCCGCCCCGCATGAAGCAGGGCCTTCCCTCGCATACTCCCTCACAATAGCATATAATTGTGAACAAATCTATGGCTGTCTTCGAAAAAAACTGCCAAAGCTCAGGGCAGAAAAGGCAGTTTTTTTGAACCATTCACATACGCCCGTTCCAGAGCGCAACCACGCGCCCCAGCAGAAGGCTGTTCTGAATCTGAGCCGCGGAAATTACGCCCAGACTGGCGAGCACGTACACCGCGGCGGCCGCGAGCACCACCGCCTTCAGCAGTCCCAGGAGCGCGCCGTAGAGCTGGTCGAAGCGCCTGGAGCGGGGAAAGCGGTCCATCAGCCCAAAGTGCAGGCAGGCGTACTGCCAGAGCACCAAAACGCTGGGAAAGGCGATGGCGAACACCAGAGGGCGCAGCACGGAGCGCTCCAGCGCGTGGAGCACGGTGCCCATCGCCTCGGCGCCCAGATTGCTCACGGATTTCGGCAGCATTAAGCCCAGCTGAGCCTCCAGCGAGGCCCCGGCCGACACCTTTAGGCCGGAAATCAGCGCTCCCGTCAGGGTTCCGGCGCAGAGAATGGCCGCCAGCAGCGCCAGCAGGTCCCCCACCAGCGCACAGGCTGTCTCTCCCATTCCGCGGCGGGCGGACACAATCATCACAACCACCAGGAACCCCAGAATCACCATATCCAAAAGGGTCACGGAAACCACAGTTCATTCCTCCTCAGGAGCATTTTATCCTATGTCGTCAACGGCCCGCGAAGCACTCAAACCGGAATGTAAAGCCGGGCCTTTTCCGTCCCGATGAGCACCACCGAACCGTCCGGGCGCATGATGGCCCGCCGGGCGTCGGAGTTGCCCAGGGAGGCGTACTCCTGCAAATCGTCTTTAAAAATCATCAGAGAGCTGGTGGAGAGCACCGCCACATAGCGCCCGGCCGCGGAGATGGACAGCACCTCCTCGTTGATGCTGCGGCTCACGCTCTGCTCGCCGTCGGTGCCGATGATGCGCAGCTCCCCCGCGCCGCCGGAGCGGTACTTGCTCAGGTACTCCACCGCGAAGCCCATGCCGTCCAGGCAGTAGCGGCTCAGGTACTTGTTGCTGCGCTCCCACTGGTTGAGGATGCTGCCCTCCTTGTCCAGCACCGTCACGCCGGACTCCCGCTGCGCCCAGATGCGCTCGCCCTTCCAGCGCAGGTCGATGACCATGTCCTCTCCCAGCTTGCTGGTGGTCTGTTTCTGGGCATCTCTGACGTTGTAAAGCACCAAATCGCAACCCAGAGAGTCCGCATCCTGGTAAAACTCCAGCACCGCCACGGAGCGGGCGTCCGGTGAGAGCACCGCGTCGGAGACGAAATTGGTGGACTCGTTGATGCCGATGCGGGGGCGGTATTTCTCATCGTACACCGTCACTGTGGCCTTGTGGCCGGAGGTCTGCTCCACCAGCACCAGGCAGCCGGAGGCGTTCACCCGGGCGGAGAGAATCTGACAGCCCTTGGGAGAGGTGTACTCCCACACGATTTCCGCGTTGTGGAGCACGTACAGGCTTTGTCCACCCACGTCGTAGACCGCTGCGTAGCTGCCCTCGCTGTGGATGATGGGCGCGTTCATGTTCACCGTCTGCCGCGCCGCCGAGCGGGAGCCGTGGGCGAACACCTGGAGGTCGTGGCCGGTGCATACCACCAGCGTATCCCCCAGCGCGGCGTAGGCGCTGTTGCCGTCGCCGCTGACATCAAACTCCTCCGTGCGGCCGCTCTCGTCCCGGTCCAGGGTGCCGTAGGCCACCCAGCGCTTCACGCCGTCCAGGTTCAGGCGGTCCCGGTTGACAATAATCAGCACCGCCAGCACCGCCAGAGCCAGTGTGACCGAGAGCGCCACCACATTCTTGCCCAGCTCCAGCAGCCGCTTTCCCAGCGCGTGCTTTCTCGCAGACGATCTCTTCATGCTTCCTCCTCCGGGTCCGTGTCCAGTCCCACCGGCTCCCGATACCACAGCTTCGTCATGTACAGCCCGTCCGGAGGCACCGTGGGACCCGCCTCCGTGCGGTTGCCCCGCGCCAGAATGCCGTCGATGTCCTCCACCGCCAGCTTGCCCTCGGCGGCGTAGAGCACCGTGCCCGTCATCACCCGCACCTGGTTGTACAGGAATCCGTCGGCGCACACCTTCAGCTCAATCAGGTCCCCCCGGCGCTCCACGGTGAAATAGTGGCAGGTGCGCACCGTGGTGCGGGTGGGCGTGCCCACGTCCCGCATGGCCTTGAAGTCGTGGGTGCCCACCAGCCGCTCCGCCGCCCGGGCCATCACGTCCTCGTCCAGGTGCTTGGGGTAGAAATACACCCGGTTGACGTGAAAGGCGTTGCGGATGCGGGAGTTGTACACCCGGTAGGTGTACTCCTTGCGCAGACAGGAGCCGATGGCGTTGAAGTCCTCCGAAACCTGCCGGGCGGACATCACCACGATGTCCGGGGGCAGCAGGGCGTTCACCGCCAGCGGCAGCCGGTCCAGGGGGATGGAGCACTCCGCCTTGAAGTTGGCGATGTAGACCTCGGCGTGAACCCCCGCGTCCGTGCGCCCGGCTCCCACGCAGCGAATCGGCTGCTTCAGCAGCTTCGAGAGGGTCTTCTGGAGCACCTCCTGCACGGTGATGGCGTTTTTTTGAACCTGCCAGCCGTGGTAGGCTGTCCCCACATACATTAGCTTCAGTGCGATGTTCTTCATACTCTTGCTCTGTCCAGTTGAACCTGCCAGCCGTGGTAGGCTGTTCCCACATACATTAGCTTCAGTGCGATGTTCTTCATACTCTTGCTCTGTCCAGTTGAACCTGCCAGCCGCGGCAGGCGGTCCCCACATACATTAGCTTCAGTGCGATGTTCTTCATACTCTTGCTCTGTCCAGTTGAACCTGCTAACCGCAGAAAATAATTCTCATATACAGCAGTTTTAATCTGTATTTATCATAATTTTAAAGTGTAAAGCGATATTGCCTCACACGCGAAAGCGCAGCTTCAGCACCACAATCAGCGCCAGCAGCGCCACGAAGAGCGCCAGCACCGCCCAGTCCGCGGCCTGAAAGCGCAGCTGCTTGAGGCGGGTGCGGCCCTCGCCGCCGTGGTAGCAGCGGCACTCCATGGCCGTTGCCAGCTCGTCCGCCCGGCGGAAGGCCGACACGAACAGCGGCACCATCAGCGGCACCATGGCCCGGGCCTTGTCCAGCAGGCTGCCGCCCTCGAAGTCCGCGCCCCGGGCCTTCTGGGCGGACATGATTTTGTCCGTCTCCTCGATGAGGGTGGGGATGAAGCGCAGAGCGATGCTCATCATCATGGCCAGGTCGTGAACCGGCACCTTGAGCAGCTTCAGGGGGCCGAGCAGGTGCTCCAGCCCGTCTGTGAGGGCGATGGGCGAGGTGGTGTAGGTCAGCAAAAAGGTGCCGGAAATCAGCATGAGAATCCGTGTCACCATGAAAAAGGCCCGCTCCAGTCCGCCCGTGGTGATGTGCAAAAAGCCCAGGTGCACCAGCTCCGTGCCGGTCTGGGTGTAGAACAGGTTCAGCGCGCCGGTGAACACCAGAATCACCACCACCGGCTTCATGCCCCGCAGCAGCGCCTTGACGCCGATGCGGGAGATGCCCACCGCCACGGCCAGCAGCGCGAACACCACCGCGTAGCTGACCCAGCCCGCCGCGGTGAACAGCGCCGCGATGTACAAAACCACGCACAGCAGCTTGGTTCTCGGGTCCAGCCGGTGCACCAGGGAGGTGCCGGGAAAGAACTGACCCAATGTGATGTCCTTGAGCATGTCAGTCCCTCCTCTTCAGCGCCAGGAGTGCCTCTTTGGCCTCCTTTAAAGTGTAAACGCTCTCATCCACGCCCAGACCCAGCGCCCGGAGCCGGTGGAAAATCTGGGTAATCTGCGGCACGCTCAGGCCCATGGCCCGCAGCTCCTCCGCGTGGGAGAAGACCTCCCGGGGCGTTCCCTGGAGGGGGATGCGGGCGTCGTTCATCACCACGATGCGGTCCGCCACCCGGGCCATGTCCTCCATGGAGTGGGAGACGATGATGATGGTGGCGTTTTTCGCGTCGTGGAACTGCCGGATGTTGCGCAGAATGGACTCCCGGCCCACCGGGTCCAGTCCCGCGGTGGGCTCGTCCAGAATCAGCACCTCCGGACCCATGGCAATCACGCCCGCAATGGCAACCCGGCGCTTCTGGCCGCCGGAGAGCTCAAAGGGGGACTTCTGGAGCTGGTCGTCGGTAAGTCCGGCAAAGTAGGCCGCCTCGTGGACCCGGCGGTCAATCTCCCTGGCGTCCAGGCGCATGTTCTTCGGCCCGAAGGCGATGTCCTTGTAGACCGTCTCCTCGAAGAGCTGGTACTCCGGGTACTGGAACACCAGCCCCACCTTGAAGCGGGCCATGCGCGTGGCCTTGGCGTTGGCCCAGATGTCCTCCCCGTGGAGCAGCACCTGGCCGGAGCTGGGCTTGAGCAGGGCGTTCAGATGTTGAATCAGCGTCGATTTGCCGGAGCCCGTGTGCCCGATGATGCCCAGATACTCCCCCGGATAGGCGCGAAAGTCCACGTCAATCAGGGCGCGGTGCTCAAAGGGCGTGCCCACACTGTAGGTGCAGCACAGCTTTTTCGTCTCTAAAATCGGTTCCAATGGTATAACCTCTCAAATGGTTCAGCTCAGTTGCTCCTCAGACAGCCGCAGATGGCCTGGGCGCACTCCTCCACGCTCAGCGCGTCCAGAGGCAGGTCCAGACCCGCCTGCCGCAGCTCGTAGAGCAGCTCCACGGTGTCCGGCACCGTCAGGCCTACGCTGCGCAGCAGCTCCACCTTCTGAAACACCGTCCGGGGCGTGCCGTCGGCGATGACCTCGCCGTGGTCCATGACCACCAGCCGGTCCGCCATGGCCGCCTCGTCCATGTGGTGGGTGATGAGCACCACGGTGGTGTGCTGCTCCCGGTTCAGGCGGCGGATGGTCTTCAGGACCTCCTCCCGGCCCACGGGGTCCAGCATGGCGGTGGGCTCGTCCATCACGATGCAGCGCGGCTGCATGGCGATGACCCCCGCGATGGCCACCCGCTGCTTCTGGCCGCCGGAGAGCCGGTGGGGCGCGTGGCGGGCGTACTTGCTCATGCCCACGATTTCCAGGGCCTCATCCACCCGGCGCCGAATCTCCGGGCTGGGGACCCCCAGGTTCTCCGGGGCGAAGGCCACGTCCTCCTCCACCACGTTGGCGACAATCTGGTTGTCCGGGTTCTGGAACACCATCCCGACGGTGCGGTGCACGTCCAGCCAGCGGCTCTCGTCGGCGGTGTCCATCCCCGCCACCCAGACCTTCCCGCCCAGGGGCAGCAGAATGGCGTTCATATGCTTGGCAAGCGTGCTCTTTCCGCAGCCGTTGTGGCCCAAAACCGCCACAAAGCTGCCCTCCTCCACCTCCAGGGTGACATCCTTCAGGGCGGTGTGGGGTCTGCCCTCCACCGCGGGATAGGAAAAGCTGACCTGCTCCAGCTTGACAATGGGTTCAGACATAGATTCTCCTCAGTTCTCTGACCGCGGCGCGGCCAGGCTTATTCTTTGCTCTGCCAGCGTCCCGTGGAGCCGCAGGGCAGCACCAGCCCAGTCTCCGTCACCGGCAGCCCCAGCTCCTGGGCGTCCGTGACGCCGCCGAAGCGTTTTCCAATCAGGGTTTCCATCATGTAGGTGAGCACAGACGGCGCCAGACCCGTGGTGTAGGAGTTGATGAGGAAGAACAGCGGCTCGTCGCTGAGCACCTGCACCACCTTCTCCAGGAAGGGGTAAAGGCTCTCCTCCAGCTTCCACACCTCGCCGGAGGGGCCCCGCCCGTAGGACGGCGGGTCCATGATGACCGCGTCGTAGCGGCGGCCCCGGCGAATCTCCCGGTCCACAAACTTCCCGCAGTCGTCCACAATCCAGCGGATGGGCGCGTCCTCCAGGTGGGAGAGCCGGGCGTTCTCCCGGGCCCGGGCCACCATGTTCTTCGCCGCGTCCACATGGCACACGCTGGCCCCCGCCGCCGCGCAGGCCAGGGTCGCGCCGCCGGTGTAGGCGAACAGATTCAGCACATTGATGGGACGTCCCGCCCCGGCAATGAGCCCCTGGGCGAAGTCCCAGTTGGCCGCCTGCTCCGGGAACAAACCCGTGTGCTTGAAGTTCATGGGACTCACCTTAAAGGTCAGGCTCCCATAGCTCATCTGCCAGAACTCCGGCAGACTCCGCTTCTCCCAGTGCCCGCCGCCGGTCCGGCTGCGCACATAGCGCCCGTCGGGCTTTTTCCAGCCCGGATGCTTCCGGGGGGTGTTCCAGATGGCCTGGGGATCCGGGCGCACCAGAATCTCCTTGCCCCAGCGCTCCAGCTTTTCCCCGCTGCCGCAGTCCAGCAGCTCATAGTCCTTCCAGCCGTTTGCAGTCCACATACGCACAATACTCCATCGTAGTTAGTCTAAGGCTGTATTTTACCATTTTTCCGCTCGTTCGTCAATGAAGGATGAGCCGTTTTCCCCACACTTTTGTATTTTTATCCCGCCGGAGCGGCAAACTAAGGCATCCGGCGCCTCCGGGCGCATCACGGCGGCAGTATTGGAAAGCAGTTGACAAAAACTGTGTGTGGTTGTATAATCATCCTGAATCACTACGAATGAGAAGGGTCCGCCCCGGCGCGCCCGGCTCAAATCTGAACATGGAGGGTTTCACTTATGGGAAAGCTTGACGGAAAAGTTGCAATTATCACCGGTTCCACCTCTGGCATGGGCCGTGACACCGCTTATCTGTTCGCAAAAGAGGGCGCGAAGGTCGTCGTCACCGGCCGGAACGAGGCCCGGGCCAAGGCCGTGGTGGACAAAATCAAGGCCGATGGCGGTGAGGCCATGTACGTGCTGGCCGACACCAGCGACCTGGGCGCGCCTCAGAAAATTTTCGACGCCACCATGGAGGCCTACGGCACCGTTGACATCCTGTTCAACAACGCGGGCATGCTCAGCGTGGCCCCCATTCTGGACTGCTCTCTGGAGGAGTTCCAGAAGGTGATGAACGTGAACGTCACCTCCGCCTTCCTGCTGACCAAGCTGGTGGCCCCCGTCATGAAGGCCAAGGGCAAGGGCAGCATCATCAACACCTCCTCCGTGGCTGGCTGCGCCGCCCACTGGGGTCCCGTGGCTTACTGCACCAGCAAGCACGCCATGAACGGTCTGACCAAGGCCATGGCGATGGAGCTGGGGCCGGAGATTCGCGTCAACGGCATCCAGCCCGGTGCCATCCGCACCGCCATGCTGGACAGCGCAGGCGGCGACGAGGCTCTGGGCTTCATGAAGGTGCGCGCCCCCCTGCAGCGCTTCGGCGAGGGCAGTGAAATCGCCACCGTGGCCCTCTTCTTCGCCACCGACGACTCCTCCTTCATCACCGGCCAGCTCGTCCGCGTGGACGGCGGCGTGGACTGCTGAGGAGCATTTCAGCTTTGACCCACACGGGGACCACACTTCGGTGCGGTTCCCCTTTTTTACCCGTTGGCAGGAAAAAAGCCGGAGCGCTGGGCGCTCCGGCTAGTTTTTTAGAACGATTCTCAGACCTTAGGCAGCTTGGCGCGGGCCTCGGCCAGCTCCTCGTCGGTGGGGATGTAGTCGCTCATCTCCCCGTTGTGGAACTTCTCATAGGCCACCATGTCAAAGTAGCCGGTGCCGGTGAGGCCGAAGACGATGGTCTTCTCCTCCCCCGTCTCCTTGCACTTCATGGCCTCGTCGATGGCCACCCGGATGGCGTGAGAGCTCTCGGGCGCGGGCAGGATGCCCTCCACCCGGGCGAACTGCTCCGCCGCCTGGAAGACGCTGGTCTGCTCCACGGAGGTGGCCTCCATCAGGCCGTCATCGTAGAGCTGGGAGAGCACGGAGCTCATGCCGTGGTAGCGCAGGCCGCCCGCGTGGTTGGCGGAGGGGATGAAGTCGCTGCCCAGAGTGTACATCTTCGCCAGCGGGCACACCATGCCGGTGTCGCAGAAGTCGTAGGCGTACACGCCGCGGGTGAAGCTGGGACAGGAGGCGGGCTCCACGGCGATGATGCGGTAGTCGGCCTCGCCCCGGAGCTTCTCGCCCATGAAGGGGGAAATCAGGCCGCCCAGGTTGGAGCCGCCGCCCGCGCAGCCGATGATGATGTCGGGCTTGATGTTGTACTTGTCCAGAGCCGCCTTGGTCTCCAGGCCGATGACGCTCTGATGCAGCAGCACCTGGTTGAGCACGCTGCCCAGCACGTAGCGGTAGCCGGGGGTGCCCACAGCGACTTCAACGGCCTCAGAAATGGCGCAGCCCAGGGAGCCGGTGGTGCCGGGATGGGCGGCCAGAATCCTGCGGCCCACCTCGGTGGTCTCGGAGGGAGAGGGAGTCACGCTGGCACCGTAGGTGCGCATGACCTCGCGGCGGAAGGGCTTCTGCTCGTAGCTGACCTTCACCATGAAGACCTTGCAGTCCAAATCAAAGTAGGAGCAGGCCATGGACAGGGCGGTGCCCCACTGACCGGCGCCCGTCTCCGTGGTCACGCCCTTCAGGCCCTGCTTCTTGGCATAGTAGGCCTGGGCGATGGCGGAATTGAGCTTGTGGGAGCCGCTGGTGTTGTTGCCCTCGAACTTATAGTAAATCTTGGCCGGGGTCTGGAGCTTCTTCTCCAGGCAGTAGGCCCGCACCAGCGGAGAGGGACGATACATCTTGTAAAAGTCCCGGATTTCCTGGGGAATCTCGATGTAGGCGTTGGTGTTGTCCAACTCCTGCTGCACCAGCTCGTCGCAGAAGACCACGCTGAGCTCCTCAGCGGTCATGGGCTGATGGGTGCCCGGATTCAGCAGGGGCGCGGGCTTGTTCTTCATGTCCGCCCGGACGTTGTACCAGGCCTTGGGCATCTCGGACTCTTCCAGATAGATTTTATAGGGGATTTTCTGCTCTGCCATGGGAAAGGCTCCTTTCTTGTGGGGGCATTTCGCCCCGGTTGTGGGCTGCCGGGACAGAAAAAAGCCCCGTCCCGCGTTCTTCGCTGGGACAGGACAACATCCTGCGGTGCCACCCGGCTTGGTGCGCTGACGCACACCCACTTTGCGCATACTGACATATGCTGACCTTGTTCACGGAGGGTCCGCTCCGTCTCCCATACTCCGGCAACCGCCGTTTCTGCTCGCCCTCAGAAGTCCATTCGCTCCCCGCTGTTTCGCCGCCCTTCCAGCCCCGGCGGCTCTCTGTGGAAAAAGTGGAGGGAAACTACTCACTCTTCCTCATCGGTTTAGGGTATTTTAGCACAGTGACAGGGGGAAGTCAAGGGGAGATTTTGTTTTTTTCGCCAGCCTCCGGGCCCGGCAGGCACGGAACGAAGCTCTGAGTTTCAACAGGGTGCTTGCAATAACTCCGGGAGTGTGGTAAAATGACAGAAGAATTGTATGGGAACCTTTCTCATGCGAGGAATCCGGTTTTTTTGAAAAAAAGGAGGAGAGGAACGTGAAACAGACCATCAAACGCCTGTCAGCCCTGCTGCTGGCCATGGCCATGGCCCTGTGTCTGCTCAGCGCCAACGTCTGGGCGGCGGAAGAGGCGGAGGAGGACGTCAGCGTCCCCAGCGCCGGGGAGGCCGCAGACGACGGGCGCGAAGCCCGGGTAGAGCCGCAGAAGGTCGTTGAAACCGGCGAGTGCGGCGAGAGTTCAGAGTATGAGCTGCGCGATGACGGCCTCCTGATCATTCGTTGGAGCGGCAAGGGGCATGGGATGCAACCCTTGACCAAGCACTTCAGCGGGGACGAGAGAATCAAGCGCCTGGACATCAGCAGCGGCGTCTCCGCCATTCCCTACAGCACCTTCTTCGGCTGCACCAACCTGCGCGAGGCCAACATTTGCCTTGTCGGCGCCGGCGGCGCCGGCTCCGCCACGCAAATCAAGAGCATCGGAGCGAGCGCCTTCTATGGCTGCACCAGCCTGACGCACATCAGCCTCCCCACGGTTCTGGAGACCCTTGAGGACCGCGCCTTTGAGGGCTGCACCAAGCTCCACACAGTCCGCTTCAACAACAAGCTCAAGAGCATCGGAGAAGACGTCTTTAAAGACTGCACCACCCTGGACAATGTGACTCTCCCCGCCAGCCTGGAGAACCTGGGCAAGGGAGCGTTCAGCGGCTGCACCGGCATGGGAAACCTGACCATCCCGGAAGGCAAGCTGCGGGGCATCCGGGCAGAGGATGAAACTGCTGCGCAGATGAAGGGCCAAGAGCTCCAGGGTATGCACTCCGGTGTGTTTGCAAACTGCACCAAGCTGAGCAACATCCTTCTGACCGGCGCCCTTGAGGTCATCCCCTCCGGAACCTTCTCCGGCTGCACGAATCTGCGCTATATGCGCATCAACTCCGGCATCAAAGAAATCTGTATCTCCGCCTTTGAGGATTGCACCAAACTGGAAACGGTGGAATTTCCGAACACCCTCAAGGTAATCGGCGTCAGTGCGTTCCTGAACTGTCCCCGTTTGAAGGCCGTGAGCATCCCGGACAGCGTTTCCAACATCAACTTCTGGGCGCTGGGCTTCAAGGACAACCTCACCGACACGAAGGTGGACGGCTTCACCATCAACGGTAACAGCGGCACCGAGGCGGAGGCCTACGCCGATGCAAACGGCTTTAAGTTCGTGGATTTGAGCAAGGTGCCCAGAAGCGGCTTCACCCGGGTGGAGAACAAGAAAAAGGGCCTTATCTCCTGCTATTGGACCAAAAAAGTGGGCGGCAGCGGCTACGAGCTCCAGTGCTCCACCGACAAGCGCTTCAAAAAGAACGTGACCCGGATGTACCTCTCCCATAATACCATCGTCAACGGGGGCTTCTCCGGCCTCAAGAAGGGCATCTACTATGTGCGCATCCGCACCATCGGCAAAACCGCGGGCCGCTACTCCGAGTGGAGCAGCGCCATCAAGGTGAAGGTCACCAAGGGCTACGATTTGTCCATGCCGGCGCTCACCAGCGTCAAGCCGGGCAAGAAGGGTGAGTTCAAGGCCAAGTGGAAGAGGAATACCGACGGCAAGGGCTACCAGCTCCAGTATTGCACTGTCAAAACCTTTAAGAAGAACGTGAAGACCGTGTCATTCTTCCGGAACAGCGCGGTGAACTTCACTGCGAAGAAGCTGAAGAAGGGCTGGTATTACGTCCGCGTGCGCACCATCAAGGGCAAGAAGACCTCTGCCTGGTGCAAGACAAAATCCGTTCTTGTGAGCTGAGACCCCTGGTTCAGCCTCCATAGAGTTCACCCCCCTCCCCTGTCCGCCGGTCGGACGCGGGAGGGGGTTTTTGTTCCCCGGAACCCGGCCTCCTCCCCTCGCATAGCATGGAATCGAAAGCCGTCGAGTGCTTTCACAGCAAGCTGAAAAGGAGGAAGTTTCATTGGCTTCTGAAAAGACTGTGATTGGCGCGGTCTGCCCCCTGCCCCAGCCGGAGGAGCAGTGCCAGCGCCGGTGCCAGGGCCGTCTGGACGAGTGCGGCGCGCTGGCCGTGCCCCATGCGGCGGTGCAGCCGGAGAACCCCGCCCTGTACGACCAGGAGGACGCCCTGGCCCAGGGCACCCTCTTCCCCTGCCTGAACCTGCCCTTCCACCTGAAGGTGAACGGCAGCCCCGTGCCCATGACCCCCAAAACCCAGCTTCAGGCCCTTTGCTTCGTGGTCACGGAGCTGGGCCTGTACCTGGACACCCATCCCGAGGACCAGGAGGCCTTCGCCCTGTTCCAACGCTACACCAAGCTGGAGGAGCGCGCCCGGAGCGAGTACGAGGCCAAGTACGGGCCTGTGACCCAGAGCAGCACCGCCGAGCAGAAGCGGTACAACTGGATTCTGAGCCCCTGGCCCTGGGAAGTGGAAAAGTGAGGTGATTCAGTATGTTTGTCTATGAAAAAAAGCTGCAATATCCGGTCAAGGTCACCCACCCCAACCCGAAGCTGGCCAGCATCATCATCAGTCAGTACGGCGGTCCCGACGGAGAGCTGGGCGCCTCGCTGCGCTACCTGTCCCAGCGCTACTCCATGCCCTGTGACGTGGCCCGGGGCCTGCTCACCGACGTGGGCACCGAGGAGCTGGGCCACCTGGAGATGATCGGCACCCTGGTCTATCAGCTCACCCGGAACCTCACCGACGAGCAGATTCGCACCGCGGGCTTTGACGCCTACTTCGTGGACCACACCACCGGCGTCTACCCCACCGCCGCCAGCGGCTTCCCCTGGAGCGCCGCCTCCATGGCCGTCAAGGGCGACACCATCGCCGACCTCACCGAGGACCTGGCCGCGGAGCAGAAGGCCCGGGCCACCTATGACAACATCCTGCGCTTCAGCGACGACCCCGATGTCACCGATGTCATCCGCTTCCTCCGGGAGCGGGAGGTGGTCCACTTCCAGCGCTTCGGCGAGGTCATCGAGAAGGTCAAGGAGCAGCTGGACCGGAAGAACATCTACCTTTACAACCCCTCCTTCGACCGGGGCACCCCGCGGAGCTGAGCCTCCTCTGAGGCTGCGGCCCCTCTGAACCCGAAAAAAACCGCCTCCAGGTGTCCCCGGAGGCGGGTTTTGTTGATTTTTTGGGTTTAAACAGCGCTCTAACGCCGAAATCAGGCGATTTTCGTCCCTTTACAGGCAGGTGTAGCCCATCAGGTACTCATCCGTCTCCCGGGCGCAGGCACGCCCCTCGGCGATGCCCCAGACCACCAGACTCTGGCCCCGGTGCATGTCCCCGGCGGTGAACACGCCCTCCACGTTTGTGGCGTGCGCCCCCTGCCGGGTCTGCACGTTGCCGCGCTGGTTGCGCTCCACCCCGAAGGCGTCGGCCACATAGGACTCCGCGCCCAGAAAGCCCGCCGCAATCAGCAACAGCTGACAGGGCAGAGTCTCCTCGCTGCCCGCCACCGGAACCATCCGCAGCCGTCCGGTCTGCTCGTCCCGCTGCGGCTCCAAGCTCACGATGGTCACGGCGCACAGCTTGCCGTTCTCGTCCGCGTGGAACTCCTTCACCGTGGTCTGGTAGCGGCGGGGGTCGTGCCCGAACACGGCGATGGCCTCCTCGTGGCCGTAGTCCGTCTTCTTCACCCGGGGCCACTGGGGCCAGGGGTTGGAGGGCAGCCGCTGCTCCGGCGGCTCCGGCATCATCTCCAGCGCGGTGACGCTCTTGCAGCCGTGGCGCACACAGGTGCCGATGCAGTCGTTGCCCGTGTCGCCGCCGCCCACCACAATCACGTCCAATCCCGCCGCGGAGATGTTTTGGCCGTCCGTCAGGCCGGAATCCAGCAGACTTTTCGTGTTTTTGCGCAGAAATTCCACGGCGAAGTGGATGCCCTCCGCCTCCCGGCCGGGGGCGTTCAAATCACGGGGCTGAGAGGCGCCGCAGCAGAGCACCACCGCGTCATAATCCCGGCGCAGCTCCTCCGCGCTCAGGTCCACGCCCACATTGACCCCCGTGACGAAGGTGACCCCTTCCCGCTCCATCAGCTCCACACGCCGCTGCACGATTTTTTTGTCCAGCTTCATGTTGGGGATGCCGTACATCAGCAGGCCGCCCACCCGGTCAAAGCGCTCGTAGACTGTGACGCTGTGGCCCCTGCGGTTCAGCAGGTCCGCTGCGGCCAGACCGGAGGGCCCGGAGCCCACCACGGCCACCCGCTTGCCGGTGCGCACCGCCGGAATCCGGGGCTGAATCAGCCCGTTTTCCCAGCCGTATTCAATCAGCGCCAGCTCGTTCTCCTTCACCGTCACCGCCTCGCCGTTGGCACCGCAGGTACAGGCCGCCATGCACAGGCCCGGGCACACCCGTCCGGTGAACTCGGGAAAGCTGGCCGTTTTCGTCAGCCGGGCCAGGGCGTGGGCCCAGTTGCCCCGGTAAATCATGTCATTCCACTCCGGAATCAGGTTGTGGAGCGGACAGCCGGAGAACATGCCCCCCAGCTGCACGCAGCTCTGACAGAAGGGCACGCCGCAGTTCATGCACCGCGCCCCCTGCCGCCTGCGCTCCTCCTCCTCCAGCATGGGGTGGAACTCTTCAAAGTGACGGATGCGCTCCAGAGGCTCCTGCGCGGGGTTTTCCACCCGTTGATAGTCCAAAAATCCCGTTGGTTTACCCATTTCCGCTCCTCCTCATCGTGCACTCTTGTAGAAGGCTTCCAGCTCCGCCTGCTCCCGGTCCAGGCCTCTGGCCTCGGCCTGGGCAATGGCCAGCAGCATGCGCTCGTAGTCCACCGGCACCACCTTCTTGAACAGGGGCAGATACCGGCCGAATTCGGCCAGGATGCGCCGCCCCTTGGGGGAGTTCGTGGCGGCCACGTGGGCCTCAATGAGCTCCTTCAGCTCCTGGATGTCGTGGGTTTCGGTGACGCCCTCCAGCTTCACCATCTCCTTGTTGACGCGGCGGTAGAAGTCCCGGTTTTCGTCCAAAACGTAGGCAATGCCCCCCGACATGCCCGCGGCGAAGTTCTTGCCCGTGGGGCCCAGCACCACCACGCGCCCGCCGGTCATGTACTCGCAGCCGTGGTCGCCCACGCCCTCCACCACGGCCAGCGCGCCGGAGTTGCGCACGCAGAAGCGCTCCCCGGCCACGCCGGACAGGTACGCCCTGCCGCTCGTGGCGCCGTAAAGGGCCACATTGCCCACCAGAATGTTCTCCTCCGGGGCAAAGGTGGAGTTTTTGGGCGGGTAGACGATCAGCTTGCCGCCGGAGAGGCCCTTGCCCAGGTAGTCGTTGGCGTCGCCCTCCAGCTCCATGGTCAGGCCCCGGGGCAGGAAGGCGCCGAAGGACTGTCCTCCGCCACCGTGACAGCGGATGCGGTAGTGGTCCTGGGGCAGGCGAGCGCCAAAGCGCCGGGTAATCTCGCTGCCGAATATGGTGCCCAGGGTCCGGTCCGTGGAGCTGACCTCCAGCTCCAGCGAAGCCGGCTTCCCGTCCTTCAGGGCCTCGCCCAGCTGCTTGAGCAGGACAGATTCGTCCAGCGTGCGCTCCAGATGGAAGTCGTAGGCCTTTTCGGGGTCAAAGTGCCGCTCCGGGCTGTTGACGTAGGGATTGTTCAGAATCCGGGACAAATCCACGGTCTCCGCCCGGTGGGTGATGCGGCTTCTGCGCTCGCGCAGGCAGTCGCTGCGGCCCACCATCTCCTCCACGGTGCGGAAGCCCAGCTTCGCCATGATTTCCCGCAGCTGACGGGCGATGAAGCGCATGTAGTTCTCTACATGCTCCGGCTTGCCCGCGAAGCGTTTGCGCAGCTCCGGGTTCTGGGTGGCGATGCCCATGGGACAGGTGTCCAGATTGCAGACCTTCATCATCACACAGCCCATGGCCACCAGCGGACCGGTGGCGAAGCCGAACTCCTCCGCGCCCAGCAGGCAGGCGATGGCCACATCCCGGCCGGTCATCAGCTTGGAGTCCGCCTCAATGACCACGCGGGAGCGAAGGCCGTTCTGAATCAAGGTCTGATGGGTCTCGGCGACGCCCAGCTCCCAGGGCAGGCCCGCGTGGTGGATGGAGCTCTTGGGCGCGGCGCCGGAGCCGCCGTCGTGGCCGGAAATCAGAATCACCTGAGCGCCGCCCTTGGCAACGCCCGCGGCAATCGTGCCCACGCCCGCCTCGCTGACCAGCTTCACGTTGATTCTCGCGTTCCGGTTGGCGTTTTTCAGGTCGTAGATGAGCTGGGCCAAATCCTCGATGGAGTAGATGTCGTGGTGAGGCGGCGGCGAAATCAGGGACACGCCGGGGGTGGAGAACCGGGTCCGGGCCACCCAGGGGTAGACCTTCCGCCCGGGCAGGTGTCCGCCCTCGCCGGGCTTGGCGCCCTGGGCCATTTTAATCTGGATTTCGTCCGCGCTGAGCAGATATTGACTGTTCACGCCGAAGCGCCCGGAGGCCACCTGCACGATGGAGCAGGCCCGCTCCGTGCCGTAGCGCTCGGGGGGCTCGCCGCCCTCACCGGTGTTGGAGCGCCCGCCCAGACGGCGCATGGCCACGGCCAGACACTCGTGGGCCTCGGCGGAGAGGCAGCCGTAGGACATGGCGGCGCTCTTGAAGCGCTTGACGATGGAGTCCTCGCTCTCCACCTCGTCCAGAGGCACGCCGCCGTCCTCCGCCCAGCGCAGCTCCATCAGGCCCCGGAGGGTGTGGGGCACGTCGGCGGCATCCACCTCAGCGGCGTACTGCAAAAAGGTCTCATAGCTGCCCGTGCGCACCGCCTGCTGGAGCAGGGCGATGGTTTTGGCGTTGTAGAGGTGGTCCTCGCTGCCCCGTCCGGCCCGGGACTTGTGGGTGCCGGGGGAGTCCAGGGTGGTGTCGATGGTCAGGCCCAGGGGGTCGAAGGCGTGGTTGTGGCGAAACTCCACCGTCTCCTCCATCTCCTTCAGGCCGATGCCGCCCACCCGGGAGACGGTGTTGGTGAAGTAGCGCTCGATGACCTCGGGGGCGATGCCCACGGCCTCGAAAATCTGGGCGCTCTGGTAGGACTGAATCGTGGAAATGCCCATTTTCGACGCGATTTTCACGATGCCCTTCAAAACAGCGTCATTGTAGTCGTCAATGGCGACGCTCAGCTCCTTGTCCAGCAGCTTCAGCTCCACCAGCTCCCCGATGCACTCCTGAGCCAGATAGGGGTTGACGGCCGTGGCGCCGTAGCCCAGCAAGGTGGCAAAGTGGTGGACCTCCCGCGGCTCCGCCGACTCCAGCACCAGGGACAGAGAGGTCCGCTTCTTCGTGCGCACCAGATATTGCTGGAGAGCGGACACCGCCAGCAGGGACGGAATGGCAACGTGGTTCTCGTCCACGCCCCGGTCCGAGAGAATCAGAATGTTGGCGCCCTGCCGGTAGGCCCGGTCCGCCAGCACGAACAGGTGCTCCACGGCCCGCTCCAGCGGCGTGTTCTTATAATAAAGAAGGGAAATCGTCTCCACCCGGAAGCCGGGCACCTTCATCTCCCGAATCTTCATCAGGTCGATGGAGGTCAGAATGGGGTTGTGAATCCGCAGGGCCTTGCAGTTGCGCCCCTCCTCCCGGAGCAGGTTGCCGCCGGAGCCCAGGTGCACCGCCGTGTCCGTGACGATTTCCTCCCGGATGGCGTCGATGGGCGGGTTCGTCACCTGGGCGAACATCTGCTTGAAGTAACTGAACAGCGGCTGATGCTCCTCAGAGAGCACGGAAAGCGGAATGTCCACCCCCATGGCGGCGATGGGCTCGCTGCCCGTCTGGGCCATGGGCAGGATGCTCTCCCGCACCTCCTCGTAGGTGTAGCCGAAAGCCTTGTAGAGCCGGTCCCGCTCCTTCTGGGTGCTCCAGGGAACGTGGTGGCCGGGAATTGGCAGGTCGCGCAGCTCCAGCAGGTTCTGGTCCAGCCACTCCCCGTAGGGCTGGGATTGGGCGTAGCCCTCCTTCAGCTCCTCGTCGGAGAGGAGGCGGCCCGCCGCCGTGTCCACCAGCAGCATCCGGCCCGGCTGAAGCCGGGATTTCTCCGCGATCTCCTCCGGGGCGAAGTCCAGCACACCCACCTCCGAGGAGAGGATGAGCCGTCCGTCCGCGGTGACATAGTACCGGGCGGGCCGCAGACCGTTGCGGTCCAGCACCGCGCCCATCACGTCGCCGTCGGAGAACAGAATGGCCGCGGGACCGTCCCAGGGCTCCATCATCGTGGCCCAGTAGCGGTAGAAGTCCCGCTTGGAGCGGCTCATGTCCGCGTCCCGGCTCCAGGGCTCCGGGATGCACACCATCACCGCCTTGGGCAGCTCCATGCCGTTCATCATCAGGAATTCCAGCGTGTTGTCCAGCTGGGCGGAGTCGGAGCCGTTGGGATTCACCACCGGGTAGACCTTGTCCAAATCCACATCGGAGAGCAGCGGAGAGGCCATGCTCTCCTCCCGGGCCAGCATCCGGTCCGCGTTGCCCCGAATCGTGTTGATTTCACCGTTGTGGAGAATCAGCCGGTTGGGATGGGCGCGCTCCCAGGAGGGGTTGGTGTTGGTGGAGAAGCGCGAGTGCACCATGGCGATGGCGCTCTCGTAGTCCTCATCCCTCAAATCGCAGTAGAAGCCCCGGAGCTGGTTCACCAGAAACATGCCCTTGTAGACGATGGTGCGGCTGGAGCAGGAGACGACGTAGGTGTTGTCGTTGGACTGCTCGAACTCCCGGCGGACGATGTAGAGCTTCCGGTCGAAGTCCAGGCCCCGGCGCACCTTCTCCGGGCGCTGCACAAAGCCCTGCTCAATGACCGGCATGCAGTCCAGCGCCCGGCTGCCCAGAATCTCGGGACAGATGGGCACTTTTCGCCAGCCCAGGAAGGTCAAACCATCCTTTTCCGCGATGATTTCAAACATCTTCTTCGCCTGGGAGCGCCGGAGCAGGTCCTGCGGGAAGAAGAACATACCGATGCCGTAGTCCCGCTCACCGCCCAGAGCAATGCCCGCCTGCGCGGCGGCTTTGGAGAAAAAGCGGTGGGAAATCTGGAGTAAAATGCCCACGCCGTCACCGGTGTTGCCCTCGGCGTCCTTGCCGGCCCGGTGCTCCAGCTTTTCCACGATTTTCAGGGCGTCGTCCACCGTGGCGTGGCTCTTGCGCCCTTTGATGTCCACCACCGCGCCGATGCCGCAGGCGTCGTGCTCAAACTGAGGCTCATAGAGTCCCTTGTTCATAGTTTCCTCCTCTCTCCCCCCATGGCCGCTTTCACAAAGGCGTGAAACAGGGGGTGGGGCCGATTGGGTCGGCTCTTGAACTCCGGATGGAACTGCACCCCCACAAAGAAGGGGTGTTCGGACAGCTCCACCGCCTCCACCAGCGCCCCGTCCGGGGACAGGCCGCTGAGCACCAGTCCGGCGGCCCGCAGAGCGTCCCGATAGTCGTTGTTGAACTCGTAGCGGTGCCGATGCCGCTCCTGAATCAGCGTTTTTCCGTAGATTTGCGCCAGCTTCGTGTCCGGCTGCACCGCGCAGGGATAGGCCCCCAGCCGCAGGGTGCCGCCCTTGTGCACGCCCTCGCTCTGGCCGGGCAGGAAGTCGATGACCTTATGGGCGGCGCCCGGGTCCAGTTCGCCGGAGGTGGCCCCCTCCAGCCCGGCCCCGTGGCGGGCCAGCTCAATGACCGCCACCTGCATCCCCAGACAGATGCCCAGATAGGGCACGCCGTGGCTGCGGGCGTACTGCGCGGCCAGAATCATGCCCTCCACGCCCCGGTCCCCGAAGCCGCCGGGCACCAGAATCCCGTCCAATGGGGAAAGCTGTTCGGCCACGTTCTCCGGCGTAAGGGTTTCCGAATCCAGCCAGTGAATGACCACCTCGCTGCCCAGGGCGTAGCCCGCGTGGCGCAGCGCCTCGGCCACGGACAGATAGGCGTCGTGAAGCTGCACATATTTGCCCACCAGACCGATGTGGACCTGCCCCTGGAGGGCGTGAATCCGCTCCACCAGCGCGCGCCACTCGGTCAGAGCCGGGGCAGGCGTCTCCAGACCCAGCGCGCGGCACACCACGTCGGAGAAGTGACTCTCCTCCAGCATCAGCGGCGCTTCGTAGAGGTTGGGCAGGGTGCGGTTCTCGATGACGCACTCCGGCCGAACGTTGCAGAACAGGGCGATTTTCTGGAAAATACTCTCCTCCAGCGGCTCGTCGCACCGCAGCACAATGAGGTCCGGGCGGATGCCCAGGCCCTGAAGCTCCTTCACGGAGTGCTGCGTGGGCTTGCTCTTGTGCTCCTCGGAGCCGCGCAGGTAGGGCACCAGCGTGACGTGGATGAACAGGCTGTTCTCCCGCCCGACCTCCAGCGAAATCTGCCGCACCGCCTCCAGAAAGGGCTGGCTCTCAATGTCGCCGATGGTGCCGCCGATTTCGGTGATAATCACGTCCGCGTCGGTGTGCTCCCCCACCCGGTAGACAAAGGCCTTGATTTCATTGGTGATGTGGGGAATCACCTGCACCGTGGAGCCCAGAAACTCCCCCCGGCGCTCCTTGTTGAGCACCTCCCAGTAGACCTTGCCGGTGGTCAGGTTGGAGAATCGGTTCAGGTTCTCGTCGATGAAGCGCTCGTAGTGGCCCAAATCCAGGTCCGTCTCCGCGCCGTCCTCGGTGACGAAGACCTCGCCGTGCTGGTAGGGGCTCATGGTGCCCGGGTCCACGTTGATGTAGGGGTCCAGCTTCTGGGCGGCCACCTTCAGCCCCCGGGCCTTGAGCAGTCGGCCCAGAGAGGCCGCCGTGATGCCCTTGCCCAGGCCGGAAACCACGCCTCCGGTGACGAAAATATACTTTTTCATCATAAACGCCTCACTTTCCGCTGGCACCGTAGTTGGACAAAACCCGGGCGGAGGGGTCGTTCACGTCACAGCCCGACCAGCTCCGGTTGGGCATCCAGAAGTCGGCGATCATCCGCGCCTGACCGGGATAGTGCTTCTCAAACAGCTCCCGGTAGAGCAGGCTCTCCTTGGTGAAGGGCCGGGCGAAGTCGTACTTCTGCCGCTTTTCCTCAAACTCCGCGTCGGTGTACAGCCCTTCGGCGTACTCCTTCAAATCGTCCACCATGGAGTGGCCCACCGCGTCGGAGAAGGCCGCCTTCTGCCGCCACAGGATGTCCTCGGGCAGCAGGTGGTCGTCCTCAAAGGCGTGACGAAGCAGGTACTTGCCCATGTTGTAGCTGTTCACCTTCCGCTTCGGGTCGATGGACATGACGTAGCGCACGAAGTCCAGATCCCCGAAGGGCACCCGCGCCTCCAGAGAGTTCACGCTGATGCAGCGGTCCGCCCGGAGCACATCATACATATGCAGCTCCCGGACGCGCTTTGCCGCCTCCTGCTGGAAGGCCTCGGGGCTGGGGGCGAAGTCGGTGTACTTGTAGCCGAAGAGCTCGTCGCTGATTTCGCCGGTGAGCAGCACCCGCACGTCGGTGCGCTGGTGGATGGCCTTGCAGCACAGGTACATGCCCATGCTGGCCCGGATGGTGGTGATGTCCCAGGTGCCCAGCAGGGCGACGACCTCCTCCAGGGAGTCCAGGACCTGCTCCCGGGTCATGTAGACCTCGGTGTGCTCCGCGCCGATGAAATCCGCCACCTGACGGGCGTATTTCAGGTCGATGGCGTCGGTGTCCATGCCAATGGCGAAGGTGCGGATGGGCTTTTGCAGCAGCCGGGCGCTGATGGCGCACACCAGAGAGCTGTCCAGGCCGCCGGAGAGCAGGAAGCCCAGGGGCGCGTCCGCGTCCAGCCGCTTTTCCACGCCCGCAACCAGCTTGTCGTGGATGTTCCGGCAAATCTCGTCCAGCTCGCCGTCCACATGGCCGGAGACGGCGGCGGGGTCAGCGTAACGCACAAATTCGCCCTGCTTCCAGTAGTGACCGGGAGGAAAAGGCCGGATTTCGTCACAAATGCCCACCAGGTTCTTGGCCTCGCTGGCAAAGGCCATGGACCCGTCCTCCAGCGCGCCGTAGTACAGGGGCCGGATGCCGATGGGGTCCCGGGCGGCGAGGAACTCGTGGGCTTCGCCGTCGTAGAGGATGAGGGCGAACTCCGCGTCCAGCATCTGGAACATATCCGTGCCGTACTCCCGATAGAGGGGCAGCAGCAGCTCGCAGTCGGAATCGCTCTCAAAGGTGTAGCCCTTCGCCTCCAGCTCCCTTTTCAGCCTGCGGAAGCCGTAGAGCTCCCCGTTGCACACGCAGCGGTTGCTGCCCAGATGGAAGGGCTGCATTCCCTCCGGGTGCAGGCCCATGATGGCCAGCCGGTGGAAGCAGAGCACCCCCTCCCCCGTCTCCTCGACGCGGGAGCAGTCCGGACCCCTGGAGCGGGTGCGGACAAAGCAGTCCCAGAGCTGCTGGTCAGAAATGCTTTTTCTGGTCAGTCCCATGATGGAACACATAGTATCGCCTCAATTCTCTCTCCAAACCGGACATGCACCCCACGCCATTGTGGGGTGCTGTCCATCGAAACGAACGTTCGGGAACCCCTGTTTTAATCTAACTTCGGTGCCTTGCGGCCTATTTTCCGCCAGCTTGCGTCCAGCTTTCTTGAAATCCACAAAGTCAGGCGCAGAACTGGTTGTTCTGAGCTAGGCGGGAAATCGCAGTGCTACTTTGTGTAACACAAGATTTTCCAACGAAGCTCAGGGCAATCAGGGCAAGCCTGAAATGTGCGATTTATTTATGCGCAGTTCCTTAGTAATGCTAAACTACTTGCATCTTGCTATAAAACTCAAATATCAGAAATATGGGAGAAGGGTGGAAGCTGCTGAGCGCTCAGTCAGCTTCTTCCACCGTCCCGGAGACGATGCTCGTCACGCAGGCGATTGCCAGCGGACGCAGTCCGCCGCAGCCTGGTCAGTTGACGCCGAACAGCAGCTTGCCGTAGCTGGGCAGCGGCCAGGCCTCCTCCGCGGTGTGCTGCTCCGCCTCGTCGCAGTAGCCGCGCAGGCTCTCCATGGCGGGCAGAATCTCGTCCCGGATGAAGGCGCCCTCCTCCGTCACATCCTCCATGGAGTCAAAGCGCTCCGTCAGGCCGGCGAGCACCGAAACGGCCTCATCAATCTGGTCGGCCAGCCAGGAGAGCTTCGCGGCCAGCTTCGTCTCGTAGCCGCAGGCGATGGAGGCGTCCACAGCCTTCTTCGCGGCGGCGGAGGCGGCCAGCTTCGTGGCGTAGGCGGACACGGCGGGCAGAATCTGCCGCTGGGCCATGCTGACCATGGTCAGGGCCTCGATGCGCACGCTCTTGCAGTAGTTCTCCATCTGAATCTCGTAGCGGGAGTGCAGCTCCGCCTCCCGGAACACCTTCTGGCCCATGAGCATATCCATGTTCTTCTGGTCCAGCAGCATGGCCATGGCCTCCGGGGTGGAGCGCAGGTTCAGCAGACCCCGCTCCTCGGTGGCCTGGCGAATCCACTCGTCGTCGTAGCCGTTGCCGTTGAAGATGATGCGCTTGTGGGCGCACAGGGTCTCCCGGATGAGGCTGCTCAGGCGCTCATGGAAGTCCTCGGCGGCCTCCAGCTCGTCGGCCAGCTCGGAGAGAGACTGCGCCACGGCAGCGTTGAGCATGATGTTGGCACAGGCGATGGAGTTGCTGGAGCCCAGCATCCGGAACTCGAACTTGTTGCCGGTGAAGGCGAAGGGCGAGGTGCGGTTGCGGTCCGTGGCGTCCTGAGTAAAGCGGGGCAGGGCGTCCACGCCCAGCTTGATGCGCTTCTTCTCCTTGCCCTGATACTCGGTGTCGGACTCGATGGCGTCCAGCACGGCCTGAAGCTCGTCGCCCAGGAAGATGGAGATGACCGCGGGCGGGGCCTCGTTGGCACCCAGGCGGTGGTCGTTGCCCGCCGTGGCCACGCTCAGGCGCAGCAGGCTCTGGTACTCATCCACGGCCTTGATGACCGCCACCAGGAAGAGCAGGAACTGAGCGTTTTCGTGGGGCGTGGCGCCGGGGGAGAGCAGGTTCACGCCGGTGTCCGTGGAAATGGACCAGTTGTTGTGCTTGCCGGAGCCGTTCACGCCGGCGAAGGGCTTCTCGTGGAGCAGGCACACCAGACCGTGGCGGCGGGCCACCTTCTGCATGACCTCCATGGTCAGCTGGTTGTGGTCGGTGGCCACGTTGGTGGTGGTGTAGATGGGAGCCAGCTCGTGCTGGGCGGGGGCCACCTCGTTGTGCTCGGTCTTGGCCAGAATGCCCAGCTTCCACAGCTCCTGGTTCAAATCCTCCATGTAGGCCTGCACCCGGGGCTTGATGGTGCCGAAGTAGTGGTCGTCCAGCTCCTGACCCTTGGGGGGCTTGGCGCCGAAGAGGGTGCGGCCGGTGTAGATGAGGTCCGGGCGCTTGTGGAACAGCTTCTCATCCACCAGGAAGTACTCCTGCTCCGGGCCCACAGCGGTGGTCACCCGGTTGACCTCGGTGTTGCCGAAGAGCCGGAGCACCCGCAGCGCCTGCCGGTTGATGGACTCCATGGAGCGCAGCAGCGGCGTCTTCTTGTCCAGCGCGTCCCCCTTGTAGGAGCAGAAGGCGGTGGGAATACACAGGGTCTTGCCCTTGATGAAGGCGTAGCTGGTGGGGTCCCAGGCGGTGTAGCCCCGGGCCTCGAAGGTGGCCCGCAGTCCGCCGGAGGGGAAGGAGGAGGCGTCCGGCTCGCCCTGAATCAGCTCCTTGCCGGAGAACTCCATGATGACCCGGCCGTCCGGCGCGGGCGTGATGAAGCTGTCGTGCTTCTCGGCGGTGATGCCGGTCAGGGGCTGGAACCAGTGAGTGAAGTGGGTGGCACCCTTCTCCACCGCCCAGTCCTTCATGGCCGCGGCCACGGCGTTGGCCACGCGCAGGTCCAGAGCTGCCTCGCCCTGAATCGTCTTCCTCAGAGATTGATAGACCTCGGCGCTCAGGCGGGCCTTCATGACGCGGTCGTCAAATACCATGCTTGCAAACAGTTCCGGTACGTTCATGATGTTCATCCTTTCTGGGCAAAAAACAAAAAAGGAGACACCAAAGCCAGAGAATCGCTTCTCTGAGACCTCGGTGTCTCCATGCCCGGTATCATAACCCAGAAACTGAATCATGTCAAGGGGGTATTATTCAAAATCTCCGGTTGTGCCCGGTTTTATTTTGGGAAAAATGCAGGATTGACAAAAGTTTCCTGCATGGTGTATGATAATTCAGAACAAAGAGGTTCTCAGAGGGGGTTGTGTACCCTTCTCCGGGAGCCTTCGTTTTTTTCACAAGGAGAGTTTGCATATGATGAACTTCACGCAGGACGAGGTGCTTCAGTATATCGAGGAGACGGACGTCAAGTTCATCCGTCTGGCCTTCTGCGACATCTTCGGCCGGGAGAAGAACGTCGCCATCATGCCCGGAGAGCTCAAGCGGGCCTTCCGCTTCGGCATCGCCATTGACGCCTCCTCCATCGCAGGCTTCGGGGGCACGCTGCGCTCGGATCTGTTTCTGCACCCGGACCCCTCCACCCTCAGCGCCCTGCCCTGGCGGCCCCAGACCGGGCGGGTGGTGCACATGTACTGCTCCATCACCCACCCCGACGGCTCCCCCTTCGAGGCTGACACCCGCGGTCTGCTCCAGCGCTCTGTGGATCGCGCTCAGGAGGCGGGCATCTCCTTCTCCATCGGCACGGAGATGGAATTTTACCTCTTCCGCCTGGATGAGGACGGAAATCCCACGAAAATCCCCTGTGACCGGGCGGGCTACATGGACATCGCGCCGGAGGACCGGGGCGAAAACGTGCGCCGGGAAATCTGCCTGACTCTGGAGCAGATGGGCATTGCCCCGGAGAGTTCCCACCACGAGAGCGGCCCGGGTCAGAATGAAATCGACTTCCGCTACGCCGACCCCCTGACCGCCGCCGACAACGCAGTGACCTTCCGCCGGGTGGTGCGCTCCATCGCCGCGCAGCACGGCCTGTGGGCGGACTTCTCCCCCCGTCCCCTGGCCGACTGCGACGGCAGCGGCATGCACCTGAACCTCTCCGCCCGGGACGCCCTGGGCCGGGAGCATCTGCCGGAGCTCATCGCCGGCGTGCTGCGGCGGGTGGCGGAGCTGACCCTGTTCCTGAACCCCACGGAGAACTCCTACGAGCGGCTGGGCCGGGACAAGGCGCCGGGCGCCATCTCCTGGTCCCCGGAGAACCGCTCTCAGCTCATCCGGGTGCCCGCCGCCCAGGGGGAGTACCGCCGGGCGGAGCTGCGCTCCCCGGACTCCTCGGCCAACCCCTACCTCGCCATCGCGCTGGTGCTGGAGGCCGGTCTGGAGGGCATCGTCAGCAAGCTCCCCCTGCCCGAGCCCATGGACGCCCTGGCCGACGCGGAGAGCACGAATTGCCCCCGCCTCCCCGCCAGCCTCGAAGAGGCGCGCAAGTGCGCCGGAGAGAGCGATTTTGTGCGCTCCCGGCTGCCTCAGATGGTGCTGGACGGCTTTTTGAGCCGCTGATGGTGCGGCGGTGAGCAATTCGCCCCATAGATGAGAGTTTACAGGTCAGGAGGGATACCATGTTGTTTCTGTCCCAAACCTACAGTGTGCTGTTGGTTTCCTCGCTGGAAAAACTGAATACCTCCCTGCTGCAGCTCCTCCCCGGGGCGGAGTACCACCCCGTCACCGTGGTCAAAAGCGTCACCGAGGCCCGCCGCCGCACTCTGGAGCAGGAATTTGACCTGGTTCTCGTCAACGCCCCCCTGCCCGACAGCTTTGGGCTCCGCTTTGCTTTGGACACAGCCGCGGACAGCCGCTCCGCCGTCCTGCTGACCGTGCGTCAGGAGCAGTACGAGGACGTTTACCTCAAAGCCCTGGAGGCCGGGGTGCCCACGCTGGCCCGGCCCACCACGCCCTCCCTGCTCTCCCAGCAGCTTCGGACCCTGTGCGCCGTGCGCGAGCGCCTGCGCCGTTCGGCGGAGCGGGAGATGACCGTGGAGGAAAAGGTGAAGGAAATGCGGCTCATCAACCGGGCCAAGTGGCTGCTCATCGAGCAGAAGGGGCTCAGTGAAGCCGAAGCGCACCAGCAGCTGCGAAGGCAGGCGATGGATCAGCGCCTCTCCATCGCGGAGGTGGCAAGGCGCCTGCTGCACGAGTGAGAGCTGTCTGAAAGCGTAAAGAACCGCTCCCAGTGACCGGAATGGCCATCGGGAGCGGTTTTTTGCTCATCAATCGTTCAAACAGGAACCCCGCAGTCGGAGATGTGTCGTGAATTCTCCTCGCGCCGGGCGCGAAGGCATACCAGGGCCGGTTGTCAGTCCTTGTGCTCCTCTTCGTGCTTTTCCTCCCCGTTCGCCGGAGCCTTGCCCAGCAGGGTCAGCAGGGTGTGAACAATGGTCTTGACCGTCTCCAGGTCCGCCGGCTGCAAATCCAGACGGAGCCTGGCCTTTACATGCTCCCAGTCCAGCTTCAAATCCCCGTGGAGGCTGGGCTGGAACAGCAGCAACAGCATCGCCACCAGCGCCGCCGCC
>CACZUK010000010.1 GCA_902784305.1 Oscillospiraceae bacterium | reverse complement strand
CCTGCCAGAGGCAGCAGGACCATCAGCGTGAAAAACACAGTTATCATCCTTCCACCTCCCTCAGAGCAGGCTGACGCCCAGCTCCAGCAGGGCCGTCACCGGGGCCAGGAACACGCCCAGTCCCACCGCGGCGGCCCCCAGGGCCAGGGTGGAGACGACGAAGGAGGTCTGCGGCGGCTTGCGGCGCAGGTCGGGCAGGGGGTCCGGGTCGCCCACCAGGTCCTTGGACCAGATGTTGATGATGACGGGCATGTAGTACAGGGCGTTGAGCACGCTGGAGGCCGCCAGGGCGCCCAGAGCCACAATCAGCCGCCAGCTGCCCATCAGAGCCGCGTCGGCCAGGAAGAATTTGACGGCGAAGCCGCCCAGCAGGGGCACGCCGACCATGCTCAGACCGCCCAGGGTGAAGCCGAAGCCAGCCAGCGGGGCGTGGTGTCCCGCGCCCCGGAGGTAGTAGAGGTGCTTGTGGTGCCAGTTGGCGCTGGCCAGCTCACCGGCGCAGCAGAAGAGCAGGGGCTTGGTGCAGGCGTGGACCAAAATCTGGTACACCGCCGCCAGCAGAGCCGCCGGGGTGCCCAGCCCGATGCCCAGGAAGATGTAGCCGATTTGGGCCACGGAGGAGAAGGCGATCATCCGCTTCACATGGGTTTCCATGATGGCGTTCAGACTGCCCGCAATCATGGCCAGCACGCCCATGACCAGGAAGATGTCGTTGACGTGCAGGGCGTTGAAAATCTCCGGCGTTACCACCTGCCAGATGATTTTGATAATCAGGGCAATGTAGCCCTTGAGCACCAGACCGGACAGAATGGCGCTGGAGGTGGTGGTGGCGCTGCCGTGGGCGTCGGGGAGCCAGGTGTGGAAGGGGTAGAGGGCGCTCTTGACGCTCAGGCCGGTGATCATCATGCCCACGATGAGGGTCAGGGGGATGAGGTAGGTGCCGGAGGCGTAGAGCGCGCCGATGGCGTCCCGGACGCTGGGGATGAGCAGCTGACCGGTGATCCAGTAGAGCAGGCTCAGGGCGAAGAGGAACAGGCCCGAGGCCAGCAGGCTCATCACCATATAGCGCATGGTGGCGGCGATGGTCAGGCCGTTGTCCTTGGCCATGACCAGGGCGCAGGAGGCGATGGTGTTGATTTCGATGAACACATAGGCGGTGAACAAATCGTTGGTGTACACCAGGGCCATGAGGGAGGCCAGCAGCAGGTCGCACATGACGAAGTACAGGTGCAGCTTGTCGGGGTGGATGTCATGCTGCAAATCCTCCCAGCCGCCCAGCACGCACAGCAGCATGACCACCGTGAAGGTGAGGGCCAGGGTGCACTCCAGGGGCCCCACCCGCAGCTCGTTGCCCCAGGGATGACCGACGATGCCCACCTGGTAGTCGTAGGAGAGGCCCGCGGCGGCCACCCGGGTCAGGGTGTAGAGCTGGGCCGCGCCCACCGTGCACAGCAGGGCGCAGTGGAGGCCGAAGGCCTTCTTCCCGTCGTGGACCAGGGAGGTGAAGATGCCCGTGAGCATACAGGCCACAATGGAGAAGAAGGGAAGGTTTTGATAAAAGGGTGCCATCAGTCCACACTCCTTTTCGCCCGGAAGAGGATGTCGTCCAGGTAGAGTGTGCCGTACTTCCGGTACAGCCGCACCGTCAGGGCCAGAGAGAAGGCGGTGAAGGACACGCTGACCACGATGCCCGTGAGCACCAGACCCGTGGGCACGGGGTTGATGAACTGGCTCATCTTCGCCGGGACCGAGGGGTCGGAGAGGATGGGGGCCGCGCGCCCGTCCACATAGCCCGCACTGGTGAGGGCCAGATAGACGGCGGTGTCCATGATGTTCAAGCCCACGATTTTCTTAATCAGATTCCAGTTGAACAGCAGGCCGCCGAAGCCGATGACGAACAGAATGGCCGCCGTGACCAGCATCCGCTGGTGGTAGAGGGTTGCCAGCAGCTCTTTCATTTGATCTCCCCCTTGTGGAACAGGCTGTAAAAGGCGTAAATGGTGCAGGCCACCTCAAAGCCAACCGCCACGTTGATGGGCATGATGATGCCGCTGGACAGGATGGTCCCGGGCACGCCCAGCCAGATGTGGTTGTTCAGGCCGTTGAAGCCCATGAAGCCGTAATACAGCAAAAGTACGCCGTAAATGGCCAGAGCCGTCACTTTTATGATGTGGTAGAGGTGGTTGGTGAAGTAGCGGCTCACGCCCTGGGTGCCGAACTCCTGGGCGTAGAGGATGAGGCCGCCGCCCAGAATACTGCCTCCGGCGAAGCCGCCGCCGGGGGAGAGGTGTCCGTTGAAGATGACGTAGACGCCGAAGGTGAACACAATGGGCACCAGAAAGCGGGAGCAGGAGCGCAGCAGGTGGTCCAGCACCTCCCGCTCCGCCTTGTCCTCCCGGTTGAAGTAGCGGCGTAGCTTGTCGGTGTAGGTGCGGCTGTCCCGCAGCAGGAGCATCATCACGCTGGTGGTGGCCAGAAACAGGACGCTGCTCTCCCCGAAGGTGTCGAACACGCGGTAGCTCAGAATCATATTGCCCACCAGATTCACCGCGCCCGCGTCCTCCAGACCGTGCTCGATGTAGTACTGGCTCAGCTCGTTGTTGGTGGGGTTGGAGGGGTCTCCGAAGCTGGGCAGGTGGGCGATGATCAGCAGCAGGGCGAAGAACATGACGATGCACACCACCACGCAGCTGATGTAGTACAGGGTGTTGAACACCCGGCGCTTCTGCTCCTTGTTCAGGTGCTTGACCAGCTCGAACACGCCCTCGCTCTGGGTCAGGTCTGTGTGGCGGGAGGGCTTGCGCTTGTTCTCCGACTGCTTCTTCTCAGGGGCGGAGAACCACTGCTCGCGCGCGTCGCCGTCCACCCAGCCGAGAAAGCTCTTCCAGGCGCTCATGGCTTCTCCTCCTCCTCCTTGGTGCGGTGCAGCTCCTGAATCTTCTTCAGGACCACGAAAAAGAGCACGGTGTCCACGCCCGCGCCCACGGCGGCCTCTGTAATGGCCAGGTCCGGGGCCTCCAGGGTCAGCCAGACCACGCTCATGATGACGCTGTAGGCCATCAGGGTGATGACGGTGATCATGGGGGAGCGGGTAAAGGTGGCCGCCAGGGCGCAGATGATCAGAAAGCCCAAAAGCAATACCTCTAAATAAGCCATCAGTTGCCCTCCTCCTCGTAGGGGAATGTGAGTTCCGCGTGGTCTCTGATGCGGTCCATGCCGCTCATAAAGAGCATCCGGGCGATCATGTGGGCGGAGATGGGGGCCGTCACCCACTGGAAGAGCAGCACCAGAATCAGCTTGGCGCTGATCCAGCTCAGCCCGAACTGAAGCAGGGCGCCCAGCACGATGAACAGGGTCCCCAGGGTGTCGGCGATGGTGGTGGCGTGCATCCGGTTGAGCACAAAATCAAAGCGGAACACGCCAATCAGCGCGATTAAAATGCAGGATTCTCCCAAAACGAACAGAATCACGCTGAGGATTTGAGTGATGCTCATACGCCCTCTCCCTCCTTGTGGTCGCCCCGGAGGGCCTCCAGCTGCCGGCGCAGCGCCTCGGACTCCGCCTCCCGGCGCGCGCGCTCCTCGTCCCGGCGCTTTTGCTCCGCGTGGTGGGTTTCAACGGCCTGGGCGGCCTTTTTCTTTGCCCGGCTGGTCGCGTCGATGGTGTGCTCCACATTCTGCACCGCCAGCAGACGGCACAGCACCACCACCGCCAAAAAGCTCAAAAAGGCGTACACCAGCGCGATGTCCATGCCGAAGCCCTCGCCCATGTAGGCGCTGAGCATGGCGATGAAGTTGATGACGATGGTGCCCACCAGGTTCGTGCCCACGATGCGGTCCTCGAAGTGGAGGGAGGTGGCGATGTAGACCATGGAGGCGATGAGGAACAAGCCCTGCACCAGCATCAGGCCCAGCAAAATGTTGTGAAACATCAGTTTTCTCCCCTCTTTTCTGCCAAATCCTCCGGCTTGCAGGTGTACTTGTCCAGCTGATTGCAGGCCAGGTAGAAGTTGGACTGCGGCATGTCCGCACCCATCTCCGGGGTGAGGGCGTGGACGATGAAGTGGTCGCTGCGGATGCGCACCGTGATGGTGCCCGGGGTCAGGGTGATGGAGTTGGCCAGCAGCGCCTTCATGATGTCGCTCTTGTAGTCGCAGGGGAAGCTCACCAGCTGGGGGTGAATGTTCTCCTTCAGGTGCGGGCTGAGAATCAGGCGGATGACCGTCAGATTCGCCAGCCAGATTTCCTTGAGCAGCATCACGCAGTAGACCGCAAAAGAGCGCAAAAAGGGGCGCCAGCGCCAGTCCCGGGTGACGTACCACTTGCAGTAGCGCATGGCAAACCACTCGATGGCGGCGCTGACCGCCAGACCGAGAACGATCACATCAACGCCCAGGCGGCCGTTGAAAATGACCCAGAGAAGGAACAAAAACAGGAACATGGCACAGCCTCCTTGCCGCTCCCCACAGGGGAGCCTTGAAAAGCATTTCATTGCAAATTGTAAACCCTAAATCCACATTTGTCCAGTGCAAAGTTCACGATTTCCGGTGTCTGCCAATGCGGAAGCCCCGGCAAAATCACGGGAGGCGGCCCGTGGCCTGCCAGCCTCCCGCGCCCCGGGGCAGCTCCAGCGGCCCGGCGAAGATGCCGGACACGGCCGCGCGGTAGTCCGAAAGGGTCTGACATTTGCGCAGCAGCTTCGCGCTCTTGCCCGCCTCCGGGAACAGGGGCAGCCAGTAGCCCCACATCTCCTTCATCTTGAACAGCAGGGGCTTCTGGCCGGACAGGTGCCGGGCGTAGTCCTCCAGCAGGGCGTCGTGGAAGGCGCGCAGCTCCTCCTTTTGGAGGGGCGCACCGCCGTTGAGCTGACGCACCAGGGCGGGGTTCGTCACCAGCCCCCGGCCCAGCATCAGCTGATTCTGTCCGGGAAAAGCTGCCCAAAAGGCGTGAATATCCTCAACTGTGAACAAATCGCCGTTGTAAATCAGGGGATTGCGGCTCTCCTCCACCGCCCGGCGGAACAGGTGCAGCCGAACCGGCGCCTTGTAGTAGTCCCGGCGCAGGCGCGGGTGGACGATGAGCGCGCGCAGCGGAAAGCGGTTGAACAGGGGCAGCAGCTCCTCCCATTCCTCTTCGTAGTCCAGGCCCACCCGGGTCTTCACGGAGACGGGCAGGGGGGAGCGGGCGCAGACCGTCTCCAGAAAGCGCTCCAGCTCCGGCTGCCGGGCCAGAAAGCCGCTGCCCCGGCCCTTGGCGACCACCGTGCCCGAGGGGCAGCCAAGGTTCAGATTCACCTCTTCGTAGCCCAGCTCCGCCATGGCCTCCGCGGCGGTCAGGAACAGCGCGGGGTCGTCCGTGAGGACCTGGGGAATCAGGGTCAGGCCCCGGTTGTGGTCCGGGTGCACGTCATTGCGCTCCCGGCTGGTGAGGGCTTTGCGGGAGCGCGGCGAGAGAAAGGGCGCGTAGTAGCGCTCCACCCCCGGGAACATCCGGTGATGGAGCTGGCGGAACACATAGCCCGTCACCCCCTCCAGAGGGGCGCAGGAGCAGATTGGATTCAAATTCATCTCAAAAAAACCTTGCAAAGCAGAGAGTACTGTGATACACTTGTTCTATCGTACAACCGTACTAAAGCAAATCGCACAGGAGGCGGATACCATGCGGGACAAGAAGGGGTTCATCGTCTACGGAACTCTGGAGGAGCAGCTGGCATTTCTGACGGATGAGCAGGTGGGCCAGCTGTTCCGGGGACTGTTTGTGCACTTTCGCGGCGAGGAGCCGGTGCTGGAGGATTTGATGGTGAAGATGGTCTACACGGGGGTTCGTGGGGTCATGGACCGGGACCGGGAGAAATGGGAGAAGGTGCGGCGGGCGCGACAGGAGGCGGGACGCCGGGGCGGTCTGGCCTCCGGCAAGAGCCGCAGCGCTGCCGCGGCGGCGAAGCGGGCGGAAGAGGCCGAATCGGAGGGAACCGAGGCAGAAAAGGTTCAGCCGGAGAAGGCCGAAGTGGAAAAAGCCGAGCCGGAGACGGTTCGGTCAGAGGAGACTGAGCCGGAAACGGCAAAGGAGCCCGTTGCCTCCTGAAATAAGGGGCAAAACCGGGGAAATCCGGGAAAAACGGCCTGTTTACCCGTTGAGGGCCAGAGCTTCCGCCACGCGGATGCCGTCCACCGCGGCGCTGACAATGCCTCCGGCGTAGCCGCAGCCCTCCCCACAGGGGTAGAGGCCCCGGAGCGGACTCTGGAGACTGTGGTCCCGGGGCAGGCGCACCGGGGAGCTGGAACGGGTCTCCACGCCGGTGAGTACGGCCTCCGGGTGGGCAAAGCTGTGAACCTTTCGGTCCAGCAGGGGCAGGGCCTCGGTCAGGGCGCGGAGCACCTCGTCCGGGAGGCAGCCCTCCAGACTGCCCCAGCTGACGCCCGGGGCGTAGGTGGGCACCACCGCGCCGCCTCCGGTGCTGGGCCGACCGGCCAGAAGGTCCCCCACCAGCTGAGCCGGGGCCTTGTAGTCCCCGCCGCCCCGGAGGAAGGCGGCGCGCTCCCACTGGCGCTGAAAGCGGACGCCGGAGAGGGGGTCGCCGCCGGGGAAGTCGCCGGGGTTCACGCCCACCAGAAAGCCGCCGTTGATGTTCTCCCCGTCCCGGGCCCGGAAGCTCATGCCGTTGGTGACCAGATGGCCCGGCTCCGAAGCGGACGCCACCACCTGCCCTCCGGGGCACACGCAGAAGGAAAAGGCGCTGCGCCCGCCGGGGAGATGACAGCTCAGCCGGTAGTCGCTGGGGGGCAGGCGGTCCCAGAGGGGGCCGTACTGGGCGGCGCTGATGGCCTGCTGGTGGTGCTCGATGCGCACGCCGATGGCAAAGGGCTTGGGCTCCAGGGGCACACCCGCGTCCAGCAGGAGCTGGAAGGTGTCCCGGGCGCTGTGTCCCGGGGCGAGGACGAGGGCGTCGGCGTCCAGGGCATAGCTGCCCTGTGCCGAGGTGACCTCTATCCCGGCCAGCCGGTTCCCGCTGCGCCGCAGACCGGTGAGCCTGTGGCCGAAGCGGACCTCACAGCCCAGCCGCAGCAGCTCCAGCCGGATTTGCTTGACCACCTCCCGGAGAATGTCCGTGCCCACATGGGGCCGGAAGGACCAGGCCACGTCCGCGGGGGCGCCGAAGGCCACCAGCGTGTCCAAAACGGTCTGAATCCGGGGGTCATGGGTGCCGGTGGTGAGCTTTCCGTCGGAAAAAGTGCCAGCGCCGCCCTCACCGAACTGGACATTGCTCTCCGGGTTCAGGGCACCGGTGCGCCAGAAGGTTTCCACGGCGCGGGTGCGGCGGTCCACGTCCTCACCCCGCTCCAGCACGATGCAGGGCAGGCCCGCCCGGGCCAGAAACAGCGCCGCGAACAGGCCCGCCGGGCCCATGCCCACCACCACGATCGCGCGCCCCGACCGGCGCACCGGCTCCGGGAAGTGGTAGACCGTGGGTTGGAGCAGTTTCACCTTGTCGCTGCGGCAGCGGCGCAGCACGGCGGCCTCGTCCACCACGGAAACGTCCACGCTGACCACGAGGTGGGGTTCCCCCCGGCCACGGGCGTCCACGCTCTGCTTCACCAGCCGGATTTCACCCAGCTGGGCGGGCGGGAGCCGCAGGAGCTTCGCGGCCTTAGAAAGAAGCTGCTCCGGGCGGTAGCCCACGGGCAGGGTCAGATTGTTGATTCTCAGCATTTTCATCACCGGGGACAGTATAGCAGAAAGCGGGGGAAAGCGCCAGTCCTTTCCGGACATCCCGGATATTGTCATCCTTCTCCGCTTGCCCCGGGGCGGGCGCTGTGCTATACTTGAGGCAAGCTGACCGCCCTCCGGGGCGGCCTCTCCCACCGGAAAGGAGAGAAGGAACTTGCGTTTTCACAAAAATCTCTACGAACAGATACAATATGAGACCGCCCACGGCGTGGCGGTGGCGGAGCGCCCGGAGGAGCAAAGCCTGCTGCCGCTGGTGATTTGGTGCGCGGTGCCGGGGGCGCTGCTGCTCCTGTTCGCGGCGCTGCGCTCCCATCAGGGGGTGATGGACCGGGTGGTCTTCGGCTTCACCACGCCGCTGAAGCACGCCCTGGCCCGGTTCAACGACCACGTCCCCTTCGCCGTGGGGGAGCTGATTTGGGGGCTGGCCATTCTGGGCCTGCTGGTGTTCCTGGTGCGCACGGTGTTCCTGCTGATTCAGGGGCCGGAGCGGCTGAGGATTCTGCTGCGGCGGGTTCTGGCGCTGACGGGGGCCGGTCTGGTGGTGGCCTGCTGCTACACCCTCATGTGGGGCTGCAACTACTACGCCACCAGCTTTGCCCAGCGCGCGGGACTCAGCCAGCGCGGAATGACCTCTGTGGAGCTGGCGCAGATGACCGCCGCCTTTGCCCAGAAGTGCAACGAATTGGCACCCCAGCAGGAGCGCACCGGCGATGGCAATGTGGATTACGACGTGCCCGGCCTTTTCTCAGGCTCGGCGGAGCTCTACGAGGGCATCGCGGCGGAGTTTCCGGAGCTGGCCGTGGAGCGCCACGACCCCAAGCCCATGTTCCTCTCCCGGCTGATGAGCCTCACCGGCTTTTCCGGCTTCTACTTCCCCATGACCGCCGAGAGCATCGTCAATGTGGACCAGGCCCAGTGCATGATTCCCTCCACCATCCTCCACGAGCTTGCCCACCAGTGCAACGTGGCGGAGGAGGACGCCGCCAACTTTGTGGCGATTATCGCGGGCCTGCGCTGCGATAATCCGCGTTTTCAGTACTCTTCTGCCCTGTTGGGCTACATCCACCTTTCCAACGCCCTGGCCGGGGCGAACCGGGACTACTATGCGCAGGTGAACGCGCTGCTCTCCGACCAGGTGCGGCTGGATTTGGAGGCCAATGACAGCTATTGGAAGCGGTATGACACGCCGGTGGCAGAGGCTTCGGAGAAGGTCTACACCGGCTTTCTGGAGAGCTACGGTCACGACGAGGGAATGAAGAGCTACGGCATGTGCGTGAACCTGCTTTCGGGCTACTACCTGGGCGAAAACGGGCGCTGGAGTCAGGAGGCTGCCGAAGAGGCCGCGGACCCCAACAACACCGCCTCTGACGAAGCCGCCGCCTCCGGCCCAGCGGAGCAGGCACAGAAGACCGCTGCGGATTCCTCCGCCGCGGAGCAGGAGGCCGCCGCCCAGTCCAGTCAGCAGGAGCAGTCCAAGAAGGAGAGCAGCGGCGAGAACTCCGCCTCCGGAAGCAAAAAGACTGCAAAGAGTGGGGACGCCAAGGAAAAGTCCGCACAGAAGACCGCAAAGAGCGAGAATTCCAAGAAAAAATCCTCCAAAAAGAGCACAAAAAGCGAGGACTCTAAGAAAAAGTCCTCCAAAAAGAGCACAAAGAACAAGGGCTCCAAAAAGAAATCCTCAAAGAAGGGGACAAAGAGCAAGAAAAGCGCCAAAAAGAGCGCAAAAAAGAAGAAATAAGCCCCAAGGGGGGAAGGGAGGCATCCTATGACGGACCGGGAACTGATGGATGTGGCCGTCTCCATGCTGCGGCGCTCCTACTGCCCGTATTCCCACTTTCCGGTGGGAGCGGCCCTGCTGTGCGAGGACGGGACGGTGTTCACCGGCTGCAATGTGGAGAATGCGGCCTACGGGCACAGCATTTGCGCCGAGCGGACCGCGCTGGTGAAGGCGGTGAGCGAGGGCAGACGGCGGGGCTTTGTGAAGCTGGCGGTGGCGGGCCTGAGCGAGGACTACTGCTGGCCCTGCGGCGCGTGTCGGCAAATGCTCTGGGAGTTCGCCCCGGAGCTGGAGGTGCTGTGCGCCAACCGGGAGGGCGAAATCGGACGGGCCATGCTGCGGGAGCTGCTGCCCCACGGCTTCGGCTCGGCGCATTTGAACGGCGAGGATTGAACAATCAAACGGAAAAGAGGGAGCTGTCGTCGGGCAGCTCCCTCTTTTTTTGCACTTTCAGGACATCAATGACGTTCCGGCCGGGAATCCCTTCCCAGACCTCACTGGTCAGGAGTCCGAAGGTTTCGATGTTCTCAGGAGCCCCCCCGAATGGGGGCCAGGGGCAGCGCCTCTGGCAGAGTTCGGGGTGGAACCCCGACCCTCAGGCCAGACGCTGCTCCAGCTCGGCGCGGATGGCGCGCAGGAACTCCATGCTGGTCACCTTCCGGGCGGGCGCCTCGCCCTCCCAGAGGCCCACCAGGTCGCCGGTCATGACGCCGCCCTCGATGACGGCGATGACGGACGCCTCCAGCGCGTCTGCGTAGTCCTGAAGGGCCTGAAGGCCGTCCAGCTCGCCGCGCTTGCGCAGCGCGCCGCTCCAGGCGAAGATGGTGGCCACGGGGTTGGTGGAGGTCTCCTCGCCCTTGAGGTAGCGGTAGTAGTGCCGGGTGACGGTGCCGTGGGCGGCCTCGTACTCGAAGTTGCCGTCGGGGCTCACCAGCACGCTGGTCATCATGGCCAGGGAGCCGAAGGCGGTGGAGACCATGTCGCTCATCACGTCGCCGTCGTAGTTCTTCAGCGCCCAGATGAAGCCGCCCTTCGAGCGGATGACCCGGGCCACGGCGTCGTCAATGAGGGTGTAAAAGTACTCAATGCCCAGCTTTTCAAACTTTTCCTTGTACTCCTTCTCGTAAACCTCGGCAAACAGGTCCTTGAAGGTGTGGTCGTACTGCTTGGAGATGGTGTCCTTGGTGGAGAACCACAGGCTTTGCTTCGTGGCCAGAGCGTAGTTGAAGCAGGAGCGGGCAAAGGAGAGGATGGAGTTGTCCTTGTTGTACAGGGCCTGGAGCACGCCGGGGCACTCGAAGTCGTACACGGTCTGAGAGAACTGCGTCTGACCGTCCTCGGACGCATAGCTCAGGGTGGCCCTGCCGGGGCCGGGGACCCGCAGCTCAGTGTCCCGGTACACGTCGCCGTAGGCGTGACGGGCGATGGTGATGGGCTGCTTCCAGTTCTTCACCACCGGGTTGATGCCCTTCACCATGATGGGCGCGCGGAACACGGTGCCGTCCAGGATGGCGCGGATGGTGCCGTTGGGGCTCTTCCACATCTGGGAGAGCTTGTACTCCTCCACGCGCTGGGCGTTGGGGGTGATGGTGGCGCACTTCACCGCCACACCGTACTTCTTATTGGCCTTGGCCGCGTCGATGGTGATCTGGTCGCCGGTCTCCTCCCGGCGGGGGAGGCTCAGGTCGTAGTACTCGGTTTTCAGGTCCACAAAGGGCAGAATCAGCTCGTCTTTGATTTGCTGCCACAGGATGCGGGTCATCTCGTCCCCGTCCATTTCCACCAGGGGGGTGTTCATCGGAATCTTGTTCATAGCAATGCTCCCATCTTTGGTTTGTTGCGCTAAATCGCTGTCTAGTATACGGGAAAAAGAGAAAAAAAGCAACGCCTAATCCGCCAAATTGTGACGCGCTGGCCGCCCATTCTCGTCAACGGTGACAAAAACCAGCCGCCCGGAGCAGCTCACCTGCCCGGAGAGCAGCTCTGTGCCCTCCACCCGGAGCACGATGGAGCTGCGGCCCAGCCGCTCCACTGTGGCCCGGAGCTCCAGCACGTCCCCCAGATGCAGGGGCCGCAGGAAACGCACCTCGTCGGCCCGGGTCATGACGATGCCGTCGCTGCGGCCGCGCAGCCGCACGGTGGCGATGAAGGCCGCTTCGCACATCCAGCTGGCAATGGTGCCGCCGAAGAGGCTCAGGTGGTGGTTCAGGTGCTCGGGGCGGATGTGGTGGGCGCAGACGGCTTCAACGGGCTTCATGGACAGCACTCCTCCGGGTTTTTTCCCATTTTAAGCGGGCCGGGGAGAGAAGTCAAGAGCTTTGCATAACTCTCCCCCGTTGGAACAGGGCGGAAACTGTGAAAACTCCAATTGACATTTTCGCCGGTGTCGGTATAATAGTCACAACACCTGTCAAGACACCACGGCGGCTCCGGCCGCCTACGCCTGACACGCCGGAGCACGGCGGGAGGAGGAAGACAATGAATATGGAAAAAATCAGAGATTTTATGCGCAGAAAGGACGTAAAGGTGTCCGCAAAGCGCTACGGCATCGACGCGCTGGGGGCCATGGCTCAGGGCCTGTTCTGCACCCTGCTCATCGGCACGATTCTCAACACCCTGGGGACCCAGTTCCACATCGGGCTGCTGACCATGAAGTTCGGGGCGCAGGAGCTGACCATCGGCGGCTTCGCCTCGGCCATGGTGGGACCGGCTATGGCGGCAGCCATCGGCTCGGCGCTGGGCGCACCCCCGCTGGTGCTTTTCTCGCTCATTCCCGTGGGCTACGCCACCAATATGCTGGGCGGCGCCGGCGGGCCGCTGGCCGTGCTGGTGGTGGCCATTGTGGCCGCTGAGTGCGGAAAGCTGGTGAGCAAGGAGACAAAAATCGACATTCTGGTCACGCCCACCGTCACCATTCTGGCGGGCGTGGGGCTGGCGGCCCTGATTGCCGCGCCCATCGGGGCGGCGGCCTCGGCCCTGGGTCAGGTCATCATGTGGGCCACCACCCAGCAGCCCTTCCTGATGGGGATTCTCGTCAGCGTGCTGGTGGGCATCGCCCTGACCCTGCCCATCTCCTCCGCCGCCATCTGCGCGGCCCTGTCTCTGACGGGGCTGGCGGGCGGTGCCGCCGTGGCGGGCTGCTGCGCCCAGATGGTGGGCTTCGCGGTCATGTCCTTCAAGGAAAACGGCGTGGGCGGCCTGGTGTCCCAGGGCATCGGCACCTCCATGCTGCAAATGCCCAACATCGTCAAAAATCCTCTGATTTGGATTCCCCCCACCCTGGCCAGCGCCATCACCGGCCCCATCGCCACCTGCATCTTCCACCTGACCATGAACGGCGCGGCGGTGAGCTCCGGCATGGGCACCTGCGGCTTTGTGGGCCAGATCGGCGTCTACACTGGCTGGCTGGCTGACATCGAGGCGGGGACGCGCACCGCCATCACCGGCTTCGACTGGCTGGGTCTGGCGCTGGTGTGCTTCATCCTGCCCGCCGTGCTGAGCACCCTCTTCTGCGAGGCGGAGCGGCGCATGGGCCTGATTGGGGAGGACGACCTCAAGCTGCCCTGAGCATCAAAACAACGCAAAAACGCCGTACAACGGGAAGAAAACCCGCTGTACGGCGCTTTTTTATGACTCGCTGGTTTTGGGGAGGAAGAACGCCTTGTCCAACTCCTCGTTCCGGTGGAAGAGGTTGTAATAGCTCAGGGTTTGGTACTCCCACAGCTTCTGCTGAAGCTCCTCGCTCAGCTCCTCTCTGGTTTCGAAGACGGAGCCGTCAGCGGTGATGAAGCCGGTGCGGTTGATGACCGGCAGGTCCTGATAGAGCCCGGCCAGATAGTTGTAATAGGGCGTGGTGGGGCAGTTGCTCATCAGCGTCAGCAGCGTGCCCAGATAGTTGGTTGAAATCATCACGTCCTGGGCCTCGTCGATGTCGTAGTTGGCCCAGAGGAAGAAGGGAACCGCAAACTGGACCTCCACCTCTTCGATGGTCCGCTCCTCCAAATCCTTGCCGTAGAGCTTGCCGTAGAACCAGTCGGAGAGCTTGCCCTGATGGTCCCCGAAGAAGAGAATCAGGGTGGGCTCCTCCTGCTCAGCGTAGTAGGTCAGCAGCTCCTCCAGGGCCCGGTCCGTCTCCTGCATCAGGGCGATGTACTGGGTGGCGTACTCGCTGACCCCCTCCAGGGCGCCGGAGAGCTGCACGTCGGAGCTGAGGTGGTTCCAGCCCTGTTTGTAGCCGCCGTGGTTCTGCATGGTCACGTTGAAGACGAACTGCCGGTCGCCCTGCTGGGCGGAGGTGATGTCCTTCAAAACCTGGAAGTCGCAGCGGTCGGAGATGTAGCCCCGGACGTACTCCTTGTGCTCCACATCTTCCTGGTAGAGCTGGGTGTCGGCACCGAAGCCGCCATAAACCTCCACCCGGTTCCAGCCGCTGGCTTTGTAGGGGTGGAAGGTGGTGGTGTGGTAGCCGTTCCCCTTGGCCCAGGAGAGGAGGGAGGGCATCCCCGGCTTGACGTAGAGCTGATAGGCCACGGTGCCCAGGGGCAGGAAGGAGACGCTGTTGCCGGTGAGGAAGTCGTATTCCACCGTGGCGGTGCCGCCGCCGGTGACGGGGGAGTACATCCAGCCCTTGACGGTGTTCTCCTTGAGGCTGTGGTAGAAGGGAATGACATCGGTGTCCGTACACATGTGCTCGAAAATGGACAAATCACCGAAGGATTCATCCATAATGCACAGGATGTTGGTGGGCTGTACGCCCTTCGGGTCATTGGTCACGGTGAGCACGCTGGCCACGGGGCTGTCCTTGGGATTCTGGGTCAGGGGGTCGTAGGGGGTGGAGAGGGCGGGGTCGTTGTAGAGGGTCATGGTCGTCGGGGCGTCGATGTTGCTCTGGGCGACCTCTTTGGCCGTGGACAGGGAGTAGCGCGCGGGCTTCTCCACCTGTCCGTAGCGCAGGGCGATGGAGAAATTGAGCAGCCAGCCGTTGCACTGGGTGTTCCACTGTTGGGTTTTGATGCCCGCCTCCAGCAGCCAGGGGGAGAAGAAGAAGGCGTAGCAGTACCCCGCGGCGAGGGCCGCGGCCACCAGATTCAGGGGCCAGGGCCGGAGCAGGCTGCGCTTCTCCTGAGGCACGGCGACGAATTTGAGCAGCAGCAGATAGGCGGCCAGAATCCCCAACGCTCCCCAGATGTAGCTATCCGGGGTAAAATCGTAGTTTTTCGCCACATTTGCGGCGGTCAGAGCGCCCGCCAGGTCGTGGGGGAAGAGGATGAGGCCCTTGAATTCCAGCACATAGTGGTTGGAAAGGCCCGCCAGGAAGAAGAACACGCTGACCGCGGCAGCGCTCCTGCGCCGGCGGCCCAGCACCAGCCAGAAGGCCAGCCAGACCACCGCGTAGAGCACCAGATTCATCCACCACTCCGTGGGGTTCAGATTGGTAAAGGGGTTGCGCTCGTTCAGGGTCTCCACCATCAGCAGGTCCACCAGAGGGCAGAGCAGGAAGAGGAAGATGGAGAGCGCGCCGCGCCAATGGCCCTTCAGGAAGGCCTTCAGGCGCTGGCGTTTGGGTTTGGCAGGCAGCTTTTGCCGTGCCGATGCCTTAGAGAGAGCCATGGTTCAGACTTCTTTCCAAATTAAGATGGCGTGGACGCGCTGCCCTCACCCTGGGCGGAGGCCGAGGCGTCGTCCGCGGGGTCGGTGCGTGCTTCTGCTTGCGTTCGGGGGGCGAAAAAGCGCTGGTCCACCTGGGGCAGGCGCTTCTTTTTCACCCCGAACAGGTTGTAAAAGCTCAGCAGCTCGTACTGCTTGAGCAGCTTCTGCTGGGTTTCCGTCAGCTTGTCCGTCTCGTCGGTGAGCTGACCGGAGCGGTCGATGTAGCCCAGGGTCTGCACCACCGGCAGCTCCCGGCTGACCTGACACAGGAAGTCCTGGTAGGCGCTGGTGGGCTGGTTGGAGAGCAGAGCGGTGAGGGGGTTGAGGAAGTTGGTGGAGAGCATCACGTCCTGGACGCTGGTGCTGTCATAGTTGGTCCACACCAGGAAGGGGGTGACGTACATCTGCTCCAGCTCCTCCAGGCTGCGCAGGTCCAGGTCCTTCTGGTAGAGCTTGTACTCGTAGAACCAGCTGGAGAGCTTGCCCTGATGGTCCCCGAAGAAGACCACCATGGTGGGCTCCTCCTGCTTCTGGTAGTAGGAGAGCAGGGCATGGAGCTGGTCGTCGGTCTCCCGCATCAGGTTCAGGTACTGCTCCGTGTACTCGCTGCACCCGTAGAGGGCGCCGGTGAGCCAGATGCGCCGCTGGAGGTTGTACCAGCCCTGACGGTAGCCGCCGTGGTTCTGCATGGTGACGTTGAAGATGAACTGCTTGTCGCCCTCCTGAGCGGAGGTGATTTTTTTCAGGCGCTCGAAGTCGCACTTGTCGGAGATGTAGCCCCGGACGAAGTGGGCGGGATAGAGGTCGGTGTTGTAGAGCTGGGTGTCCACCCCGAAGTCGTTGTAGACCTGCACCCGGTTCCAGCCGGAGGAGAGGTAGGGGTGCATGGTGGTGGTGTGGTAGCCCAGAGACTTGGCCCAGCTCACCAGAGAGGGCATTTCCGGGCGCACATAGAGCTCATAGGCGGTGGTCTCGTCGGGCAGGAAGGAGACGCTGTTGCCGGTGAGGTATTCGTACTCCACGTTGGCGGTGCCCGCGCCGGTGACGGGGGAGTACATCCACCCCTTGATGGTATTCTTCTTCAGGCTGTGGTAGAAGGGGATAGTGTCCAGATTCGTGGACATGGTGTCAAAAATGGCCATATCCGCGAAGGATTCGTCCATAATGCACACGATATTCACCGGCTGCACCCCGTTGGGGTCGCTGGTGAGGGTGAGCAGCTCCCGGGGGGTGCCGTCGGCGTCGGCGGTGCTCTGCTCGTAGGGGCTGCTGATGTAGGGAGCGCTGTACAGGGTCATGGACGCGCCCTTCTGGTCCTGGGCGAGCTGCTGGGTGAGCTTTTCCACGGCCTGGGCGCTGTAGCCCTCCGGGCGCTTCACCCGGCTGTAGCGCAGGGCCAGGGAGAAGTTGAGCAGAAAGCCGTTGGACTGGGTGTGCCAGAGCTTGGCGCTGATGCCCGCGGCGGGCAGCCAGGGGGTGAAGAAGAAGGCGAAGATGTAGGCGGCGGCCAGCCCCGTGGTGATGTAGCTGACCCTGCGCCGGGAGAAGTACTCCCGCTGCTTCTGGGGCTGCATGACGAAGCGGATGAGCACCATCCACAGGCCCAGCAGGGCCGCCGCGCCCAGCACGAAGCTGTCCGGGGAGAGGTCGTACTCCACGGCCACGTTGGCGGCGGTGCGCCAGCTGGTCACGTCCTGGGGCAGCAGGATGCGGCCCCGGTAGGCCAGCACGAAGTGGTTCACAAAGCCCGCGGCGTAGAGCAGCAGCAGGTATACCGTGGCCGAGCGCCGTCTGCGCCCGAAAATGAGCCAGAGAATGAACAAAATCAGGACATACCAGGCCATATTCATCACCAGCTCGATGAAGTCGAGGTTGGTGAAGGGGTTCTTCTCGTTCATGATCTCCACCATGAACAGGCCCGCCAGAGGGGTGAGCCAGAAGATCAGCCGGGTCCACCAGAGCCGGGGCGCGCGGAGGTAGGACTCCTTGGCGCGCAGCAGGCAGCCCCGCAGGCCCCGGACGGGCTTGGTGAGGGCGTGAGGCACATGATTGGGTGTCATAAAGGCAAAAACCTCCAAAATTGAGGAAAATCACGATCGGATGACGGGAAAAAGGCCGCACAACGGCCTCGGAGCGCTCCGCGGCGGCGGAGAACACCTCAGACTCTATTATAATAGGCTGGAGGCTGAAAGAAAACTGAAAAAACCTGAAAAAAGCTGGAAAATCAAAAAATTGTCGCAATCCACAATTCCATGGGACAAGGGGACGCAGCGCGTTGAAAAAATGACCAGAGGGTCGAAAAGAGTGCCCCGGAGCCCTTCGCTCCCGGGCGCGGCGTCAGTGTCATTCTAGCACAGCGCGGTGCGCCATGCAAGCAAAAACCGGACCCGCCCGCCATGGGGCTGTCCGGTGAGGGGTCCCAGAACGACAGTGAGCCGACCCATTCAACCTTTGGATCGGCTCACCGTCTATTTTTGGTATCTAACATCATTTTCTGGTACCTCTCTTTCTACGGAATGAATACGTTCATTTCGCTCCACGCTCGTCCGTCTCTCTTTCGCAGCGGTCGCCTCATCAGGCGTGTCCGGGTATACGGTGCTGCGGGTACGCTACAATTGTGGAAGGGAAAGGGCCTGACGTATGATACAGTAAGGAAGAGGTTATCGGCTCCTCCTTTAGTTGCCTAGATTGTAGCATGAAGGCGCTGTTTTGTCAAGCACTTTTTCAGATTTTTTTCAAAAATTCTCAGCCTCATCCGCCGCCTGACGGACAGGAACGCTTGTGCTTTTGTGGATATTTGGCCTTCGGAACGGCTTGTTTGAGGCCAAAGTGTCAAAAATGAGCGGAGGAGGCGCTTTCCTCTTTACAGTGTTTCCCCCCAGGTGGTATAATAGAATTCTAACCGGCCGCGTCCGGCGCGGCGGGTCAGAAACTAGGAATCAGGAGCCAATGAGCTATGAATTCTCTTCAGGAATTGGAGCGGCAGCGCCGCGTGCTGCTGGAGAGCAGCAATCCCGAAAAACAGCATTCCAAGGGCAAGCTCACCGCCGACGAGCGGCTGACCTACCTCTTTGATAAGGACAGCTTTATGGAGATGCGGGTGTTCCAGAACCGGGGCCAGAGCATTGAGAAGCCGGTGAAGCGCGACGGCGTCATCGCCGGCATGGGCAAAATCCACGGCCGCTGGGTCTACGCCTACGCCCAGGACTTCACCGTTCAGGGCGGCAGCCTCAGCGCCTCCAACGCGGAGAAGATCATCGCCTGCCAGAAGGCGGCCATCAAGGCCAAGGCGCCCATCATCGCCCTGATGGACTCCGGCGGCGCCAAGATTCAGGAGGGCATCGAGGCCCTGAGCAAGTACAGCGCCATTTTCCGCAACAATGTGGCCGCCTCGGGCGTCATCCCCCAGATCACCGCCATCATGGGGCCCTGTGCCGGCGGCGCGTCCTACTCCCCGGCCCTTCAGGACTTCATCTTCTTTGTGGAGGGCACCGCCGAGATGTTCGTCACCGGCCCCAACGTGGTCAAGGAGGTCATCGGCGAGGACATCTCCATGCAGGAGCTGGGCGGCGCGGATGTGCACATGCGCAAGAACGGCGTGGCCCATGTCCGGGCGAAGAACGACCAGGACTGTCTGGACAAAATCAAACGCCTGCTCAGCTATCTGCCCCAGAACCACAAGGAGCTGCCCCCCCAGCAGCAGCGCTTCAAGGGCCGCTGGCAGCTGGGCATCGAGAACGTGGTGCCGGAGAACCAGCGCAAGCTCTACGACATGAAGCGCATCATCGACTACCTGGCCGACACCGACTCCATCTTTGAGATTCAGCCGGAGTTCGCCGCCAACATCATCACCGCCCTGTGCCGGGTGGCGGGCCGGACGGTGGGCGTGGTGGCCAGCCAGCCTGCGGTCATCGGCGGCTGTCTGGACGTGAACGCCAGCTGCAAGGCTGCCCGCTTCATCCGCTTCTGCGACTGCTTCAACATCCCCCTGCTGACGCTGGTGGACGTGCCGGGCTTCTTCCCCGGCTCCGGCCAGGAACACAACGGCATCATCCGCCACGGCGCGAAGCTGCTCTACGCCTACTCCGAGGCGGAGGTGCCCAAAATCACTCTGGTGCTGCGCAAGGCATACGGCGGCGCGTATATCGCCATGTGCAGCAAGCTGCTGGGCGCCGATGTCACCTGGGCCTGGCCCAACGCGGAAATCGCCGTTATGGGTGCCCAGGGCGCGGTGCAGATCGTCAACCGCCGGGAGCTCAAGGCTGCCGGGGAGGATTACCAGAAGGTGCTCGACCAGAAGATTCAGGAGTACGAGCAGGTGCATCTGAACGCCTATGTGGGTGCCAAGCTGGGCCACATCGACAACGTCATTCAGCCCCAGGACACCCGCCGTATGCTGGAGCAGACGCTGGACGCGCTGTGCTCCTTCCAGGACCCGGAGGAAAAGCTCTTCCACCGCAATATTCCCCTCTAAATGTCCCCCAAAACCCCGCTAATCGCGCCAGAAGGAGGCATTATGAACGACGATTACAGAAAAGCCCTCTCCATGGGTCAGAAGGAGTACCGCTCCTGCATGGCCCGGGGCGAGTACCCCTACCTGACCGTGCTGGACGAGCTCATCCCCGCCGAGCGCTCCTCCATGGGCACGGAGCTGGGATTGCTCCAGGTGCCTGTAAACCTCATTGTGGGCACCAAGACCGCCGGGCGGACCACCGCCTTCGCCCGCAATTTCATGCCCCTGCTGGCCATCGGCACGGAGTTTTCCGACAAGTGGGAGCGGCTGTGTCAGGCCCATTTAAAGGAGGGCATCCGGGACCCCGTCAAGGTCTACGAGTATATGAACCGCTACTATGTCCAGGAGGGCAACAAGCGGGTCAGCGTGCTCAAGTACTTCGGCGCGGTGACCATTGCCGCGCAGGTCATCCGCATCCTGCCCGAGCGCAGTGAGAACCCGGAGGTGCAGGCCTACTTCGCCCTGACGGAGTTCTTCCGCTGGAGCCGGGTGAACTTTTTGGAGTTCTCCCACGCGGAGAGCTACCCCGCCTTCCAGCGCCTGGTGGGCAAGGAGCCGGAGGAGCCCTGGACCGAGGAGGAGCGCAAGGCCCTCAACACCACCTATTACTACTTCACCAAGGCCTACGAGGCCCACGGCGGCACCCGGCTGCGCACCACGGTGGGCGACGCGCTGCTGGCCTGCGTGCGCATCTACGGCTACCAGGCTCTACGCCAGATGACGGAGTCGGAGCTGAAAAAGGCCGTGGCCAAGGCCTGGGAGGAAATCACCCTCCAGCAGGAGGAGAAGCCCATCGACCTGCGGCTGGACCCGGAGCAGAAGGAGAAGGCGCCGCTGCTGTCCAAGCTGGGGACGGTGCATACCCGCAGCGCAAGGGAGCTGAAGGCGGCCTTCATCTACGACAAGACCCCGGAGACCTCCGGCTGGACCTACGGCCATGAGCTGGGCCGCCAGCACGTGGAGCGGGTGCTCAAGGACCGCGTGACCACTGTGGCCTACTCCAACGCCATGCCTCTGGACTCCTCTGTGGTGCTGGAGGAGGCGGTGAACGACGGGGCCCGGGTCATTTTCACCACCTCGCCCCGGATGCTGCCCGCCAGCCTGCGTCTGGCCATTGAGCACCCGGAGGTAAAGGTGCTCAATTGCTCCCTGAACCAGTCTCACCGCTACATCCGCACCTATTACGCCCGGATGTACGAGGCAAAATTCGTCATTGGAGCCGTGGCCGGCGCCCTGGCGGAGAACAACCGGGTGGGCTACATCTGCGACTACCCCATCTACGGCATGATTGCGGGCATCAACGCCTTTGCCCGCGGCGTGCAGATGGTCAACCCCCGGGCCAGAGTCTACCTGGAATGGAGCTCCACCGACGGTCTGGACGCCGCCATCCGCCGCCTGACCGACCAGGGCATCGACCTCATCTCCACGCTGGACATGGCGAAGCTGGAGGACGGGGTGCGCACCCGCTTCGGCCTGGCCCGCATGAACAGCGACGGGCAGGTGAACCTGGCCATGCCCGTGTGGGACTGGGGCGCGTACTACGAGCGCATCCTGCGCAGCGTGCTCTCGGGCAGCTTCCAGAGCGAGGACGACGCCAGAGCCCTGAACTACTACTACGGCATGAAGGCCGGGGTGGTGGATGTGGTTCTGTCCAACAAGCTGCCCAGCGGCGTGCAGAAGCTGGCCCAGGTGCTCAAATCCGCCATCATAAACGACCTGTGCTACCCCTTCTTCGGGCCGCTGGTCACACAGCAGGGGAAGACCGTTCTGGACAGCCTGAGCTCCACCATCCCCGTGGAGCAGATCATCAGCATGGACTGGCTGCTGGACAACGTGGTGGGCGACATCCCCGCCTACGAGGCCCTCAACCCGGAGGCCCAGGCCACGGTGGACCAGGCGGGCGTGGAAAAAGTGCGGAAAAAGTGAGATAATACCGGAATATAAACATAGACAGGCGAAAGGTGGCGCACAATGCGGATTTTGACGGTGGCCGACGAGGAGGCCAGATACCTCTACGACTTCTACCAGAGCGGACGGCTGGACGAATACGACCTCATCATCTCCTGCGGGGACCTCTCCCGGCACTATCTGGAGTTTTTGGTGACCATGGCCCACTGTCCGGTGCTCTACGTCCACGGCAACCACGACGAGGACTATGACAAGTACCCCCCGGAGGGCTGCGAGTGCATCGAGGACCAGATTTATGTGTACAAGGGTGTGCGGATTCTGGGTCTGGGCGGCTCCTACAAGTACCGGGAGGGCACCCACATGTTCAGCGAGGGGCAGATGCGCTGGCGCATTTTCAAGCTCTGGTTCAGCCTGCTGCGCCACCGGGGCGTGGACATTCTGGTGACCCACGCGCCGGCCTGGCATGTGAACGATCTGGACGACCTGCCTCATCGGGGCTTCAAGTGCTTTGTGGACTTTTTGGACAAGTACAAGCCCAAATACTTCCTCCACGGCCACGTTCACCGCAACTACGGCGTGAAAATCCCCAGAGTGTGCAAGCGCGGGGAGACCACCATCGTCAACGCCTTTGAGTATTACGCCTTTGATTACTGAAAAACCGCCCCTTCGCGCTTGACGAAGGGGCGGAGCTGTGGTATCATAACACAAGAGACGGACGCCTGCGGCAACAGGCGCGGCTCATCCCTCAGAAAGATTTAAAATCTTGGAGAAATGACCGTTCCTTTATGTGCTGGGGGCGGTTATTTCTTTGTCATTATGGAAATGATTCCGAAAATAACAACAGCCAAGAGGTTTAGCAGAGCTAAAGTCTCAAGCAACGTCACAGGGCGTCACCTCCCTTCCAATCTCTCGGAGGGATTGACCGTCACCGTCTCTTGCTTGTGGACAGGACAGCACAAAAAACGACACAATGCAACTGATGATTCAAAAAAACGCCCGGTTTGCAGAAAGTCGGGCGTTTTTTTGCGCCCGCACCGGGCCGGAGCGCGGCGGAACCGTTCGGAATCGCAAAAGTCAGGGGTGCTCCGGGGGAAAAATAGTTCAAATTCCCCCTTTTCTCCCGGCCCCCTTTGTGCTATAATGCGAAACGTATGAGTGTCTTTGCACGGCGGCGCGCCCCGCGCTGCTTAGAATACACGCCCGGTCCCAGGCGGGACGGGGCGGAGCAGAACTGAGTTTTTAGGAAAGGAATCGTAACCTATGGGTGTACTGAGAAAGCTGTTTGGCAGCAATTCCAAGCGGGAAGTGAAGAAAATCAATCCTCTGGTGGACAAAATCGAGGGGATGACCGAGGAGTACAAGCGCCTGAGCGATGAGCAGCTGCGCGCCAAGACCGACGAGTTCAAGAGCCGTCTGGCCAAGGGCGAGACTCTGGAGGACATCCTCCCCGAGGCCTTTGCCACCTGCCGCGAGGCGGCGGACCGCGTGCTGGGCCTGCGCCCCTACCGGGTGCAGCTCATCGGCGGCATCATCCTGCATCAGGGCCGCATCGCCGAGATGAAGACCGGCGAGGGCAAGACCCTGGTGGCCACCCTGCCCGCCTACCTGAACGCGCTGACCGGCGAGGGCGTGCACATCGTCACCGTCAACGACTACCTGGCCAAGCGAGACAGTGAGTGGATGGGCAAGGTCTACCGCTTCCTGGGCCTGAGCGTGGGCCTGATCGTCCACGGCCTGACCAAGAAGGAGCGCAAGGACGCCTACGCCGCGGACATCACCTACGGCACCAACAACGAGATCGGCTTCGACTACCTGCGCGACAACATGGCCGTTTATGACCGGGACGTGGTGCAGCGCCGCCTCTGCTTCGCCATCGTGGACGAGGTGGACTCCATCCTCATCGACGAGGCCCGCACGCCGCTGATCATCTCCGGCCAGGGCGAGGAGAGCACCCAGCTCTACCAGCAGGCGGATATGTTCGTCAAGGGCCTGGACTGCTACACCGTGGCCGAGCTGGACGACAAGGAGATGGACGAGTCCGTCGAGAAGAACTACGACTATGTGGTGGAGGAGAAGCGCAAGAGCGCCACGCTGACCGCCCGCGGCATCGCCAAGGCCGAGAAGTTCTTCCATGTGGACAACCTGGCCGACGAGGAGAACACCACCCTGAACCATCACATCAACCAGGCCATCCGCGCCCGGGGCGTGATGAAGAAGGACATCGACTATGTGGTCAAGGACAACCAGATCATCATCGTCGATGAGAACACCGGCCGCCTGATGTTCGGCCGCCGCTTCAACGAGGGCCTGCACCAGGCCATTGAGGCCAAGGAGAGCGTGAAGGTGCAGCACGAGTCCAAGACCCTGGCCACTGTCACCTTCCAGAACTTCTTCCGGCTCTACGACAAGCTCTCCGGCATGACCGGCACCGCCATGACCGAGGAGGACGAGTTCAGCTCCATCTACAACCTGGACATCGTCGAGATTCCCACCAACAAGCCCGTCATCCGCAAGGACTGGCCGGACGTGGTCTACAAGACCGAGGCGGGTAAGTACCGCGCCATCATCGCCCAGATTCGGGAGTGCTATGAGAAGAGCCAGCCCGTGCTGGTGGGCACCGTGTCCATCGAGAAGTCCGAGCGCCTGAGCCGCATGCTCCGCAAGGAGGGCATCCCCCACAACGTCCTCAACGCCAAGAACCACGAGCAGGAGGCCGAGATCATCGCCCAGGCCGGCAAGCTGAAGACCGTCACCGTGGCCACCAACATGGCCGGCCGTGGTACCGACATCATGCTGGGCGGCAACGCCGAGTACCTGGCCCGGGCGGACCTGCGCCGCTCCGGCTTCAACGGCGAGGTCATCGCCGAGGCCACCGGCTACGCCGAGAGCAACAATGAGGATGTGCTGGCGGCCCGGAAGATGTACGCTGAGAGCCAGGCGAAGTACAAGGCGGAAATCGCCAAGGAGGCGCAGAAGGTCTGTGAGGTGGGCGGCCTGTTCATCCTGGGCACCGAGCGCCATGAGGCCCGCCGCATCGACAACCAGCTGCGCGGCCGTTCCGGCCGTCAGGGTGACCCCGGCGAGAGCCGCTTCTACCTGAGCCTGGAGGACGACATCCTGAGACTGTTCGGCGCTGACCGGATTCAGCGCATGATGACCACCCTCAAAATCGACGAGGACACCCCCATCGACGCCCGCATGCTCTCCAGCGCCATTGAGAACGCCCAGAAGAAGGTGGAGAGCCGCAACTTCCAGACCCGTAAGGACGTGCTGGACTACGACGACGTCATGAACACCCAGCGCGAGGTCATCTACGCCGACCGCCGGAAGGTGCTCAACGGCGAGAACATGAAGGATTCCATCCTGGCCATGATCAACGCCAGCGTGGAGAACGCCGTCAGCAGCGTGGCCGGGGAGCGCACCCACATCAGCGCCGAGGAGTTCCAGAAGGCCATTGAGAAGTACCGTCAGATGTTCCTGCTGCCCGAGGAGCTGAAGTTCTCCGAGGCGGAGATGGCCCAGAAGACCGTTCAGGAGCTCATTGACGCCGTGAAGGCCCGCGCCCTGGACATCTACGCCCAGAAGGAGGCCATCGTCAACGAGCAGATGCCCGGCGACGGCGGCATGCGCGAAGCCGAGCGGGTGATTCTGCTGGGCGTGGTGGACGAGTACTGGATGGAGCATCTGGAGGCCATGGACGACCTCAAGCAGAGCATCCGGCTGCGCGCCTACGGCCAGGAGGACCCGGTGGTGGCCTTCAAGCGGGTGGGCTTCGACGTGTTCGAGGCCATGATGGACGACATCCGCGAGGAGACCGTCCGCAGACTCTACCTGTTCCGGCTGCGTCAGCGCTCCATGCAGCGGCGCACCGTGGCCCGGGTCACCGGCGAGGGCCGGGGCGCGGAGAGTCGCGGCGGCTACACCAACGCCGCCACTGATCCCCGGACCCGGAACATCCAGACCCAGGGCGTGCCCACTCAGGGCGCGCAGACCCAGGGTCAGCGGGGCCAGGTGGACCGCGTGGCGGAGAACGAGACCGAGGAGCCCAAGCGTCTGCCCATCATCAAGGGCGCCAAGGTGCGGCCCAACGATCCCTGCCCCTGCGGCAGCGGCAAGAAGTTCAAGAAGTGCCACGGAAAGAACGGCGCCAAGCGCTACATTCCCGAGGAGGTTGACAAAGCCGCGAAGCAGTGAGCGGAACGCACCCAAAATCAGATAAATAGTTGAAAATTGCAGCCGTAGAACCCCTCTGCGGCTGCTTTTTTCGCCCCGGCAGGGGTTCTGACCCGTGTACCCCTCCAGACGCCACAACTTTTGTGCGCCGGACGGGTGAAACGGGGAAGGGAAGCGCGTTCAGCGCAGCCTGAACAATGCTTCAGGGCAATCATTCAAAAGGATTGGAGAATTCCATGGAATTTCAGCATATTACAACCAAAACCGGCCTGGATTTGGTTCAGGCCGGGGGCCTGACGGACGCCCATGCCGTCCACTGCTTCACCACCCGCGCGGGCGGCGTGAGCACCGGACACCTGGCCAGCCTGAACCTGGGCCCCAGCCGGGGGGACGACCCCGAAAATGTGCGGGAGAACTTCCGCCGGATCTGCGCGGCGCTGGGCACGGACCCGGCGGGGCTGGTGCTCTCCCATCAGGTCCACCGGGACAACGTCCGGGTGTGTACCGCCGCGGACGCGGGCAAGGGCTACGACCGGGTCAGGGACTACGACGCGGACGGTCTTGTCACCGATGTGCCAGGCCTGACGCTGACCATCTTTTCCGCCGACTGCATTCCCATTCTGTTCTACGACCCGGTGCGGCGCTGTGTGGGGGCCTGTCACGGCGGTTGGCGGGGCACGGCCATGGACATCGCCGGAAAGACCGTCCGAACCATGCAGGCCGTCTACGGCACCGCCCCCGGGGACCTGCGCTGCGCCATTGGGCCGGGCATCTGCCCGAAATGCTTCGAGACCGATGAAGATGTGCCTCAGGCCATGGAGGCGGCGCTGGGCAGCGGAGCCATGCGCTGCGTCACAGCCCTGGGCGGCGGGCGCTTTCAGGTGGACTTGAAGGGGATTCACCGCCATTGCCTGGAAAAAGCGGGAGTTTCACCGGATAAAATCGTCATTTCTGACGATTGCACCGCCTGCCGTCCTGAGCTATACTGGAGTCACAGAATCGTCGGAGAGCGCCGGGGCGTGCAGTGCGCCCTCATCGCCCTGCGCCCCTGAGGGGCGGGGCAGAGCGCCAAAGGCGGAGGTGAAGGATATGACACGACAACGGCTGACGGCCCTGCTCCTCTGTGCGGCCCTGCTGCTGGGCTGCGGGGGCTGCGCCAAAGGGGGCGAGTCCTCCGACGCGTCCACGGACCCCGGTGCCAGCGCGTCGGCGGACTCCGGCGCGGAGAGCGCGTCCGTCTCCGAGGCGGAGCCTGTGGAGGAGCAGAAGGAGGAGGCGAAGCCCTTCGGCCTGGGCTACTACAAGGATTTGGGCCTGAACCCGTACACCTGCGACAACGCCCAGAATCAGAGCATCATGGGACTGCTCTACGAGCCGCTCTTCGAGCTGGACCAGAGCTTCAACGCCACGCCCGTGCTGGCCGAGTCCATCAGCGCCAAGACCCGCACGGACCAGCGGGTGGTGATGGAGAAGAAGAAAACCGAGTCGGGGGAGACGGAGACCGTGGCAGCCGCGGAAACCGACAAAAACGGCGAGAAAAAGGTGAAAACCCGCAGCGTTGCCGTGACAGACGTGACGGTGCACATCCGAAAGGGCGTTCACTTCTCCGACGGCTCCACGGTGCGCGCGGACGATGTGGAGTACTCTCTGGAGCGGGCGGCCGCCAAGGGCAGCGTCTACCACTCCCGCCTGTCGGGCATCAGCAATGTGCGCACCAGCGGCAGCAGCACGGTGAAATTCACCCTGGACGGGGGCTGCGCCAGCGTGGCGGAGCTGCTGGACGTGCCCATCGTCAAAAACGGACAGGGGGAGAAGGACTTCCCCATCGGCTCCGGCCCCTATGTGGTGAAGCGCAACAAGAAGGGCAGGCCCGTCCGCCTGGAGGCCAACGAGAGCTGGTGGCGGCAGGGTCAGACCTACGAGGTAGCCCTGAGCCAGGGCGTGAGCGTGGGGGATAGCAGCAACGGCGAGGGCATGGTCACGCTGACGGTGAACCTGCCCCTGAAAACCATCCGGCTCTACACCGCCTCCGACAGCGACGAGCTGATTTTCGGCTTCTCCAGCGGCGCGGTGACGGCGGTGCGCAGCGACCTCACCGGCACGGACGCCCTCCAGTACACGGGCAGCTATGACGTGACGGACTTCCCCACCAGCGACCTGCTGTACCTGGGCTGCAACACGGCCAAGGGGGCCTGCAAGGAGCAGGCCGTCCGCGCGGCCATCTATCAGTCCGTGGACCGGGGCAAGCTGGTGGAGCGGATGATGGCCGGCCACGCCCGGGAGGCCCGCCTGCCGGTGAGCGACAAGAGCAGTTTGTACGACGCGGAACTGGCCGAAAGTCTGGATTACAGCCTCAAAAAGGCGAAAAAGCTGTGCAAAGAGGCCGGGGTCAGCAGTGAACTGACGCTGATTGTCAACAAGGACGCGCCCTTCAAGGTGGCCGCCGCCAAGGAGACGGCCCGGGAGCTGAAGAGCGCCGGTCTGAACGTGAAAACCCAGACTTTGAGCTGGAAGGAGTACCGGGAGGCCCTGAAGGCGGGCAATTACGACCTCTACTTCGGGGAAGTGCGGCTGGGGGCCAACTTTGACCTCTCCGTGCTGCTGACCAAGGGCGGCAGCCTGAACTTCTCCGGCTACGAGAGCGAGGAGCTGTCCAAGGCGGAGAGGGCCTACCGCACCGCCGGGCGGGACACCCGCACCGCCGCCGCCAAGACCCTGTTCACCCAGCTCAGCCAGGAGGCGCCCTTGGTGCCCCTGTGCTTCAAGAGCCAGTCCGTGCTCAGCCGCAGAGGGACCGTGCTCCGGTCCCGCGCCACCCAGTCCAACCTCTTCGCCAGCTTTTGGGAGTGGGTCATCGACGACGCTGTCCTGACCGCCTCCAACAGCGCACAAGATGAGTAGTTTGTATCCATTTCAACCCATTTTCACCAGATTCATCACCTCGCAGAAGGAGAAAAGACTATGAACCAGGTTTTTCGATGCTACGCTGAAAAGCGCCCCGGCTTCGACATGGAGGCCAGCCACCTGCTCGCTGAGCTGAGGGAGCAGCTGGGCCTGAAGCTGGAGGGCCTGCGCATCCTCTACCGTTACGATGTGGACCAGATTGACCCGGAGGTGTACGAGCGCTCCAAGTACACCGTCTTCTCCGAGCCGATGGTGGACAACTTCTACGAGGAGCAGCTGCCCGCCCTGCCCGCGGACAGCTCCCTGCTGGCCGTGGAAGCCCTGCCCGGCCAGTTTGACCAGCGCTCCGACTCCTGCGCCCAGTGCGTGCAGCTGCTGGCCGGGGTGGACCGCCCCCTGGTGAAGGCCGCCACGGTGTACGTCCTCCTGCCCGCCGTCAGCGCGGCGGAGCTGGATCAGGTGCGCGGCTACCTCATCAACCCCGTGGAGCGCCGGGAGGCGTCCATGGACAAGCCCGAAACCCTGGTGCAGAGCTACGAGGTGCCCACCGAGGTGCCCACGGTCTCCGGCTTCACCGCCATGGACGAGGAGGCCCTGAAGGACCTGCTCTCTTCCATGGGTTTGGCCATGGATTTGGACGATTTGAAGTTTTTGCAGAACTATTTCCGCGAGGACGAGCAGCGCGACCCCACCGTCACTGAGATTCGCGTGGTGGACACCTACTGGTCCGACCACTGCCGCCACACCACCTTCTCCACCCGCATCGACGCGGCGGAGCTGGAGGACGCGGGCGTGAAGGCCGCCTATGAGCAGTATCTGCGGGACAAGGCGGAGGTCTACGGCCCCGAGAAGGCCGCGCAGCGGCCCGTCACCCTGATGGACATCGCCACCCAGGGCACAAAGGTGCTCAAGAAGCGGGGCGGGCTGAAAAACATCGACCAGAGCGAGGAAATCAACGCCTGTTCCATTCACATTCCCGTGGACGTGGACGGCACCGAGGAGGACTGGCTGCTCCAGTTCAAGAACGAAACCCATAACCATCCCACGGAGATCGAGCCCTTCGGCGGCGCGGCCACCTGCATCGGCGGCGCCATCCGGGACCCCCTCTCTGGCCGTGCTTACATCTACCAGGCCATGCGCATCACCGGCTGCGGCGACCCCCGCACGCCCATGAGCGAGACCATTGAGGGCCGTCTGCCCCAGCGCAAGCTGGCCACCACCGCCGCCGCGGGCTACTCCTCCTACGGCAACCAGATTGGCCTGGCCACCGGCGTGGTCACCGAGTTCTACCACCCCGGCTATGTGGCGAAGCACATGGAGCTGGGCGCGGTCGTGGGCGCGGTGAAGGCGGATGCCGTGGTTCGGGAGACCCCCGAGGCCGGGGATGTGGTTATCCTGCTGGGCGGCCGCACCGGCCGGGACGGCATCGGCGGCGCCACCGGCTCCTCCAAGACCCACAACCTGGACTCCCTCCAGACCATGGGCAGCGAGGTGCAGAAGGGCAACGCCCCCGAGGAGCGCAAGCTCCAGCGCCTCTTCCGCAACGGCGACGTGACCCGCATGATTCGCCGCTGCAACGACTTCGGCGCGGGCGGCGTCAGCGTGGCAATCGGCGAGCTGGCCGACGGGCTGGACATCGACCTCAACGCCGTGCGCAAGAAGTACGAGGGCCTGGACGGCACCGAGCTTGCCATCTCCGAGAGCCAGGAGCGCATGGCCGTGGTGGTCCGGGCGAAGGACGCGGAAAAGTTCATCGCCGCCGCCACCGCGGAGAATCTGGAGGCTTATATCGTCGCAAAGGTGACCGAGGAGCCCCGGATGGTTCTGCGCTGGAACGGCAGGACCATCGCCAGCCTGAGCCGGAAGTTCCTCAACTCCAACGGCGCGGAGAAGCACACCACCGTCCGCGTGCCTGTCCTGTCCGGCGAGAAGTCCGTGGAGGGCCAGAGCGTCCGGGCGCAGCTGCTGGGCATCGCCCAGGACCCCAACACCGCCTCCCAGCGGGGTCTGGGCGAGCGCTTCGACGCCTCCATCGGCGCGGGCAGCGTGCTCTTCCCCTACGGCGGCAAGAACCAGCTCACCCCCGCCCAGGCCATGGTGGGCCTGATTCCCGTGGGACCGGGCCGCAGCACCAGCACCTGCTCCGTCATGGCGGCGGGCTTTGACCCCTATCTGATGGAGCGCAGCCCCTTCCTGGGCGCTCAGTGCGCCGTGGTGGAGTCCGTGGCCAAGGTCGTGGCCGCCGGTGCGGACCAGAGCAAGGTCTATCTGACCCTTCAGGAGTACTTCGAGCGCCTGCGCAATGAGCCGGAGCGCTGGGGCAAGCCCTTCTCCGCCCTGCTGGGTGCCTATCGGGCTCAGACCGCCCTGGGCAACGCCGCCATCGGCGGCAAGGACTCCATGTCCGGCTCCTTTATGGACCTGGACGTGCCGCCCACGCTGGTCAGCTTCGCCAT
>CACZUK010000009.1 GCA_902784305.1 Oscillospiraceae bacterium | reverse complement strand
GTGGACTTGCTGGTGCCGAAGGACTGCGACATGACGAAGTGGAGCGTGGTGGCCTGCGACCAGTACACCTCACAGCCGGACTACTGGCGCCGGGTGGACGCCTTCGTCGGGGATGCTCCCTCGGCCCGCAAGCTGATTCTGCCCGAGGCCTTTCTCAGCGACGGCCACATGGTGGAGAACAGCCGCAGGGCCCACGAGACCATGGAGGCCTATCTGCGTCAGGATTTGTTCCGGCGCTGTCCCGACGCGCTGATTTATGTGGAGCGCTGGCTCTCCAACGGCAGGCTGCGCCGGGGCATCGTGGGCGGCGTGGATTTGGAGGAGTACGACTACCACGGCATGGAGCAGCCCCTGATTCGCGCCACGGAGGGCACGGTGCTCTCCCGCATCCCGCCCCGGATGGCGGTGCGCCGGGACGCGGCTTTGGAGCTGAGCCATGTCATGCTGCTGGTGGACGACCCGGAGCAGCGCATCATCGAGCACCTGACCTACGAGACGGAAGACATGGAGCTGCTCTACGACTTCGACCTGATGGAGGAGGGCGGCCACATCACCGGCTACCTGCTCACGGAGGAGCAGAAGGAGGACGTGCGGGAGCTGCTTGCGGAGCTGGACGACCAGGAGCGCTTTGAACAGCTCTACGACGCCCCCAGGGGCTCCGCGCCCATGCTCTTCGCGGTGGGGGACGGCAACCACTCTCTGGCCACGGCCAAGGCGGTCTATCAGGAGCGCAAGGAGCAGCACCCGGAGCAGGACTGGAGCCATCACCCCAGCCGCTGGGCCATGGTGGAGCTGAACAACCTCCACGACGAGAGTCTGGAGTTCGAGGCCATCCACCGGGTGTTCTTCCAGACGGACCCGGAGGAGCTTTTGCGGGAGTTTCTGGACTACTACCCCGGCACCTACGCGGGCGTGGGGGAGGGCCACGTCATCCACTACGTCTGGGCGCGGGGCGAGGGGGACATCACCGTTCCGAACCCGGATTCCCAGCTGGCGGTGGGCACCCTTCAGGGCTTTTTGGACTATTTCGCGGCCAAAAACCCCGGCAAGGGCTATGTGGACTACGTCCACGGCGAGGACGTGACCCGGACGCTGGGCACGCAGGAGGGCAACATCGGCTTCCTGCTCCAGCCCATGGCCAAGGAGCAGCTGTTCAAGGGCGTGATTCACGACGGCGCGCTGCCCCGCAAGACCTTCTCCATGGGCTCGGCCTGTGACAAGCGTTTTTACCTGGAAGCGAGGAAAATTCGATGAGAGAGTGGATGGAACCGGCCTACGCGAAGCTGAACCTGACGCTGGACGTGCTGGGGTGCCGGGAGGACGGCTACCACGAGCTGAACATGGTCATGCAGTCGGTGTCCCTGTGCGACAAGGTGACGCTGCGGCTGACGGAGGAGGCGGGCATCCGCCTGTCCACGGCCTGGGGGTTCCTGCCCACGGACGAGCGGAACCTGGCGGTCATCGCGGCCCGGGCCTTTGCCCGGGAGACGGGCGCGAACCTAAACGGCCTGCACATCCAACTGGAAAAGCACATTCCCGTCTGCGCGGGCACGGCGGGGGGCAGCAGCGACGGAGCGGCGGTGCTCCGGGGCCTGAACCACCTGCTGGGCACCGGCCTGACGCCGGAGGAGCTGGCGCGGCTGGGGGAGCAGGTGGGCTCGGACGTGCCCTACTGTGTGCTGGGCGGCACCATGCTGGCCCAGGGCCGCGGGGAGCGTCTGACGCGACTGCCCTCCCTGCCGGACTGCCACATCGTCATGAGCAAGCCCGCCTTTTCGGTGTCCACCGGGGAGCTTTTCCATCAGGTGGACTCCGTGAAGCTGCGCTGCCGGCCGGACACGGCGGGGGTGCTGGCCGCTCTGGAGCAGCAGGATTTGCCCGGCGTAGCCCGGCGGCTCTACAACGTCTTCACCGACGCGCTGCCCGCCAACCGGGCCGCGGTGGTGCTGGACATCCAGAACACGCTGATTCAGGAGGGCGCGCTGGGTGCCTGCCTGTCCGGCACGGGTCCGACTGTGTTCGGCCTGTTTGAGGAGCGCGCCGCGGCGGAGCGGGCCTGGGAGCTGCTGCGCGCCGCCCATCGGGAGACCTTCCTGGTGCGGCCGGTGGGTCCCTCCCTCTGAGTGGTATAAAAGTCAAAAACACCGTCCATACTGGTAGAAATCGGTATGGACGGTGTTTTTATGAGGATTTTTCGCACAATCGCCGCATCGGTGCTGCTGGCGGCGCTGAGCCTTTCCCTGCTGAGCTACGGCTGGGCTGTGAACCGGCAGACGCAGCTGGCCTCCCGGCTGCTGCGCCTGCATGTGGTGGCCAACTCCGACGCCGCGGCAGACCAGAGCCTGAAGCTGGAGGTCCGGGACGCGGTGCTCCAACGCGCCGATAGCCTGTTGGAAGGTGTCCACAGCCTCCCGGAGGCCCGGGAGCGGCTGAGCGCGTCCCTTCCGGAGCTGGCCGAGGCTGGCGCGGCGGTGGTGCGGCAAAGCGGGAAGGACCAGCGGGTCCGGGTGCGTCTGGAGTACGCGCCCTTCCCGGCCACGGCCTACGAGGGCTTCTCCCTGCCCGCCGGGACGTATCAGGCGCTTCGGGTGGAGCTGGGCCGAGCCGAGGGGCACAACTGGTGGTGCGTGCTCTTTCCCAGCCTGTGCCTTGTTGGTGCGGAGGAGCTGAGCGAAACTGCCATGGCCCAGGGCCTCACCGAGGACGACGTGGCGCTGATGGAGCAGGCGCAGACGCGCTGCGAGCTGCGCTGGCGCTGTGTGGAGCTGTGGGAGGAGCTGCGCACGGCGCTCCGGGCGGAGCGTCAGGAGGGTGCAAAGAGCAATTGAGAGGGAACCGGCGAAGACCGGTTCTTTTCTTCTGCCCATCGCCATAGATTGTCCCAGACAAGCAATCCGGGTCCGGGCAATCCAGGACGGGAAAGGGGACAAACAGGCGTGAACAAGGCGTTGGAACAGGCCGTGCTGAACCTTCCGCTGCGGCTGCGGGAGGCAGTGCAGGAGAGTCTCATCGACGCGGAGGAGCTGCACCTGCGGGCGCTCCGGCCTCTGACGGCGGCTGGAGCGGACGGCCGGGAGCGGCCTGTGCTCCGCCGGGGCGCGCGGGTGCTGGTGACGGAGGAGGAGCTGCATCTGACGCTGGAGCTTGCCACCCGGGCCAGCCTCCACGCGGTGCGGGAGCAGCTGCGTTCCGGCTTCCTGACCGTACCGGGCGGACATCGTATCGGCGTCGTTGGCTCTGTGGACGTGCGGGAGGGGCGCATCCACGGCCTTCGGCAATTGTCCTCCCTGTGTCTCCGGGTGGCCCATCCTGTGCGGAATATCGCCGGAGCGCTGGCAGAACCGCTTTTCGGCGGTGAAATTCGTTCGGCGCTGCTGCTCTCACCGCCCGGCGGCGGGAAGACCACGCTGCTGCGGGAGCTGCTGCGTCTGGCCTCGGACGAGTACGGCCTGCGTCCGTGTCTCGCGGACGAACGGGGGGAGGTGGCGGGCCTCTGGAAGGGGGTCCCCCAGTTCGACGTGGGCGAGCACACCGACGTGCTGGACGGCTGCTCCAAGGCGGAGGGCCTGCTGCTGCTCCTGCGCAGCATGAGTCCCCAACTGCTGGCCGCGGACGAAATCACCGCCCCGGAGGATTTGGACGCCCTCTCCCGCGCGGCGAACTGCGCGGTGCCGGTGCTGGCCACGGCCCACGCCGCCAGCGTGGCGGAGCTGCGTCAGCGCCCCCTCTACCGCCGCCTGTTGGCGGAGCACATCTTCTCCCACGCGGTGCTCATCCACCGGGCGGGCGGGCGGCGAAGCTATGAGCTGGTCCGGCTGGATGATTAGGGCCATGGGCGCGCTGGGGGTGCTGCTGGGGGCCGTCTGGACCTGCCAGGAGCAGGTGAGGCGGGAGCGAAAATGCATCCGTCAGCTCCGCGGCCTTAGCGAAGCGCTGAGCGCCATGGAGCGGGAGCTGCGGGAGCGCTCCAGCGCCATGGACGTGCTGCTCCGGGAGGCACAGCGCGCTGGTGGGGAAGAACTAGCCCGTATATTTGGCAGAATTGCCCTAAATAACCTGGAAACAGCGGACTTTTCCACGCAGTGGGACAATATGGCAAGTGATACCGCTTTACATCTGAATCAAGCGGAACGTCGGCTCCTGGAGCGCCCGGGCCGGGTGCTGGGCCGCTGCTCCGTGGAGGAACAGTGCCAGTGCCTCGCCTCTGTGGGCCGGGAACTGAGGGAGCGGGCCGAAGCCCGGGAGGCGGCGCTGAGGGAGCGTCGGCGGCTGTGGTACACCCTGAGTGTGTCGGCGGCGCTGCTGGCGGTGGTGACGCTCCTGTAGCGCTGTTGGCGGTGGTGACGCTCCTGTAGCGCTGTTGGCGGTGGCGACGCTCCTGTAGCGCCGTTGGCGGTGATGACGCTCCTGTACCGCTGCAAAATCGCTCCGGAATTGGAGAAAACCGGACAAAACAGACCGATTTACCAAAAAACCGGAAGATATACGCAGAATCCAAGAACGCAACCGCAAAGAAGGGGGCTACATATGGACGTGGACCTGATTTTCAAAATCGCCGCCATCGGGATACTGGTCTCGGTGCTCAACCAGGTGCTCACCCGCTCCGGCCGGGACGAGCAGGCCACCATGGTGACGCTGACCGGGCTGGTGGTGGTGCTGATGATGGTGGTGCAGCAAATCAGCGCCCTGTTTGAGCTCGTCAAGAGCCTGTTCGGACTGTGATGCCCTCGGTGTTCCGGCTGACGGCGGCGGCGCTGGTGTGCGCGATTCTCGCGGTGTTTCTGCGGCCCCGGGCGGGGGAGTACGCGCTGCTGCTGGGGCTGGCGGGGAGCCTGTTTCTGGTCCTGTCTCTGCTGCACGGACTGGGCACGCTGCTGGACCTGATGCAAGAGCTTTCCACCCTTGCCGGACTGGACCCGCTGCTGCTGGGTCCGCTGCTGCGCACCACGGGCATCGCGCTGGTCACGGGGCTGGGGGCGCAGCTGTGCCGGGACGCGCAGGCGGGCGGTCTGGCCCTGACGCTGGAGCTGTGCGGCGGGGTGTGCGCCCTCTACGCGGCGCTGCCCCTGCTTCACGCGGTACTCGACCTGATTCAGAACATGATATGAAACGAACTATCTGCTGTTTGATTGCAGTTTTTGCGGTATTATCTCTCTGTTTCGTCCCCTGCTGCGCCGTAAATGTAACAGACGCCCAGTGGGAAAGCCTCGACACCGAGGCGCTGGAGCGCGCTGCGGGAGCCTCTGGCGTTCAACTGGAGCTGGACCGGGACTTCGACCTGCACGAGGGACTTTCCCGACTGGGAGAGGCCCTTTCGACCCGTCTGCGCGAGGCAATCACCCAGGCCAGCCGGACGGCTCTGACGCTGCTGCTGGCGGTGCTGCTGAGCGAGGTCATGGGGGTTCTGGGGGCGCTGACGGGTGCCGGAGAGCAGCCCGGCGTGCTGGTGGGCGCCCTGACGGTGGCGGCGGTGTCCGTGACCGACGTACACTCCCTGATGAGTCTGGGCCGCACGGCGGTGGGGGAGATTTGGACCTTCTCGACCCTCCTCATCCCCGTAATGACGGCGGTCTCCGCGGCCAGCGGCTCCTTCACGGGCGCGACGGCCCGGCAGGTGGGCACCTTCCTCTTCGCGGACGGTCTTGTGACGCTGATGGACAAGGTGCTGCTGCCCATGGTCTATCTGTACGCCGCTGCCTGTGTCTCCGCCGCGGTGACGGGCAATCAGGGCCTGGAGCAGATTGGCAAGGCCATCCGCTGGTGTGTGACGGCGACGCTCTCGGCGCTGCTGCTGGCCTTCACCGGCTACCTGTCCCTGACCAGCGCCGCCGCCGCCGGAGCGGACGCCGTTACCATCCGGCTGACCCGCTCGGTGATTTCCTCCATGGTGCCGGTGGTGGGCGGCATTCTCTCCAACGCCACGGACACGGTGCTCTCCGGGGTGGGGCTGCTGAAGGGCATCGTGGGCAGCTTCGGGGTAGTGGCGGTGCTGGGACTGGCGCTGGGGGCCTTTGTGCGGCTGGGGGTGCAATATCTGATGTACCGGCTGGCCTCGGTGCTCTCGGAGGTGCTCAGCGGCAGCCGGGTGGCCCGGCTCATCGGGGACATCGCCTCGGCCTTTTCGCTGGTGCTGGGCATGACGGCCACTGCGGCGCTGCTGGTGCTCATCTCCCTCTTTGCCACGCTTTCCGTGGCAGTAGGATAAAAAAAGGACCGTTTCACACTGGAAACGGTCCTTTTCGCTCAATTTAATTGTCGCGCCGGGACAGGCTGGCGCAGCTGACCACATTCGCCCCGGTGCCGCACACGTCCCGCAGAAGCACCTGACTCACATAAACGGGGGCCTCCACCACCGTGGCGCGCAGCAGGGCCTCCAGCTCCTCCAGATAATCCACGGGAACCGGACGGTCCGTCTTCACGGGGCAGCGCTCCACCGCCGCGCCGCGGACGCGAATTTCACCCGTGACGCGCCGCCGGGGATTGCCCAGCTGCTCCAGGGCGTAGGCGCGCCCATTGCGGCAGCCGTTGCCGCTGACGGTGCCGGACTCGTCCACCGTGACGGCGCAGCCTCTGGGGCAGCAGACGCAGTTGATTTGTCGGCTCATGTGCTCACCAGCGCACAATGCAGGCCGCGCTGCTCAGGCCGCCGCCGAAGGCGACCATGCACAGCAGCTCGCCGCGCTGGAACTTTCCGGCCCGGTTCCACTCGTCCAGAGCGATGGGGATGCTGGCGGCGGAGGTGTTGCCGTACTTCTGGATGTTGACGCAGAAGTGGTCCTTCGGGATGCCCTTCATGCGGCGTGCGGCGCCCATGATGATGCGCTCGTTGGCCTGATGGGGGATGACCCAGTCCAAATCGGACTCCTCCAGCCCGGCCTTCTCCAGCGCCTCCTTGACGCGCCTGGGGAAGTTGCTCACGGCGAACTTGTAGGTCTCCTGACCGTTCATGTGGACCAGGGGCAGCTTTTCCTCCCGGTCGTACCAGGGGGAGATGCCCTTCTTGGTGGGCACGGCGATGACATCGTCGCCGCCCTGGGTTTCGAAGGAGGAGGCCAGATAGTTCTCACCGGGGGCGAGCACGGCGGCACCGGCGCCGTCACCGAAGAGGACGCAGGTGGAGCGGTCGTGCCAGTTCAGAATGCGGCTCATGCTCTCCGCGCCGATGACCAGCATTTTGCGGATGCCGCCCCGGGCGAAGAAGGCCGCGGCAGTCTCCATCAGGTAGACCCAGGCGGTGCAGGCGGCGTTCACGTCCAGGCAGCGGGTGGTGGCGGGGAGGCCCAGGTTGCGCTGTACCAGGCAGGCCAGGAGGGGGCTGACGTACTCCCCGCTGACGCTGGCGCAGAGCACCATGTCGATTTCCCCGGGGGCGGTGTTGGCGTTCTCCAGGGCGCGGCGGGCGGCCTCGGTGGCCAGCTCGGAGGTGGTCTCGTTGGTGACCACATGGCGCTGCCGGATGCCGCAGCGGGAGGCAATCCACTCGTCGCTGGTGTCCAGGAAGACCGTCAGGTCCTCATTGGTCACGACCTTGGGGGGCAGATAGCTGCCCGTGCCGAGAATTTGAAAGCTCATAGGAAAACCCTCTTATGTGTCAAAGCAGTCGAAAAAACGGGGACGGGAGGAGCTCCCGCCATCTGGTTTCCCATACTAGCAGAAAAAGGGGAGCTTGTCAATGACTGGGCGGCGCCTGCGGAAATCTTGGTCAAAATCCCCCAAAAAGCGACAAAAATGACAGAAAAAACTGGTTCAAACGGGTCAGGGGGCCAAATCGTCCACGGAGATGATGCCCTCCATGGCGCGCACATGCTCCAGCAGGAGCTGGGGCTTGACGGCGGCGTTGGGGCGCATGGTGATGACGGCGGAGTAAGCGCTCTGCGCGCCGTCGCTGGCACCGGTGATTTGGAGGTTGGTGATGGCGAGTCTGCGGTCCTTGCAGTAGCGCATGACCTGGTCCAGCGCGCCCTTGGCGTGGTAGTGGACCACCCAGCGCAGCTCGGGGTTGGAGCGCAGCTGCTTGCTCAGCCCGGCGAAGCAGGTCTCAATGATGATGATGAGCGCGGTGGCCAGGACGGCGCCCTCAAAGAAGCCGGAGCCGGCGGCCAGGCCGATGACGCCGGCTGCCCAGAGGCCCGCGGCGGTGGTGAGGCCCTTGACGGTGTGGTCCCGGGTGACGATGATGGTGCCGCCGCCGATGAAGCCCAGGCCGGAGACCACCTGAGCGCCCAGGCGGGAGATGTCGGTGGGCATGTGCATGACCAGATAGAGGTACTGGCCGGTGAGGGCGGCGATGGCGGCGCCGACGCAGACGAGCATATGGGTGCGGAACCCGGCGGGCCGGTTTTTGTAGGAGCGCTCGATGCCGATGGCGCTGCCGCAGAGGAAGGCCAGAGTCAGGCGCAGGAGGACAGACAGAGTGGTCACGTCCCGGAGGGAATCAAGCAGGGGAATCAAGGTGGCACCTCCTCAGGAAATGAGCTCTTGGACGGAGTGGACGCAATCCAGCTCGGCCAGGGTGGAGAGCATGGCGGAGTGGGAGGCATTCTCCCGGGACAGCTTGAGTACGAGCACCGCGCAGGGCATCTTGTCGCCCTTGCGCCGGGTGCGCTCGATGTCCAGGTCGTAGATGTGCACGCCGCGGCTGTGGAGGTAGTCGGTGATGACGTTGACGGACTCCAGCTCATCGAACTCCACCAGCAGGGTGATGTTGCGCAGCCTGCGCTTGAAGGCCAGCTTGATGGGCTGCATGACCTCCAGAGAGAGGATGATGAGCAGCATGGCGATGAGCACGCACTCGTAGAAGCCCGCGCCCGCGGCGATGCCCATGGTGACGCAGGCGAACAGGCCGATGGCGCTGGTGAGGCCGGAGACCTGCTGGTGTCCGGTGGCGATGATGGTGCCCGCGGCCAGGAAGCCGATGCCGTTGATGACCTGGGCAGCGAAGCGGCTGGCGTCGAACTTCATCGACTCGATTTCCGTGATGTAGTGCCAGCGGCCCTGAAGCAGCTCATACTCGTACAGGGAGATGAGGATGGTCAGGGCGGCGCCGAGGCTGATGAGCATATAGGTGCGCAGACCGGCGTTTCTCTGTTTTTTCGCCCGCCCCCAGCCCACCACGCCTCCCGCGCCCGCGGCCAGGAGCAGCCGCAGGGTCACAGAGAGGAGGGTGAACTGCCTGAGGTCGGCCAGTGTGGCAGTCATAGACAATTCCCTTCTTTCTCCTGTGTGAATGGGGACGGCCGCGGAGGCCGTCCGTCATTCTGACCACCATTATACATGAGATTGCGGCTGGTTTCAACGAGGTGACGGGAGATTGCGGGAAAAAACCCGGGCGCGGCGGAAAAATTTCTGTACGAAGGACCAGCTCTCTTGCGCTCCGGCCGAGAGTGTGCTATAATCTCTTTGAGAAAAGAGGGGCGGACTGCCCGCCGAGGAGGAATCAATGATGGCAACGAAGATCAAGCTCTGCGGACTGCGTTCCATGGCCGACGTGCGCCTGGCCAACGAGATTCAGCCGGACTTTGCCGGAGTGGTGCTCTGCCGCCGGTTCTGGCGCGGCGTGGACTTTGACCTGGCCAACGCCATCCGCCGCACGCTGCACTCCCACATTCCGCTGGTGGGCGTGTTCGTCAACGACGATTTCAGCACCGTGATGACGGCTCTGCGCCGGGGTGTGGTGGACATGGTGCAGTTGGAGGGCACGGAGTCGGAGACCTACATCCGGGACCTGATGCTCTACACCGGCAAGCCGGTCATCAAGGGCTGCAACGTCACCGGGCCGGAGGTGCCTGACCTGGTGGAGCGGACGGCGGCGAACTACCTGCTGTTCTCCAATCTGGTGGACGAGCCCTTTGACTGGAACTGGATTCGGCATGTACAGCGGCCCTACATCCTCTCCGGCGGCCTGAACACGGAGAATCTGCCCTACGCGCTGCGGGAGCTGCACCCCTGGGGCGTGGACCTCTCCTCCGGCGTGGAGACGGACTGCGTGAAGGACCCCAGAAAGGTCCACGAGGCGGTGGATTTGGTGCGCTCCCTGGGCTGAGTCCGGAGCACGGGTTCAGACAGGCACATCGGGCGGAAAATGGAGAAACGTGGCATCCATCTGCCCCTGAGACGGCGTCTCTCACGGCTTGAGGTCGTGGGAGGCGCCGTTTTCCGTTTCCGCGCCCTCAGCGCGGCGGCTTTTCCAGGGAAATCCGTTTTGGCGGGCTGCTTTGCGTTGAAACAGAACGGGAATGCCGTGGTTTTTTTTCGACAAATCCTTGCCAGCGGCACAGAAATGTGTTAAACTCGAAACGAAATCATGTGCACCTCTCAGAGACCCCGCGGGCGGCTCTGAGCGCGGGCGTGTGGAGGTTGGCAAGATGAAGGAAATATGGAGACTGCTGACGGCGGAGGAATTCGACCGATGTCGGGACGAGATCAGGCAGGAGAACCGGCTGGCCATCCGGCTGCTGTGCCGGGTGGGCGTGCTGCTGAGCGTGGCGAACATCTTCGCCCAGGTGGTGGTCATCGGCACCGGGGCGCTGGCCGCGAAAAACCTGTGGCTGCCCCTCTATTTTGTGCTGCTCATGGTGCTGGTGGACGACAGACTGCCCCAAAGGAGTCCGTACAGCACCCTGATTCTCTACCTGATCGAGGCGCCCCCCATGGTGATGTCGGTGCTGCTGGGCACCATCTGGGACCCCACCCATCAGGCGGTCACCTTTCTGATGTTCCTGATGGCGCTGCCGGTGTTCATCATGGACCGGCCGCTGCGGCTGGTGGGGGTGTTCACCGGCTGGACACTGCTCTTCACGGGGATGTGCCGGGTGTCGAAGTCGCCGGAGCTCTTTCAGGTGGATGTGTTCCACGCGGTGGAGTTCTACCTGGCCATGGTGTCCATCACCTTTGTGGTGGTGAGCATCCGGCTGGAGTCCCTGCGCAGCGCCGAGCGCATCCGCTACCATCTGGAGCACGACAGCCTCACGGGCATGCTGAACCGGAACGCCCTGCTGCGGCGGCTGGACCGGTATCTGGGCAAGCCGCTGTTCGTGGTGCTGGGGGACCTGGACCAGCTCACCCTCTACAACGATTTCTACGGCCACGAGGTGGGCGACGAGATGCTGTGCAGCTTCTCCCAAGCGATTCTGAGCGCTTTCGGGGAGGCGGACACCTACCGCTTCGGCGGCGACGAGATGCTGGGCATCGCGGTGGGGGCGTCGGAGGAGCAGCAGCCGGAGCTGCTGGACCGGTGCCGCAAGCGTCTGCGCCGCAATGAGTTCAACGGCCTGATTATCACCATGACCTGTGCCTTCGGCTACGTCACGGGCACGCCCCGGGACGAGAAGGAGTTCCAGGAAATGCTCCAGCTGGCCGACATCTACGCCCACAAGGCCCGGCACACCGGACGGGACCAGACCGTGGGCGGGGTCTTCGACAAGGCCCATCTCCGGGCGGGCATCGTGGAGAGCAACATCACCACCCACGCCCGGGTCTTTGAGACGAACCAGCTCACGGGCCTGCCGTCCATGTCCTACTTCATCGCCCGGGCGGACGAGCTGCTTCACAGCAAGGCGGACCAGGAGCGCAAGCCCGGCGTGGCCTTCGTGAATCTGATTCACTTCCGGGCCTTCAACGACGAGTTCGGCTACGCCCAGGGCGACGCGCTGATTCGGCACATGGCGGCCTCTCTGCGCACCAACTTCCCCGGCCGCCACATCTGCTACATCAACGGCAGCCAGTTCGGCGTGCTGTGCTACCAGAACGAGGTGGAGGACGGGCTCACCCGGGTGAACGACGAGCTGATGAGCTACAAGGCGGAGTTCCCCATCTTCTGCAAGGCGGGCTTCGCGCCCTACACGGGCAGCGAGCGGGCCATCTTCCTGATGGACAAGGCGAAGCTGGCCCACGACAGCATCTATGAGGACAAGGATTTGTGCTGCCGCGTCTACGACACCCGGCTGGACGAGGAGGACAAGTTCCGCCAGTACATCGTCAGCCATGTGGACGAGGCCATCGAGAAGGGCTATTTGAAGGTGTACTACCAGCCCATCATCCGGGCGGTCACCGGCGAGGTGTGCAACGAGGAGGCCCTGTCCCGCTGGGAGGACCCCAAGTACGGCTTCCTGCCGCCCTTCCAGTTCGTGCCGCTGCTGGAGGAGAAGCGCCTGATTTACAAGGTGAATCTGAACGTGCTCCGGCTGGTGCTGCGGGACTTTGAGATTCGGCGCGCCAACGGGGTGCCGGTGGTGCCGGTGTCCATCAACTTCTCCCGCCACGACTTCGCCCAGACGGACATCGTGCAGGCGGTGTGCGAGCTGGTGGACGAGTCCGGGGTGGACCACAGCTACATCAAGATTGAAATCACGGAAAGCGCCCTCATCGACAACCAGGACCTCATCAAGCGGGAGACGGAGCGCTTCCGGGCCCTGGGCTTCGAGGTGTGGATGGACGACTTCGGCAGCGAGTACTCCACGCTGAACCTGCTCCAGGAGCTGAACTTCGACCTCATCAAGATTGACATGCAGTTCATGAAGAACTTCAGCGAAGAGGGCAGAAACGTCATCATTGTGGCCAATATCATCGACATGGCCCGGCAGATGGGCATCACCACCCTGGTGGAGGGCGTGGAGACGGAGGAGCATCTGCGCATCCTGCGCCGCCTGGGCGCGGAAAAGCTCCAGGGCTTCCTCTTCAACCGGCCCAACCCGCTGACCTACATCATGGAGCGCAACAAGGCGGGCACCGGGCTCACCTTCGAGCGCAGCGCGGAGTCGCGCTACTACGAGGAGGTGGGCCGCATCGACCTGAACGAGCCGCTGGTCTACGACGAGCAGAACACGCTCCAGATGAGCAACGAGCTGCCCGCGGGCGTGCTGGAGTACCGAAACGGGGCTTTCACCTGCATCCGGGGCAAGGACCGCTTCATCCACCTGCTCTCCGAGCTGGGGATGATTGACAAGGTCCAGCGCGGCACGGAGCACCAGCCCCTCATTTCGCCCGCGCCGGAGAAGCTGCTCCAGGCGGCGCAGCGCTGTGAGCAGGCCGAGGGCTGGGTGCAGTTCAGCATGGCCTCCGGGGAGGAGCGGGAGTACACCTGTTACCTGCGCAAGGTGGCCTCCAACGTCTTCAACGACAGCGTGGCCCTGCTGGCCGTGCTGCTGACCACCCACAAGGATTAAAAAAAGAAGATTCTCTGCAACACAACCGGCGTACACACTGTATATAGGTTGAAGCGGCCGGTCAGTCCGCTCCAAAACGACGCAAAGGAGAAGATGACCATGAAAAAGAGAATGATTGCGTGGACGATGGCCCTCTCGCTGCTGCTGAGCCTGACCGCATGCGGTGCGTCAGGCAGCTCCGGAGCCACGAAGGCGGCAGAGCGCAACTACGCCGCCACAGAGGCCGCTCCGGCCGCCGCCGCGGAGGACGCCTACCGCTACGAGGACCCCGCCGAGGCCGAGGAGGCCTATGACGCTGACACCGCGGACACCAACGACAGCGGCTCCGGCGACACCCAGAGCGCCTATCAGAACGCGAAGGTGAAGCTGATTCGCCGGGCCAGTCTGAACCTTGAGACGAAGGAGTTTGACGCGGCCGTTCAGGGCCTCGAAGGTCTGGTCAACGAGTTGGGCGGCTATGTGGAGGAGAGCAACCTGAACCAGGGCGGCTACGGCAGCACCTACCGCAGCGCCAGCTACACCGTTCGGGTGCCCGCGGCGAAGTACGGGGACTTCCTCAGCCGCATGAGCAGCGAGGAGCACTGCCACCTGACCAGCAAGGACGAGTCCACCGAGGACGTGGGGCAGGCCTACTTCGACACCGAGACCCGGCTCAAGACCCTGCGCACCAAGCTGGAGCGGCTTCAGGACCTGCTCTCTCAGGCCAAGCACATGGACGACATCATCACCCTGGAGCAGGCCATCACCGACACGGAGTACGAAATCGAGCGCTATACCTCCACACTGAACCGCTACGACAGCCTCATCGGCTACGCCACCTTCCGCGTCACCATCGAGCAGGTGGTGACCATCAGCGACACCAACACGATTTCCTTCGGCCAGCGCCTGGTGAACTCTTTCCTGGGCGGTCTGGAAGACTTCATCGAGGGCGTGCAGGAGCTGCTGGTTTGGCTGGTGGGCAACGTGTTCAGCCTGGCTGTGCTGGCTATCATCATCGTGGTGCTCCGCCGCGTGTTCCGCCGCCGGAGGGAGAAGCGCGCCCAGCGGCTCCGGGAGCAGGGCATCGACCCCAACGCGCCCAAAAGGACCGGCTGGCTGCCGATGAAGGGGAAGAAATCCGTGCCGAAGACGCCCTTCGCGCCGCCCTTTACCGGCCGGAAGTCCGCCGACACGGCCCAGAGCGCGGTTCCCGCGCAGCCAGAGGCCCCCGAAGCCCCCGCGCAGCCGTACGAGAGCGCTCCCGCGGCACCCGAAGCGGCGGACGCGCCCTCTGAGCCTGAGGACCGCCCTGAGACGCATCAGGACGGTGAAAACGGGCAGTAAACGTTCCAAAATTCCCCAAAAGAACCCTAGAACAGCGCCCCGCAGCTCTCTGCGGGGCGCGTGCCGAGGCGAGAAGGATGAAATCGAAACTCAAGGAAGTATTGACCCAGGTTCGTTCCGGCCGCGCGGCGGAGCTGAGCCTGGAGGCGAACGAACAGAGCTATATCCGGCGCTTTCAGCCCCGGGAGCGGCTGATTCTCCTGGGCGGCGGGCACATCGCCCTGCACACCTGCACGCTGGCGGCGCGGCTGGGCTTCGCCGTCACGGTGGTGGACGACCGGGCGGCCTTTGCCAGCCCCCAGCGCTTTCCGGACGCGGAGGCGGTGCTGTGTCAGGACTTCGCCCCGGCGATTGCGCAGCTCGCGCCCGGCCCGGGGGACTTCGTGGCGGTCATGACCCGGGGCCACCGCTCAGACGGCGCGTGCCTGAGGGCGCTGCTGTCCCGGCCGGAGCCGACCCGGTATCTGGGCATGGTGTCCTCCCGCAAACGGGGCATTGAGATGCGCCGCGCGCTGGAGGCGGAGGGCTTCGACCCCGCCCGGCTCGCGGAGCTGCACAGTCCCATCGGGCTGCCCATCAACGCCATCACGCTGGAGGAGATTGCCGTGTCCATCGTCGCGGAGCTGGTGCAGGTACGGCGCGCGGACACGCCCCGGCGCTCCCACAGCACCCTGCTGACCCAGACAGACCCGGAACAGGACGTACTGGAGTTCGCCGTGGAGGACCCGGAGCCCAAGGCGCTGGTGGTGGTGCTGGAGACCCGCGGCTCCACGCCGGTGAAGCCGGGGGCGCTGCTGGCGGTGGACCGGAGCCTGCGCATCGCGGGCACCATCGGCGGCGGCTGTGCGGAGAGCGCGTGCATGCGTCAGGCGTGGCGGCTCATCGGCACGGGGACGCAGCGCACACTGACGGTCTCCCTGAACGACGACGACGCCCAGGACCAGGGCATGGCCTGCGGCGGCGAAATGCTCGTGCTGGCAGCGGATGTGTGCTGAATCATAAAAAAGAGAAAAACGGAGGCAATTTTTCGCGATTGCCTCCGTTTTTCTATGGAATCCCTGATGAAATCGAGCTTCGGTGCTGAAGAGCTGTTTCTTCCAACATTTCGTCTCAAAAACTTGAAATCTGAAAAGAATTTACCCTATTTAGGGCACTTATCCTTCGCTTTTGTGCCGAATTTGACGAAAACTATCTCAGCCGTCACGATTGCCGGATTTCATCTGTGAATCTCTGTCAGTGAATCAGAATGTTCTCCTCCTCCAGCCGCTTGAGGACCTGCCGAAAGGCGTCGTCCGAGGGACAGCGGAGGGTGTGGAGGTGGATGCCGTCGGTGAGCTCGGAGAGGGAGTGCGCGCTTTCCTTTTCGAGGCGGCGCAGGAACTGGGCCACGTCGTAGCGGCTGGACAGCTCCAGCTCGCCCACCAGCTGACCGTAGACCGGATGCTCGACGATGACATCCTGAACGGTGCAGCCGTGGTCCACGCAGATTTCCAGCTCCCGGCCGGTCTGCTCCTGGGTGTGGAGGCAGGCGATGGTGCGCCGGATGCCCTCACCGGCGGGGGAGAGGAGGTAGCCCCTGGGGGTGGCGAGGATGCTCTCGCCCGCCGCCCGGAGCAGGGCCACGTCACCGACGATGATCTGCCGGCTGACGGAGAACTCCCTGGCCAGAGCGGACGCGCTCAGAGGCCCGCTGTGCTGGCGAAGCGTGCTCAGGATGCGCGCGCGGCGCTGGGCGGCGGTCATGGGGCTTTCCTCCTTTCCTCGGGTGAAAAGTTTTAAAATCAGAGCAGATAATGGTTGCTGTGCTCCGGAATCGGCTCCAGAGTTTCAATTTTAATCATGTTGGTGTTGCCGCTGTGGCCGTTGGTCATGCCGCCGGTGATGACAATGGTGTCGCCGGTGTCGGCCAGGCCGGTGGTGCGGGCCATGAGCACGGCGTGGTAGAAGAGCACGTCGGTGGAGGAGAACTCCTGAATCATCACAGGCTTCACGTTCCAGCTCAGGGCCAGCTGACGATAGGCCTTCTCGCTGGTGGTCATGCCGATGATGGGCATGGGCGCGCGGAAGCGGCAGATCATCTTGCCGGTGGTGCCGGTGCGGGTGCAGGCCACGATGCAGGTGGCGTTGGTGTCGATGGCCAGCTGGCAGGTGGAGTGAGACAGGGCGTCGTTCAGGTTCTTGAGGTTGAACTGATAGCGCTTAAACCGGTCGATGTAGTGGGTGTTCTTCTCGGCCTCCACGGCGATGCTGGCCATGGCGGAGACGGCCTCCACAGGGTACTTGCCCATGGCGGTCTCGCCGGAGAGCATGATGGCGCTGGTGCCGTCGAAGACGGCGTTGGCCACGTCGGAGATCTCCGCGCGGGTGGGGCGGGGCTTGGAGATCATGCTCTCCAGCATCTCGGTGGCGGTGATGGCCAGACCGCCCTTGAGGCGGCAGGTGGTGATGAGCTTCTTCTGAATGGCGGGCAGCTCCACGTAGGGAATCTCCACGCCCAAATCGCCGCGGGCCACCATCAGGCCCTCGCAGTGCTCCAGAATCTCCTCGGCGTTGTCCACACCGGCCCGGTTCTCCAGCTTGGCAATAATCTGAATGTCCTTGCCGCCGTTGGCATCGAGGAAGGTCCGCACGTCAATAACATCCTGAGCGGTGGAGACGAAGGAGCAGGCCACGAAGTCCACATCGTTCTGGATGCCGAAGAGGAGGTCGGCCTTGTCCTGCTCGCTGAGGTAGACCTGCTTCAACACCTTGTTGGGGAAGCTCATGCTCTTGCGGTCGGACAGGCGGCCGCCGATGAGCACGTCGCAGACGAGGTCGGTGTCGGCCTTCTCGCGGACCTGGAACTTGACCAGACCGTCGTTGACCAGGATGATGTCGCCCACGTCCAGATCGTTGACCAGGCCCTTGTAGGACACGCTGACCCGCTCTTTTGTGCCGGGCACGTCCTCCACGGTGAAGACGAAGCTGTCACCGTCGGCCAGGTCGATTTGATGGTTCTCAAAGGTGCCGATGCGGTACTCGGGTCCCTTGGTGTCCAGCAGGATGGGGATGGGCTCGTGGAGCTTCTCCCGCACGCGCTTGACCAGGTCGATTTTCACCTGCTGCTCGGGGTGGGTGCCGTGGGAGAAGTTCAGGCGGGCCACGTTCATGCCGGCCTGAATCATGGCGGTCAGCTTCTCCTCGGTGGCGGAGGCGGGGCCGATGGTGCAGATAATCTTTGTGCGTTTCATCACGTTCAACTCCTTCTGAGGCGAATCAAGGCTTGTTCCACTCCATTATACCCGGCGCGGAGGGAAAACACAAGCCTAAAATGTGCGGTTTTTCTGCATCAATGCGGGCAATTGGCGAAGTTGCGCCGTGAGTGCGTTTTACAGGCGGGAAACGCGCCGGATATAAATAAAACAGACGGAAATCTTTCTGACAGAGGAATAGTTGCACTGGGAAGGTGCGAAAAGGTTTTCATTTTTGCCTGATGCGGCCTAAATTCCCTACTCTCATCAGGGTAAACAATTCTCTTTGCAGAATCTGAGAAAAAGGCTTGCATATAACGGTCATTTGGGTTAAAATGGACAAATAAAAGTGAAACGGAGGCGCTGACAGGTTCAGCGCTTTATGTACCCGTCCCCAGGGCTGTGGACGGGGGGAGGAGAGGGAGCATGAGGAAGAAGATGCCCTTCGGGGCCGACTACACCCCGGATCGGACGGTATTTCGCCTTTGGGCGCCTCAGGCGGTGAAGGTGCTGGTGCAGCGCTTCGCCACGGGCAGCGATGAGGAGCCGGGCGCGCGGTTTCTGGGTGAAATTGCCATGCAGACCCAGGGCGATGGGATTTTTGAGCACACCATTCACGGCAATCTGAAGAATCAGTTCTATCAGTATCAGGTGACGGACTGCTCCGGCTCTGTCACCTGGTCGGCGGACCCCTGGGCGCTGGCGGCGGGTGTGAACGGCAAGCGCAGCATGGTGGTGGACCTGGAGTCCACGGACCCGCCCGGCTGGAAGCGGGACCGGGGTCCGCGCCGCCGCAAGACGGTGCCGGTGGTCTGGGAGACCCACGTGCGGGACTTCAGCTCGGACCCCCGCAGCGGCGTCTCGGAGCGCAACCGGGGCCGCTATCTGGCCTTCACGGAGACGGACACCACCCTGGACGGACAGGGGGAGGTGCCCACCTGCCTGAACTACTTAAAGGACCTGGGCGTCACCCATGTGCAGCTCCAGCCGATTTTTGACTTCTGCACCGTGGACGAGCGCAACCCGCAGATGGTCTACAACTGGGGCTACGACCCGGAGAACTTCAATCTGCCCGAGGGCAGCTTCTCCTGCGACCCCTTCCACGGCGCGGTGCGCATCCGGGAGTGCAAGCAGATGATTCAGGCCCTCCACCGGGCGGGCATCGGGGTCATCATGGATGTGGTGTACAACCACACCTTTGTGTGGGACTCCTGGTTCCACCGCACGGCACCGGGGAGCTATTACCGCTACCTCAAGGACGGCGGCTTCGCCAACGGCTCCGGCTGCGGCACGGAGACGGCCAGTGACCGGCCCATGTTCCGGCAGTTCATGGTGGAATCCGTGTGCTACTGGGCCAGCGAGTACCACATCGACGGCTTCCGCTTCGACCTGATGGCCGTCCACGACGTGAAGACCATGAACCTCATCCGCGCGCGGCTGGACAAGCTGCCCGGGGGCGAGGGGATTCTGATGTACGGGGAGCCCTGGTCGGCCCTGCCGCCGCAGATGAAGAACGGCGCGGTTTCGGCCAACAAGGACGCCATGGACCTGATGGAGCGCCGCATCGGCGTCTTCAGCGACGACACCCGGAACCTGCTGGTGGGCAGCCCCTTTGACGTGCGTCAGAGCGGCTACGCCAGCGGCGCTGCCACGAAGGATTTGAAGGAGCGGCTGCTGGGCGCGGTCCACGGCTGGTGTGACGGGGAGCGGGGCGGCTATGCGCAGAATCCCGGTCAGGTGGTGCAGTATGTCTCCTGCCACGACAACTTCACGCTGTGGGACCGGCTGGTGGTGCAGCGGGGCAGTCAGGACTTTTACGCCAAGGAGGAGGCGCTGCTCCAGGAGAACCGGCTGGCCGCGGGCATCTACCTGACCCTGCCCGGCCTGGGCTTCTTCCAGAGCGGCGAGGAGTTCGGCCGCACCAAGCTGGGCAACGGCAACAGCTACACCGGCCCGGAGAGCCTGAACCGGCTGGATTGGGCGAGAATGGCGGAGTTTTCGGATTTGGTGGAGTGGTACAAGGGCCTGCTGGCCCTGCGCCGGGAGCTCTATCCCGGCTCCCTGACGGCGGAGCAGGCGCTGGACATCCTCTTCCTGGACGCGCCGGGAGCCTGCATCGGCTTCCTGCTCCAGACCTGCCGGCGCTGGCGTCAGGCGATGATTTACTACAACCCCCACGAAACGGAGCAGGTGGTGACGCTGCTGCCCGGCCAGTGGCGGCTGCTCTGCGACGGCAAAAGCAGTCTGCTCTGGAAGGAGAAGACCCGGAGCGTCTGCCGGGGCACCCTCACGCTGCTGCCTCAAAGTGTGACGATTTTGGGCAAGCTGCGCTGATTTTTGCACCATTTATCGGATTTAAAATACTGTAAAGGAAAAGGCCCTGTCACTTTTTTTCTCTTCCGGAGGAGAGGTGACAGGGCGTTTTTGTGTGTTTGGACCGTTGAAACAGCTCGATGGGGCGGAATTTGGCCCTCCCGCCGCGACGTGGCAATGCTTTGACCATACTCCCGCCTCAGAGTGCGAGATAATTGACAAAAAGCGCTAAAGTATGCATTATATTAAACAATCACATTGATGTAAAGGAGAATACCCTGTCAGCATATTCGGCATTCGGCGGAGCGTCACCGGGCCGTTTTCCGGGATTTTTCAGCCCGTTGACCCGATTCGACGCGATAGGGTTTGCCTTTCCCACTGTGATGTGGTAAAATGAAAAGCGGATTCGACAAAAGCAAGGGGACCGCGGCGAACGCGCGCAAAGACGCCGGCGCAAACGGCGGTTCCAACGAGGAAGGAGGGACCTCTGTGTCCAAACGATTCCGAAGCGCTCCGGGCAACGGCGGGCGCGTTGTGCGCAGCCTGCTCACGGCAGCCATTGTGGGCGGATTGTATTTCTACATCCTGCTCCCGCCGCTCAACCCCATGTCCGGAGAGTTTTACGCCTTTTTGATTGTGGTTCTGGTTGCCGCCCTGCTTGGCTTCGGCTCCCGCGCTCCGGAGGAGCAGAGCGTCGAGTGGGACGACGCCCCGGGGTCGGAGCCCCTGTTCGTGGTGGTGGGCGGACGGCTTCGGATAAACCTGAACCGCTTTTTCCGGCCCCGCTCCACCCGGCGCAGCTCCGGAAGGATGCACCCGTGGCAAAAGCTGCTGGCGGGCGCGCTGGCGGCTGTGGGCCTGGCGTGCGTGCTGGGGAACGTGAGCTCCATGGTGATTTTCCACGCCGGGGCGTACCGGGACCTGCTGGACGTGCAGACCGGCGACTTCGCCTCGGAGGTCTCGGAGGTTTCCTACAACCGGATTCCCATGCTGGATTTGTACTCCGCCATCCAGCTGGGCCGCCGCGCCCTGGGCAACATCAGCAGCAACTCGAATCTGGTCTCCCAGTTTGAGGTCAGCGACGCCTATTCCCAAATCAACTACCGGGGCGAGCCGGTGCGGGTCTCGCCGCTGGAGTACGGCAACCTCATCAAGTGGTTCAACAACCGCGCGGAGGGCATCCCCGCCTACGTGGTGGTGAACATGGTCAGCCAGGAGACGAGGCTGGTGCAGCTGGAGGAGGGCATGCGCTACACCACCAGCGAGCATTTTGGCCGCAATCTGTACCGTTTCCTCCGTTTTCAGTACCCGACTATGATGTTCGGGGACGTGAACTTTGAAATCGACGACGACGGTCAGCCCTGGTGGGTCTGCTCCCGGGAGGTCCACACCATCGGGCTCTTCGGCGGCGTGGACGTGCGCGGCGCGGTGATGGTCAACGCCGTCACCGGTGAGCACCAGTACTACGAGGAGGTGCCCAGCTGGGTGGACCGGGTCTACAGCGCCAACCTGCTGGTGGAGCAGTACAACTACCACGGCACGCTGGTCAGCGGCTGGCTCAACAGCTGGCTGGGGCAAAAGGGCGTGACCATCACCACGGACGGCTACAACTACATCGCTTTGAACGACGATGTCTATATGTACACCGGCGTGACCTCGGCGGGCAGCGACGAGTCCAATGTGGGCTTCATTCTGGTGAATCAGCGCACCAAGGAGGCGCGGTTCTACCACGTGACCGGCGCGGAGGAGTACTCGGCCATGAGCAGCGCGGAGGGCGCGGTGCAGCATCTGAACTACTCGGCCACCTTCCCGATTCTGCTGAACATCTCCGACGAGCCGACCTACTTCATGGCCCTGAAGGACGGGGCGCAGCTGGTGAAGATGTACGCCATGGTGAACGTGGGCGACTACCAGATTACCGCCACCGGCTCCACGGTGAAGGCCTGTCAGAGCGCCTACGAGCAGCTTCTGGAGGAGAACGGCATCATCGTGACGGACCACGTGGAGGAGGAGCCCACGGAGCTGGAGAGCGTCACCGGGGTCATTGCGGACCTGCGCAGCGCGGTCATCAACGGCAACACGGTCTACTTCCTCGCCCTCCAGGGGCAGGAGGGGGTCTACTACTCCATCAGCGCCAGCCAGGAGCCCATGGCGGTGCTGCTGAACCCCGGGCAGGAGGTCACGCTGGGCTACATCCCGGGGGAGAGCGGCTCGATTCTGGAGGCCCAGAGCCTGACGCTGACTCCGGCCGGGTGACTCTGCGGCGCGGGCGTTCCCGAAACCCAAAACGAACACCCTCCCTCCCCAAACCGGGGAGCGGAGGGTGTTTTCATGTCTTTTTGGAACAATGGAGCGGGAAACGCTTACAGCACGCCCACGAAGGTGTAGCCCTTGTCCTCCACGGCCTTCTGAATCACGGCGTAGGGCACGTCCTGGCTCAGGGTGAGCACGGCGGTGCCCTCCTTGTGGCTGACCTCGGCGCTGGTCACGCCCTCCAGGGCCTCCAGAGCCTTCTTGACGTTGGCCTCGCAGTGGGGGCACATCATGTCCTCGATTTTGACGCTTTTCTTCATGGTTTTGCTCCTTTCCAGGGAAATATATTCATAATCCTGACCCTCAACGGCGGCGCGCAGGGCCTCCTCCGGGACGGACTGTGACAGGGTGAGCACGGCGGTGCCCGCCTCGTGGCTGGGCCGGGCCAGCACCACGCCGGGGACGGCCTCCAGCGCCGTTTTGACGCGGTTCTCGCAGTGGGGGCACATCATGCCGCCGATGTGCAGGGTGATTTGCTCCTCAGACGGCTCGGTCACGTCACAGGCGCAGCCGGGCGCGGCCTCCGCTGCACAACAGACCGGCTCCACCGGGCAGGCACGCGCGGATTCCGCCGAACCGCTGCTCTCAGGCTCCACCGGGCAGGCGGGTGCGGATTTCGCCGGATTGCTGCTCTCAGCCTCCACCGCCTCCGCCGGAGCGGCGCGCTTGCCCATGGGACGGTCGTGGCGCTCGTCGTGGAGCCGGAACAGGTTCAGCCGCAGCGCGTTCATGCACACGGTGAAGCTGGACAGGCTCATAGCAGCCGCACCCACCATGGGATTCATCTTCCACGCGAAGGCCCCCGCGGCCAGCGGGATGCAAATCAGGTTGTAGAAGAAGGCCCAGAACAGGTTCTCGTGGATGTTCCGCAGAGTCGCCCGGCTGAGCCGCACGGCGGCGGCCACGTCGGAGAGGCGGCTGTTCATCAGCACCACGTCGGCGCTGTCAATGGCTACGTCGGTGCCCGCGCCGATGGCGATGCCCACGTCAGCCCGGGTGAGGGCGGGAGCGTCGTTTATGCCGTCGCCCACCATGGCCACGCGGCCCCGGCGCTGAAGGGCGCGGATGGCGGCCTCCTTGCCGTCGGGGAGCACTCCGGCCACCACCTGGTCCACGCCCGCCTGGGCACCGATGGCCTGGGCGGTGCGCTCGTTGTCGCCGGTGAGCATGACCACCTCCAGACCCATGCGCCGCAGCTGGCGGATGGCGGCGGGGGAATCCTCCTTGAGCACGTCCGCCACGGCGATGATGCCCAGCAGCACCCCATCCTCCTCGAAGAACAGGGGCGTCTTGCCCGCCTGGGACAGCTCCGCGGCGGCGTGCTCGACCTCTTCGGGCAGGCGCACCAGCGTGCGGATGAAGCTGTCGCTGCCGCCGTGGACGGTCTTTCCGTCCAGCTCGCCCACCAGCCCGGAGCCGGTGAGGGCCTGGAACCGCGTGACCGGCTCGGCCTCCAGACCGCGCCTGTGAGCCTCGTCCACAATGGCCCGGGCCAGCGGGTGCTCACTGCGCTGCTCCAGAGCGTAGGCGACGCGGAGCAGGCGCTCCTCGGAGCAGCCCGAAGCGGGGCGCAGGTCTGTCACCTGGGGCATGCCGGAGGTGATGGTGCCGGTCTTGTCCAGCGCCACGATTTGGACCCGTCCCGCGGACTCCAGCGCCTCGCTGGTCTTGAACAAAATCCCGTTTTTGGCTCCCAGCCCGTTGCCCACCATAATGGCCACCGGCGTGGCCAGACCCAGGGCACAGGGGCAGGAGATGACCAGCACGGAGATGCCCCGGGCCAGGGCAAAGCTCAAGCTCTGCCCGCCAATCAGCCACAGGGCAGTGACCACCGCCGCGATGCCGATGACCGCGGGCACGAACACGCCGGAAACCCGGTCCGCAATGCGGGCAATGGGTGCCTTGGTGGCCGCCGCGTCGGAAACCATGCGGATGATTTGGCTCAGGGTGGTGTCCTCGCCCACGCGGGTGGCCCGGCAGCGCAGAAAGCCGCTCTGGTTGAGGGTGGCCGCGCTGACCGCGTCGCCCTCGGCCTTCTCCACGGGGATGCTCTCGCCGGTGAGGGCGGCCTCGTTCAAGGCGCTGCTGCCCTCCAGCACGACGCCGTCCACGGGGATGCTCTCGCCGGGCCGCACCACGAACTCGTCTCCGGACTGCACCGCGTCGATGTCCACTGTGACCTCCTCACCGTTCCTGAGGACGACCGCGGTCTTGGGGAAGAGCTTCATCAGGCTCTTGAGCGCGTCGGTGGTCCGGCCCTTGGAGCGCGCTTCAAGCATTTTGCCCACGGTGATGAGGGCGGGAATCATGGCGGCGGACTCAAAGTAGAGCTGGCTGTGACACAGCTCCATCAGCGCGGAATTGTTCCCACCGGCGGCGATAATGCCGCACATCTGGTAGAAAACCGCCACGCTCCACCCGAAGGACACGGACGAGCCCAGGGCCACCAGCGTGTCCATGTTCGGCGCGCCGTGGAGCAGGGAGGAGAAGCCGCTGGTGAAAAACTTGTGGTTGATGAGCATGGCCGCGGCGCTGAGCAGCAGCTGCGTCAACGTCAGAGCCAAAAAGTTGCCGTCCAGAGGAGGAGGCAGGGGCCAGCCCAGCATGTGGTGGCCCATGGTGAGATACATCAGCGCCGTCAGAAAGCCCAGGGAGAGCAGCAGTCTGCGCCGGAGCTTCGGCGTCTCCCGGTCCACCAGCGCGTCCTCATCGGCGGCGCGGCGCTGGGCGGCGCTCTGCTCCTGTGCCGCGCCCTTGACGCTGGCCCCGTAGCCCGCCTGCTCCACCGCCCGGATGATGGCGGCAGGGTCCGCGCTGCCCTCCACGCCCATGGAGTTGGTCAGCAGGCTGACCGAGCAGGATTCCACGCCGGGGACCTGATTCACCGCCTTTTCCACCCGGGCCTGGCAGGCGGCGCAGCTCATACCCGTGACAAGAAATTGTTCCATTTTTTCAACCTTTCATCCACATTGTACCAGCGAAACAGCCCATTTTCAGACTCATTTAGCCCGGCGCGAAGAAACAGCGTCTTTTTAGCATTTCGTCCACTCTCGCACCAGCTTGACCGGATTCTCCGACCCGTCCCGCCCTGTGCGAAGAAACAGCGGCTTTTCAGCCTTTCGTTCGCATTCACACCAGCTTGACCGGATTCTCCGACCCGACCCATCCGGCACAAAACCCCGGTATTTTTACCCCTTCATCAGCTTCTGCACCAGCTTGACCAGCTCATCCACCGACTCATCCCGTCCGGCGCGGATGTCCTCCACCACGCAGCTGCGCAAATGACAGGCCAGCAGCTCCCGGCTGAAGCTGTTCAGCGCGCTGGTGACGGCGCTGACCTGCACCAGAATGTCCGGGCAGTAGGCGTCGTTCTCCACCATCTTCTCAATGCCCCGAATCTGACCCTCGGCCCGGCGCAGCCGAACCATCAGGGCCTTTTTTTCGGCCGGTGTGCGCATTTTTTTGCGTTCCGAGCACTGAGGACAGGCTTTCTCTTCCATGGTTCCACCTCCACTATACCCCACAGGGGTATCTCCTTCTGACACGCATTATATACCCCATAGGGGTATCTGTCAAGGGGCAAACGGAGAAAAACAAAAAGAGGCGGCGCAGCCTCAAAAGGGACCGCGCCGCCGGGGAAACGGGAAGTTTTTGTTCATAATTCAGCTCACTTCGCCAAAGCGTCCGCGAACACGCCGCGCTCCACGGTGAACTGCACCAGACCCATGGAGCCGGGGGCCACCTCGTACTCGTCGAAGCAGACCACCAGATTGCCGTTGCTGTCCAGCCAGAAGTTCTGGTCGTCCTTCACCTGGTGGAAGTCGTCCTCGGGGATGTCGCTGTCCAGGAAGTAGCTGACGCTGTCATCCGCCTTCATCTGCTCGCGCATCTGCCGCTTGATGTCCTCGCTGACCAGCTTCAGGCCCTGGTCCTTGTCAGAGAAGAGGTCGGAGAGCTGCACCACCTTGTCGGCGGCCTTGTCGATGTTGTAGTAGCGCTCGAACTGGGCGCCGGAGGCCTCCACGGTCTCGGCGTACAGGCGCAGGGTGAGCCAGTCTTCGGTGTCGGTGACGACCTCATACTCCACGGTGAGGTCGGTGTGAGCCTGACCGTCCAGCTCCTGCACGCGGCTGCGGAACTCCTCGGTAAGGCCGTCCACATACCTGGCCACGTCCGCGTTCACCTGCTCCGCCGCGCTGCTGTCGCTGTTGGTGCGCAGCTCGGGGACCTCCACTTGGGCGCTGGCGCCCTCGTCCTCATACTGGAACTGCCGCACGGTGACCGCCCGGAAGAAGGTGCCCACCACGGGCAGCTCTCCCATGGCCCGGGCGACCTGGGCGTTGGAGTTGGGCAGGGCCAGCACCAGGGCCAGGGCGGCGGCCAGCGCGCCGAAGCGGCGGAACAGGCTGTGGTTCTTGTTCTGATGATTCTTGCGCTCGTTCATGGCGATTTCCTCCTTTGCCTTCTGCATCGCGTCCTTGAGCCGTTCCCGGCCATCCTCGGGGATTGGAACGGACTGGTAATCGTTCTTCAACTCCTCAAGCCTCTTTTCCAGATTTTTCATGTCAGTTCTCCTCCTTTAACATGCCGCGCAGCTTCTCCAGCGCCCGGTACAGCCTGCTTTTCACGCTGTTCAGGGGCATATCGACCACCTGGGCTACCTCCTTGAGGGAAAGCTCCTCAAAGTAGCGCAGGGTAACGATGCTGCGGTCCGGCTCTCCCAGCGCCTCCACCGCCCGGTGGAGGTCCACATCCTCGTAGGTGTCCTCGACGCTCTCATTCTCCAGAGCCGTCTCGTCCTGACTCCAGCGCTGCCGCGCCCGGAGCAGGGTCAGGGCCTCGTTCATGACGATGCGGTAGAGCCAGGTGTCCAGGTATCGGGCGTCCTGCACGCTCCTCCAGCCGCGGAGGGCCTTGCAGGCGCCGTTCTGCACCGCGTCCTGGGCGTCCGACTCATTTTTCAGATAGCTGTAAGCCAGACGGTACAGCCGCGGGTATTGGTCCAGCAAGCGTTCTTCGATTTGCTGCTGCAAATCCTCTCTCATGTTGCTCACCTCCTGTGTTCTGACTGTTAGACGCTGGGGCGGGGGGAAAAGTTTCACACGACTCAAAAATTTTTGCGTTTTTTTCAGCAAGGGAAACGGCCCCCAGCGCGGGCTGAGGGCCGAATGTCACAAAACGGGCGAAAAAGTGGATTAAATCGCGTCAAGAGCCTGGGCGATGTCCGCAATCAGGTCTTCCTTGTCCTCAATGCCGAGGCTGATGCGGATGAGCTCGGCGGGGACGCCCGCGTCGCGCAGCTGCTCGTCGGTGAGCTGGCGGTGGGTGGAGGTGGCGGGATTCAGGCAGCAGGTGCGCGCGTCGGCCACATGGGTCTCGATGGCGCCCAGCTTGAGGTGCTTCATGAAGGTGGAGGCGGCGTCCCGGCCGCCCTTAAGGCCGAAGCTGACCACGCCGCAGCCGCCCTTGGGCAGGTACTTCTGGGCCAGCTCGTAATACTTGTCGCCGGGCAGGCCGGAGTAGTTGACATAGGCCACCTTGGGATGGCTGTTCAAGAACTCGGCCACGGCCTGACCGTTCTCGACGTGCTTGGGCATGCGCACATGGAGGGATTCCAGGCCCAGATTCAGCAAAAAGGCGTTCTGGGGGGACTGAATCGCGCCGAAGTCGCGCATGAGCTGAGCGGTGCATTTGGTGATGAACGCGCCGGCCAGGCCGAACTTCTCCACATAGGTGATGCCGTGGTAGCTCTCGTCGGGGGTGCACAGGCCGGGGAACTTGTCGGCGTGGGCGGCCCAGTCGAACTTGCCGCTGTCCACGATGGCGCCGCCCACCGCCGCGCCGTGGCCGTCCATATACTTGGTGGTGGCGTGGGTGACGATGTCCGCGCCCCACTCGAAGGGACGGCAGTTGATGGGGGTGGGGAAGGTGTTGTCCACAATCAGGGGCACGCCGTGGGCGTGGGCGACCTTGGCGAACTTCTCGATGTCCAGCACGGTCAGGGCGGGATTGGCGATGGTCTCGCCGAACATGGCCTTGGTGTTGGGCTGGAACGCGGCGCTCAGCTCCTCCTCGCTGGCGTCGGGGGAGACGAAGGTGGTGGTGATGCCCATCTTCGCCATGGTCACGGAGATGAGGTTGAAGGTGCCTCCGTAGATGGAGGAGCTGGCGACGATGTGGTCGCCGCACTGGCAGATGTTGAACAGGGCGAAGAAGTTGGCCGACTGGCCGGAGGAGGTGAGCATAGCCGCGGTGCCGCCCTCCAGCTCGGCGATTTTGGCCGCCACATAGTCGTTGGTGGGGTTCTGGAGCCGGGTGTAGAAGTAGCCGGTGGCCTCCAGGTCGAAGAGCTTGCCCATGTCCTCGCTGGTGTCGTATTTAAAGGTGGTGGACTGGATGATGGGGACCTGACGGGGCTCGCCGTTGCCGGGGGTGTAGCCGCCCTGCACGCAGGTGGTGCCGAGTTTGTAGTTGCTCATGGTAAATCTCTCCTTTTCTCTCCCTGATGGGGGTGTATACTCTTTACGCGCCAAATGTGCTTGCGCATGCGCTTCCATTTGAGCTTTCGCAGCTGCTTGGGCGTCAGCTTCCGCTTTTGCGTGCGCGTCAGCGTGCGCAGCTGATTCCTGGTCTGATGCCGCTTCATTTTTTGCGGTTGTTTCGCGTCCGAAGCGTTCGATGCCTCGGCAGTCTTCTGCGCGGCCTTGCCCGTCCGCCCGCCCAGCGGGTTGGCCTGAGCGGCCAGGCGCAGATTCTCGTTGTCGATGTGGGTGTAGATTTGCGTGGTGTTCAGGTGGTCATGGCCCAGCACCTCCTGAAGCGTCCGCACGTCCACGCCGTTTTGCAGCATCAGCGTGGCGGCGGTGTGGCGGAGCTTGTGGGCGGAGTAGCGGCTGGCGTCCAGACCGGCCTCCAGCAGCCGCTTTTTAATCATATAGTGGACCCCCGCCCGGGTGACGCGTTTGCGCTGCCGGGGAGTGACGAACAGGGCTTTCTGGTCGATGAGGGTCAGGCCGCTGCGCACAATCAGCCAGTCCTCCAATGCCTGCTGACAGCCGCTGTTCAGGTAGAGGATGCGCTCCTTGTTGCCCTTGCCCAGCACGCGGACGGTGTTCTCCTGGAGGTCCGTGACGTTCAGGCCCACCAGCTCGGAGATACGCAGTCCGCAGTTGAGAAAGAGCATCAGAATGCAGTAGTCCCGCTCCTGATTCTCCCCGGAAACGGCCTCCAGCAGCTGCATGCACTGGTCCAGCGTCAGGTAGCGGGGCAGGGCGCGTTTGAGCTTGGGGCTGTCCAGCTCCTCCACGGGGTTGTGGTCCATCTGATGGGTTTTCTTGGATAAATACTTGAAAAAGGAGCGGATACTGGCCGCTTTTCGGGCTCTGGAGGCATTGTTCAGCCGCCTTTCCTTGGACAGGAAGAAGAGGTAGTCGTAGACCTGACTCAGGTCCACCTCCCGGACCATGGCAAGGTCCACATCCGCAATGGAGATGTCCTCCAGCGCCGTGTCCTTGGGCACAAGGCCCTTGGAGCGCTTGAGGTAGCGGAAGAAGCCGCGCAAATCCAGATAATACTCGTCCACCGTCTGCTGGGAGTGCCCCTGCACGGTCTCGTGGTAGGCCAGAAAGTCCCGCAGCAGGGGGGAGAGTTCAGTGTAGTCCATATGTGCCTCCTTATCGCAATCTTCAAAAATCCTGACACAGTTCAGGGCGCAGAATCGCCCACAACTTCGTTGCACCCAAAGGGCATTTCATCGTCCTTGACAGGCGTCAGCCTGCCTGCGTCCTCCGCCTCGTTGTGAACCATTCTGCATCCCTTCCTTTGTGCCCGTATTTTTGAATTTTGCTCTAGTGAGCGTCGGACCAGCTGTGGCCGATTTGGGCCTCGGCCAGCAGGGGCACCCGAAGCTCCATGACCTGCTCCATCTCCTGCTGCACCAGCACCTTGACCTGCTCGGCCTCAGCCTCGGGACACTCGACAATCAGCTCATCGTGGACCTGGAGCACCAGCCGCCCGGCCAGTCCCTCGGCCTTGAGGCGGTTCTGTACCCGAATCATGGCCAGCTTGATGATGTCGGCGGCGGTGCCCTGAATGGGCATGTTCATGGCCACCCGCTCCCCGAAGCTGCGGATGTTGAAGTTGGTGGACTTCAGCTCCGGCAGCCAGCGGTGGCGGCCCAGCAGGGTGACGGCATAGCCCTGCTCCTTCGCCTGGGCGACCACCTCCTTGAGGTAGCGCTGCACCCCGGAATAGTTCTTAAAATAGGCGTTCATATAGGCTTTCGCCTCTCCCACGGTGATGTGGAGGTCCTGAGACAGGGAGAAGGCGGACATGCCGTAGACGATGCCGAAGTTGATGGCCTTGGCGGCGGAGCGCATCTGTTTGGTGACCAGCTCCGGCGCCACGCCGTAGACCTGGGCGGCGGTGGCGGCGTGGATGTCCCCGCCGGAGCGGAAGCTCTCAATCATGGCCGCGTCGTCGGCCATATGGGCCAGCAGCCGCAGCTCAATCTGGGAGTAGTCCGCGTCCACCAGCACATTGCCCGGGGCGGCGATGAACATTTTCCGCATTTCCGCGCCCAGCTCCGTCCGCACGGGGATGTTTTGCAGGTTCGGCTCCGTGGAGGAGAGCCGCCCCGTTGCGGTGACGGTGTTCTGGAAGCTGGTGTGAATCCGCGCGTCGTCCGCGATGACCTTGGTCAGGCCCTGCACATAGGTGGAGTTGAGCTTGGTCAGCTGACGGTACTCCAGCACGCCGTCCACCACCGGGTGGAAGCCCCGGAGCTTGTCCAGCACCTCGGCGCTGGTGGAGTAGCCCCGGCTGGTCTTCTTTCCGGCGGGCAGCTGGAGCTTGTCGAACAACACCTCGCCCAGCTGCTTGGTGGAGTTGATGTTGAACTCCAGCCCCGCCTGCTCGTAGACGCTCCGCTGGGCGCTTCCGATGCCCTGGGTCAGCGTCGCTCCGAAGCGCTCCAGCGCGTCCCGGTCCACCAGAACGCCTGCACGCTCCATCTCGGCCAGCACCGGGCACAGGGGCAGCTCTACGGTCTGAAACAGCTCCGTCAGGCCGTTTTCGGCCAGCTTCGGCTCCATTTTCTCCCGGAGCGCCCCCACAGCGGCGGCGGCGCTGAGCAGGTCCGCGGCGGCCTGTCCGCGCTGCTCCGGCTCGTCCGGGAACGTCTCCCAGGTCTGAGCGCTGTTCAGCGGCGCGCCGCAGTAGGTTTGAAACAGCTCCGGCAGCTCATAGCTCCCGGCGGTGGGGTTGAGCAGGTAGGCGGCCAGCGCCGTGTCGAACACAAAGCCCTCGGTGCCCAGACCCGCGCCCAGCAGCAGGTTCATCAGCTCCTTGACGCGGTGGGCCTGCTGTGGGCCTGCTTGCGCACGGCGGGGGAGAAGAGCTCTTCCAGCGCCGCCTGATAGCGCTCCTCACCCAGCACATTCCGGGCGAGGACCACGCCGATGGCTTCGCCGCGGCGCTCCACACCGTCCACCGCCACAGCGGACAAATCCGGCAGAGCCAGCACGGACACAGCCTCAGCCTCCCGCCACAGGGAGAGCAGGGGTTCCAGCTCCTCCTCCGAGGCGGGCATCTGCACGGTGCAGCTGCCCCGGACTTCCTGAGGCGCGTCCTCAGACGGGGCAGGCTCCTCCGGCGTGAGGCCGAAGCGGTCAATCAGCCGGTTGAACTCCAGCTGACAGAAGAGCTGATACAGCCGACCCCGCTCCGGCTCCTGACGCAGATTCTCCTCCGGCTGGAAGGGGAGGGGCGCGTCGCAGCGGATGGTGGCCAGCTCATAGGAGCGCCTGGCATCCTCGCGGCCCTCGTCCAGCCGTCTGCGCTGGGCGGGTTTCAGGTCCAGCGCGTCGAATTGTTCATAGATTGCGGCCACGCTGCCATATTTCTGAATCAAACCCAGAGCGCCCTTTTCCCCGATGCCCTTGACGCCG
>CACZUK010000008.1 GCA_902784305.1 Oscillospiraceae bacterium | reverse complement strand
GTCGGTCAGCTCGGCCTTCTCCAGCAGAAGGTCGATTTCTGTTTCTGTGAAGCCAAAATAGCGGCTAAACTTCTCATCCAGCACAGAGAAGGACGCAAAGTTGTTCAGCCCGGTGAAAATGCTCTCCTTGGCGATGCGCAGGCAGCCGGTTACAACGCCGAATTTCAGGGCATCGTTGCCCTTCAGCGCCGTACTCAGCATCCCCCGCATCACGTCCAGCATCTGGGGATAGTAGCGCTCGCCGCCCTCCTTCGGCTCGTTGGCCTTGGCCATGGGCACGTCGTACTCGTCGATGAGGAGGATGACCGGCTTGCCGAAGTGGGCGCGGAGCATCCGGGTGACAAGTCTCAGGGAATTTTTCACATCACCTGCGTCCGCTTTCCGGCTCAAAATTCTGGAAAACGCCTGCTGATCCTCCTCTGACACGCGACTGCTCTTCTCCAAACCGGTATAACTGTGCAGCGCATCTGAAAGGGTGTATTTCAGCATCCCATAGGCATCCTCAAAATGCAGCCCCTGCACATCCTTGAAGCTCACAAACAGCACCGGGTACTGATTCATCCACTCCCGGCAGAAGTCCTCATGCTTTGTGATATCCAGCCCGGCAAACACCGCCCGGCTGTCCTTGCCAAAGCGCCGGGGGCGGGTAAACAGGGTGACTTTGTTTAGGGTCTCACAGGTCAGCTCATAAATCAGCTCTGTTTTGTCCACATAATAAGCCCCGCTCTGACGCAGCTCGCCAAAGCTTTCGCCGCCCACTGAAATCCTCATTGCCATATCCATTGCCTCCTCTCAGGGAAAGTGCCGTTTAAATTATTATACCCAATCCGGAAGACAGATGCAAGGGGTTAGCGGTGCGGTTTCTCTTCTGTCCGGCAGGATCACTCCCTCTTGCTTTCTCCCCATCTCTATCGTATAATAGTATCAGCAGAAGGGGCTGTCCCACCTTGTGCTACTGGCACAGGCGCTCCCGTCCCCAAAGGGCACTTCCCCACTCCCAGTAACACCGCTTTGCCGTTGTACCCACTTTCTTCGGCGGAACGACCCCATGCCCACAACGCAGCAACCAGAAACAACGGCACTCCCGGAAACAGCTTCTTCCATTCCCCTGTACCCTCGGTAATGGCAATGTGAGTTACAACCTGGCTCCAGTAAACCGCCTTTCTGTCACACCCACGCTCCCGTAAGTCGCGCTCTGTCATACGATTTCAAATCGGTTTTTCGTCAGGCGGTTTCCCACACGGCATCCATCAACGCCGCTTTGGTTTACAACGGGGCCTCAGTAACTCCGAAGATGCTTTACAGCGTCCCTCCAGGACGGAAATCCACATTCTTCACTTTACTGATAACAATCTCATATATTCGAATTCAAAATGCGGTAATCCGGAACCTTTTCGGATTACCGCATTCTGACATCATCCTGGGATGACACCGACACCCAGGCACTTCTGGAGGTTCTGGACTCCCAGGAGGTCAAAGCCACCTTCTTTGTAGTGGGCGAATGGGCGCAGCGCTGCCCCGACTCCGTCAAGGCCCTCCACGATGCCGGGCACGAAATCATGAACCATTCCGCCACCCATCCCCACCTCTCCCGCTGCACCCGGGAGGAGCTGGTGCAGCAGGTGCAGCAGGGCAACGAGATGATTGCCCAGCTCACCGGTCAGGTGCCCACCCTCTTCCGCTGCCCCTACGGGGAGTACAACAGCCAGATCATCACCACCGTGCGCTCCCTGGGCATGACGCCGGTGCAGTGGTCGGTGGACAGCCTGGACTGGCAGGGCCTCTCCGCCGGAGAAATCACCGAGCGGGTGGTCAGCCGCACCCAGAGCGGCAGCATCCTGCTGTTCCACAACGGCGCCGCTCACACGCCGGAGGCCCTGCCCAACATCATCACCATGCTGAAAAACCGGGGCTTTCGCTTCGTGAAGCTCTCCGAGCTGCTGCTGGACGGGGACTACCTCCTCGACAGCGCCGGGATGCAGCACCCCGTCCAGACCACGGACCCGTCCTCCAGCGCCGACGCGCCCGGTGATGCCTCCCATGCGGCGGCCGAGCCGCGTCTCCCCCGCTGAATTGTAACATAGTTTACATTCTTTCTCCCCGGAAACTGGCATAATACTTCTGTCAGCGATTTCGGGGCAGCGTGCCCCGTTTACTAAGGAGGAAACCGCAATGGGCATGACCATGACCCAAAAGATTTTTGCCGCCCACGCCGGTCTGGACAGCGTCAGCGCCGGACAGCTGGTGGAGGCGAAGCTGGACCTGGTCCACGGCAACGACGTGACCACCCCCGTGGCCATCAAGGTGCTGGAGGACAACGGCATCACCCAGGTCTTCGACAAGGATAAAATTGCCATCATTCTGGACCATTACACCCCCTGCAAGGACATCAAGGCCGCGCAGCTGTGCAAAACCAGCCGGGATTTCGCCCGGAAGCACCACATCACCCACTTTTATGACGTGGGCGAGGTTGGCGTGGAGCACGCCTTCATCCCCGAAAAGGGCCTGGTGGTCCCCGGCGACCTGACCATCGGCGCCGACTCCCACACCTGCACCTACGGCGCGCTGGGCGCCTTCTCCACCGGTGTGGGCTCCACCGATATGGCCGCGGGCATGGCCACCGGCCTGAACTGGTTCAAGGTGCCCCCCGCGATTAAGGTGACCATCACTGGCAAGTTCCAGCCCTTTGTCTCCGGCAAGGACGTGATGCTGCACCTCATCGGCCTCATCGGCGTGGACGGCGCTCTGTACAAGTCCCTGGAGTTCACCGGCCCCTCCATCTGCGAGCTGAGCATGGACGACCGCTTCACCATCGCCAACATGGCCATCGAGGCCGGCGCGAAGAACGGCATCTTCCCCGTGGATGAGAAGACCCTGGCCTACCTCAAGGGCCGCACGGACCGCAAGCCGGTCATCTACGAGGCCGACCCCGACGCCGAGTACGAGCGGGAGGTCGTCATCGACCTGAACACCCTGGAGCCCACCGTCGCCATGCCCTATCTGCCCGGCAACGCCAAACTGGTTCAGGAGGTCAAGGGCATCAAAATCGACCAGGTGGTCATCGGCTCCTGCACCAACGGCCGCATCTCCGACATGCACGCCGCCGCGGAAATCCTCAAGGGCAAGAAGGTGGCCGAGGGCGTGCGCTGCATCGTGCTGCCCGCCACCCAGGACATCATCCGCGAGATGATTGAGGATGGCTCCTACATGGACCTGCTCAACGCCGGCTGTGCCATCTCCACGCCCACCTGCGGACCCTGCCTGGGCGGCCACATGGGCTGCATGTGCGAGGGCGAGGTCTGCGTGTCCACCACCAACCGGAACTTTGTGGGCCGTATGGGTCATGTGGAGTCCAAGGTGATTTTGGCCTCCCCCGCCGTGGCCGCCGCCAGCGCCGTGAAGGGCGAGCTGGCCGACCCCAGAGAGCTGTGAGAACGGGAGGAAGAAAAAATGTCTAAAATCTATGTTTACGGCGACAATGTGGACACCGATGTCATCATTCCCGCCCGTTACCTGAACGACCCCAGCGAGAAGGCCCTGGCCTCCCACTGCATGGAGGACATCGACCCCAGCTACGCGGGCACCGTGGAGCCCGGCGACATCATCGTCGGCGGCGCCAACTTCGGCTGCGGCTCCTCCCGGGAGCACGCCCCCCTGGCCATCAAGGTCAGCGGCGCGAAGTGCGTGATTGCCGCCTCCTTCGCCCGGATTTTCTACCGCAACGCCATCAACATCGGCCTGCCCATCATGGAGTGCCCCGAGGCCAGCGCCAGCATCCAGGCGGGCGACAAGGTCAGCGTGGACTTCAAAACCGGCAAAATCACCGACGAGACCACCGGAAAGGTCTTCCAGGCCGCTCCTTTCCCCCCCTTCATCGACAACATCATCCAGTCCGGCGGCCTCATCAGCTCCCTGAAGGCCCGCGGCCTGGCCAAGTGAGGTTTTGAGACTATGAACTACAAAATTGCTGTCATCCGGGGCGACGGCATCGGCCCGGAAATCGTCAACGAGGCCCTGAAGGTCATGGAGGCCGTGGGCGAGAAGTTCGGCCACAGCTTCGAGTTTGTGGACGTGCTCATGGGCGGCTGCGCCACCGACGCGGTGGGCAAGAGCTATCCCGACGGCACCGCCGAGAAGTGCAAGGCCTGTGACGCGGTGCTGCTGGGCGCCGTGGGCGGCCCCAAGTGGGGCAGCGACAAGCCCGCCGAGCAGCGGCCCGAAACGGCCCTGCTGGCCATCCGTAAGGATTTGGAGCTGTTCACCAACCTGCGTCCCGCCGCCATGCGCCGCGGCATGGAGGACGCCTCCCCCCTGCGCCGGGAGGTGGCCGAGCAGGGCTTTGACATCATGATGGTGCGGGAGCTCACCGGCGGCATCTACTTCGGCAAGCGCAGCCGCTACCAGACCGAGGACCGGGGCCAGGAGGCCACCGACGAGATGTGCTACTCCGAGATGGAGATTGAGCGCATCGGCCGTCAGGCCTTTGAGCTGGCCCGTCTGCGCAATCGCAAGGTCACCAGTGTGGACAAGGCCAACGTGCTGGCCACCTCCCGGCTGTGGCGGGAGGTCATGCACCGCCTGGCAGCCGAGTACCCCGACGTGACCTATGAGGACATGCTGGTGGACAACTGCGCCATGCAGATCGTTCGCTGCCCCGGCCAGTTCGACGTGGTGGTCACCGAGAACATGTTCGGCGACATCCTCTCCGACGAGGCCAGCCAGATTACCGGCTCCATCGGCCTGCTGCCCTCCGCCTCTCTGGGCGCCCAGGCCCCCGGCCTCTACGAGCCCATTCACGGCTCCGCCCCCGACATCGCCGGACAGGACAAGGCCAATCCCATGGCCACCATCCTCTCCGTGGCAATGATGTTCCGCTACTCCTTCCAGCTCAGCGCCGAGGCCGACGCCGTGGAGAACGCCGTGGACAGCGTTCTGGGCGAGGGCTGGCACACCGCCGACATCGCCGGTGAGCCCGACAAGCTGGTGGGATGCAGGAAAATGGGCGAGCTGATTCGCGCTCACCTGTAACCATGCAGCCCGCAGGGGTTCTTCCTGCATCATTTCACTTCCCCTCCGGCGGACCGCAGCCTCTGCGGTCCGCCGGTTTCTTCTTCTCCTTCCCATTCGTTCCAAATTTTTCCGCTCTTTGCCCAAAAATCGCGCCGCCGCGGGCCCGTCCACCATTGAAAAACAAGTGACATTCCCCAGCAAACAGCAAAAATGAATCTAAAAACCCGTCAAATTGCAAAATTTAGCGTTTTCCATGAAAAAAGGCTTGCAATTTTGCAAGAGCTGGCATATAATGGGTCACAGTCGAATCAGCGCTGCCGCCCGGAACCCCCCTTCGGCTCCGCTGGCGCTCTATTTGGAAAGGACTGGTCGCATTATGAAGGAACTCTCTGCCATCGCTTCTCAGGTGAAAGCCTCTACCACGCTGGAGCTGGACGCCCTGTACAAGCAGATGAAGGCCGATGGTGTGGACGTCATCGGCTTCGCCGCCGGTGAGCCTGACTTTGCCACGCCGGAACACATCAAATACGCCGGCATCAGCGCCATCGTGAACAATGACACCAAGTACACCCCCGCCGCGGGCACCATTCAGCTGCGCAAGGCCGTGTGCCAGCGCCTGAAGGAGGACATGGGCCTGGACTACGAGCCCGCCAACATCATCTGTTCCAGCGGCGCGAAGCACTGCCTCTACCTGGCCCTCAAGGCCCTCATCAACCCCGGCGACGAGGTCATCGTGGTGGAGCCCGCCTGGGTCACCTACAACGAGATTGTCCGCATGGTGGAGGGCGTGCCCGTCAGCGTGCTCACCCGGGAGACCGACGACTTCATGCTCACACCCGAGGAGCTGGAGGCCGCCATCACCCCGAAGACCAAGTGCATCATGCTCAACAACCCCTCCAACCCCACCGGCATGCTCTACTACAAGGAGGAGCTGGAGGCCCTGGCGGAGGTGTGCGTCAAGCATGATTTGTACATCATTTCCGACGAAATCTACTGCAATCTGCTCTACGACGGATTGAAGTTCACCTCTATGGCCTCTCTGGGCGAGGAGGTCAAGAAGCGCACCATCCTCATCAACGGCGTGTCCAAGAGCTACGCCATGACCGGCTGGCGCATCGGCTATCTGGCCGCCAGCAAGGAGATTATCTCCGTGGTGGCCAAGTACCTGAGCCACTCCACCGGCAACCCCTCCGCCCCCGCTCAGGCCGCCGCTCTGGCCGCCCTGACCGGGCCTCAGGAGTGCGTGGAGGAGATGCGCAAGGCCTTCGAGGAGCGCCGCAACTACATGGTCTACCGCATGAACACCATCCCCGGCGTCAGCTGCCTCAAGCCCGAGGGCGCGTTCTATGTGATGATGAACATCACCGCCCTGCTGGGCAAGGTCATCCACGGCAAGCTCATCAACAACGCCGACGACTTCGGCGAGGTCTTCCTCAAGGAGGGCCTGGTGTGCATCGTGCCCTGTACCGGCTTCGGTGACCCCCACTTCCTGCGCTGGAGCTACGCCACCAGCATGGAGAACATCAAGGAGGGCCTGGACCGGCTGGAGCGCTTCCTGGCCGAATAAGTTTCAGACAGCACAGTGGTTCCGGGTGTTCGCCCGGAACCATTTTTCTGTCTGTTGTCATCTCCCCCTTGCCGCCGTAGACAATTTGTGTTAAAATAAGAGTAGGGCCGGACTGCCGTCCCTCTCTTTTCTTTGGAACCCCCGATTTCATCCAGCTTCGGCGCTGGACGGCTATTTTCCGCCAACTCACCGCCTGCGAACACTTGAAATCCACAAAGGATTTACCCCGTTCGGGGCACTTCGCCTGCGTTCGGCGCCTGCCCTCAAGGGGCACTCCCGCCCCTGTGGGGCTCCTGTTGATTTGACGAAAACTATCTCGCCCACCACTCTCGCCAGATGAAACCGGTGATTCCTTATCTCTCCCCGCTCCGGGAAGAAACGCCGCTGAAAGGAGCGATTTGCCTTGAAACCCACATTTTTTGACAGTGTTCAGGACCGGCTCCATCAGCTGCTCACGGCGAGCGAGGACGCCGTGCTGCTGGAGCAGCAGGACCCGGTGGTCGCTGAGCTGCGCCACATCTTCCTGTCCCTGGCCGCCATGCTCTCCCTGACCGCCCTGGTGTTCGTGTTTCAGGTTCCCAACCCCAACATGATTCTCATCTCCGGGCTGACGGTGCTCACCTCCCTCTTCGGCTACGGCTCCGGCATCGCCAGCGGCGTGGTGATGTTGGTCTATTCCCTCTACTTCTTCTCCACAGACCACTGTTTTGTGGCTTTTACCGCTATCAACGTGCAGAAAATGACCACCATCTTTCTGGGCGTGGTGCTCAACATTGTGTTCATCGGCCACCTGAAGCAGGTCAACCGCTCCATCCAGCGCCAGCTGCTGGAGATGAACCGCAGCCTGCGCAGCGACAACCGCAACCTCTCTGAGGCCTCCCTGCACGACGCCCTGACCCAGGTGCGCAACCGCTCCGCCCTGACCCGGGACTATGACGGCTACTGCGGGCTGCGCCTGCATGTGATGATGCTGGATTTGGACGACTTCAAGCAGGTCAACGACACCCACGGCCACGCGGTGGGCGACTACGTCCTCCAGCAGACCGGTCACGCCCTGGTGAGCTGCTTCGGCTCCCACGCCTGCTACCGCTACGGCGGGGACGAGTTCCTGGTGGTGTGCGCGGACCAGAACCTGAGCCAGTTCGAGCGCAATGTGGACCAGCTGCTGGACGCGGTGCGGGGCATCGCCCTGGACGGCCAGCCGCTCCGGCCTCACATCTCCGCGGGCAGCGTCTCCGGGCGCTCCGAGCTGCCCTGCGACCTGCGTCTGATGCTCCATCAGGCGGACCAGAACCTCTACGAGAGCAAGCGCATGGGCAAGGACTGCCACTTCCACACCGACTACGACCGGGTGCTGGCCGAGTCCCTGGGCGAAGGGGTCCATCAGGACACCAGCCGCTCCTCCACCCTCCATTGACAGAAAACGCCGCCCGTTCCCCCCAAAAGGAACGGACGGCGATATTTTTTCCGCGTTTTGTCACTGACTTAGACGGTATCTCAGCGCAAAAAAGCCACCGCTGTTTTTGCCGTGTTTTGTCACTGACCCGGACGGCGGCGCAGCGCCCAGAAGGCCACCGCGCTGGCAGCGGCCACGTTCAGGGAGTCCACCCCGTGGGACATGGGGATGATGACCCGGTAGTCGCTGCGCCGGATGGTCTCCTCCCGCAGGCCCGTGCCCTCCGTGCCCAGGAGGAGGGCCAGACGCTCCTCCGCGGCCAGAATGGGGTCCTCGATGCTCACCGCATCCGCCCGCAGCGCCAGGGCAGCGGTCCGGAAGCCCAGCTCCCCCAGGCGGCTCAGGCCCCACTCCGGCCAGGGCCGTTTCCGGTCCCCCAGACGGGTCCAGGGCACCTGGAACACGGTCCCCATGCTCACCCGGGCGGCCCGGCGCAGCAGCGGGTCCGCGCAGGACGGACTCAGCAGCACGCCGTCCACCCCCAGGGCGGCGGCACTGCGGAAAATGGCCCCCAGATTGGCCGCGTCGATGATGTCCTCCAGCACCGCCAGACGGTGGGCACCGTCGCAGACCTGCTCCAGCGCGGGCAGCTCCGGCCGCCGCATGGCGCACAGAATCCCACGGGTCAGCTCGTAGCCCGTGAGCTGGGCCAGCAGCGCCCGGGGACCTGTGTACACCGGCACGTCCCCACAGCGGCGCATCAGCTCCGCGCCCTGACCCTCCAGGTGCCGCTCCTCCATCAGCAGGGAAAGGGGCTCACAGCCCGCCTCCAGCGCCCGCATAATCACCGCCGGGCTCTCCGCGATGAACACCCCCTGCGCCTGCCTCCGACTGCGCAGCTGCGCCTCCGTGAGCCGGGCGTACACGTCCAGACCGGGGTCCGACAGCGCGCTGAGGCGTCGAATCTCACCCATCCGCGTCACCTCCCAAAAAGTTTTTGACGAAAGTGCTCTCCCGTCATTATACATTCTTTTCTTTCCTTTGCAAATCATTTTTTCGTTTTTTCCCCCGGAATTTCCCATTCGAAGGAGGAAAAACCACCGGGCGGACGGTTCGGGAGGGCGGATTTCCGTCACAATACACTATGGTTTTTTCATAACAGTTGTGTTAGAATGGCGCTGTCTGTGGGTCGGATTGCCGCGCGCGCGGCAGGCTCCGGCCGGGACGGGGGTGCGCCCCCATCATTACCCAGGAGAACAACATGGATATTTTTAACTTAATCACACTGATGGGCGGCCTGGCCATGTTCCTCTACGGAATGAGGCTCATGGGCGACGGCCTGAAGGAAAGCTCCTCCGGAACGCTGAAAACCGCCATGGAGAAGCTGACCAACACCCCGATCAAGGCCTTCCTGCTGGGTCTGGCCCTGACTGCCATCATTCAATCCTCCACCGCCACCATCGTCATCACCTCCGGCCTGGTGGGCGCGGGCATCATGAGCCTCCACCAGAGCCTGGGCATCATCATCGGCGCCAACGTGGGCACCACCGTCACCGGCCAGATCATCCGCCTGCTGGATTTGAACAGCGGCGGCGGCGGTTTGTCCGTGCTGCGCTTCTTCCAGCCCTCCACCCTGGCGCCGCTGGCCCTCATCGCGGGCATTGTCATGGTCATGGGCCCCAAATTCAAGGGCTCCGAGCAGGTGAGCAAAATCGTCATCGGCTTCGGCATCCTCTTCTCCGGCCTGATGAACATGACCGCCGCCGTGAGCACCCTCACTGAAAGCGGCATCGTGGAGCAGCTTTTCTCCCACCTGGACGAGAACCCCCTGGTGGGCTACGCCATCGGTGCGGCTGTGGCCTTCGCCCTCCAGAGCTCTTCCGCCTCCATCGGCATCCTCCAGGCCTTCTCCACCTCCGGGCAGCTCACCTTCGGCGCCATCTACGCCGTGCTGCTGGGCATCTATCTGGGTGACTGCGTCACCACGGCCATCGTCATCAACATCGGCGCCAAGCCGGAGCCCAAGCGGGTGGGCACCGTGAACATCCTCTACAACCTGGCAAAATCCGCCTTTATCGTGCTGGTGGTCAACATTGTGCACGCCACAGGCGCGCTGGACGGCCTCTGGAACGCCACCATGCGCTCCGGCGGCATCGCCAACACCAACTCCATCTTCAACCTCTCCTGCGCGGTGCTGCTCTTCCCCCTGATTGGTCTGTTTGAGCGCCTGGCCCGCGTCCTCGTCAAGGACGAACCCGTGGAGGAGACCCCCTACGAGGAGAAGCTGGACGCCCTGAACCCCGTCTTCTTCGGCACCCCCGCCCTGGCCCTGGGCCGCTGCTACGAGGTCCTGCTGGACATGTACCATCTGGCCCGCACCAATGTGGAGCGCGCCTTTGACGTAGTGGCGCAGTACGACGAGAAGGTTCTGACTCAAATCGAGGCCGATGAGGAGATCATCGACACCATGGCCGACCAAATCAGCAACTATCTGGTGGCCCTGTCCGGCCACATCTCCCAGGAGGAGCACACCGAGATTCTGAACCACTACTACACCGTGGTCACGGAGTTCGAGCGGCTGGGCGACCACGCCGTGAGCATCGCCGGCGTCAGCCGGGAGCTGGTGCTCCGGGGCAGAGCCTTCTCCGAGAGCGCCCAGAAGGAGCTGGCCGTGCTGCGCCAGCCCATTGAGGAGATTCTCGATTACAGCGACCAGACCTTCCGCAAGCGGGACGTGGCCGCCGCCCGGCACATTGAGCCCCTGGAGGAGGTCGTGGACGACATGGTCAGCGCCCTGCGGGACAACCACCTGGAGCGCCTGCGCCACAACCAGTGCTCCATCACGGCGGGCACGGAGTTCCTGAACCTGCTGGGCGATGTGGAGCGCATCTCCGACGTGTGCTCCAACATCGGCGTGGCCACCATCGTCCGGGCCACCCCTGAGCTGAAGCACCGCTCCCACGATTATATCTCCATGCTCCACTCCGGTGAGAGCGAGGAGTTCAACCGGGAGTACAAGGCCGCCCACGAGAAGTACTTCACCATGATGAACAGCACCCGGTGAGCGCGGGCAACGCACAAGGATTGCCGCCGTCGCATCAGTCCGGTTTCCCCTCCCTGCCGCAAGGCGGGGAGGGCTTTTGCGCTCTGCGGCGCGCCCTGTTTGGGCACAATCACAGTTGAAAACCTGCCCCGAAGTTGGTACAATGAAGGGCGATTGAACCGACCGCACCCAAAGGAGGGTTTTTATGAACTTCGTCCCCTACAACGCCAGCATCGCCAAACGCGAGCCGGTGTCCTACAAGCTGGTGCCCATGAACCGGGAGCTGGCCGAGCAGGTGGCTGAGATTGAGCGCAGCTGCTTCTCCCGGCCCTGGACCCTTGCCATGCTCCAGGAGCAGCTGGACAACCTGCTGGCCTCCTGGATTTGCGCCTATGGTGAAAACGGCGTGGTGCTGGGCTACGCCGGGCTCACCGTGGTGGCCGGAGAGGGCTACATCGACAACATCGCCGTTCGGCAGGAGTACCGCCGACAGGGCGTGGCCTCCGCCCTGCTGGACGTGTTCGTCCGCTTCGCCCAGGCCCAGGGGCTGGAGTTCCTGACCCTGGAGGTCCGCGCCTCCAACGAGGCCGCCAAGCGCCTGTACATGAAGCACGGCTTCGCCCAGGTGGGCCGCCGGAAGGACTACTACGACAGCCCGAAGGAGGACGCCATCCTCATGACCCGCAGCTTCGGCGCGGAGGCGGAACAGGTGGTGTTTGACGAATGAACATCCTCGCTGTGGAATCCTCCTGCGACGAAACCGCCGTCGCCCTGGTCCGGGACGGAAGAACGGTCCTCTCCGACGCCATCGCCTCTCAGGTGGAAATGCACACGCTCTACGGCGGCGTGGTGCCGGAAATCGCCTCCCGGAAGCACATTGAGGCCATTTATCCCCTGGCCAATCAAGCCCTGGAGCAGGCCGGGCTCACCCGAAAGGACATCGACGCGGTGGCCTGCACCTACGCGCCCGGCCTCATCGGGGCGGTGCTGGTGGGGGTCAACTTCGCCAAAAGCGCCGCCTTCGGCCTGAACGTGCCCCTGATTCCCGTGCACCACGTCCGGGGCCACATCGCCGCCAACTACCTCACCCATCCCGACCTGGAGCCGCCCTTTCTGTGCCTGTGCTGCTCCGGCGGAAACACCCTGATTGTGGACGTGCGCAGCTACACGGACATGGCCCTGCTGGGCGCCACCCGCGACGACGCGGCGGGCGAGTGCTTCGACAAGGTGGCCCGGGTGCTGGGCATCGGCTACCCCGGCGGCGGCCCCATGGACCGGCTCAGCCAGGGCGGCGACCCGAAAAAGTACGCCCTCCCCCGCTCCAAGGTGGACGGCGCGCCGCTGGACATGAGCTTTTCCGGCCTGAAAACCGCCGCTTTGAACCTCATCCACAACAGCCGCCAGAAGGGCGAGACGCTGGACCTGCCCTCCTTCGCCGCCAGCTTCGCCCAGGCCGTGGCCGACGAGCTGGTGCCCCGCACCATGGCCGCGGCCGCGCAGCTGGGCTACGGGAAGGTGGCCTGCGCGGGCGGCGTGGCGGCCAACTCCACGGTCCGGCGCGCTCTGGAGGAGGCCTGTGCCCGCTCCGGCGACCGTCTCTACCTGCCCGCCCTGTCCCTGTGCGGGGACAACGGCGCCATGATCGGCGCTCAGGCCTATTATGAGTACCTGGCCGGGCGGCGCGGCGACTGGAGCCTCAACGGCTGTGCCACCCGGAGCATTGACCTGGGATAATCCATAAAACCGGACAAAAGAGCCCCGATTCCACCGAATCGAGGCTCTTTTTTGATGCTTTTTACTTTCCGGGCACCCGGACGATGACCTCCGCGCTCAGGCCGTCGCCGCTGGTGACTGTGACCTTGGTGGTGCCCTTGCCCGTGGCCTTCACGGTGCCGCTCTCGCTCACAGAGGCCACCTTGGGGTTCTCACTCTTCCACTTGTAGCCGCCGCTGCCGCCCTTGGGCTCGAAGGTGTAGGCGTCGCCCACGTGGACCAGCGTGATGTCGTAGTAGGTCAGCGTGATGCTGCCCTTCGGCTTCTCCTCAGAGTCGGTCTTCTTCCCGGATTCCTCTTTCTTGTCGGATTCCTGCTTCTGCTCGGTTTCCTCTTTCTGTTCAGACTCCTGCTTCTGCTCAGATTCTTCTTTTTGGTTGGATTCCTGCTTCTGCTCCGTCTCTTCTTTCTTGTCGGATTCCTGCTTCTGCTCGGTTTCCTCTTTCTGGTCGGATTCCTGCTTCTGCTCAGTTTCCTCTTTTTGGTCGGATTCCTGCTTCTGCTCAGTTTCCTCTTTCTGCTCAGATTCCTGCTTCTGCTCCCCGCTCTTCTGAGTGTCCTCCTTCTGAGGCTCCGCAGAGGCCGAGGCATCCTCCTGAGACAGCTCCGGTGCCTCCTTGTCCAGGTCCAGGCTGGGGTCCACCGAGAAGACGTAGCTGGGAATGCCCTCCATGTTGTAGAGCTGGTTCACATAGTCGATGAGCAGCACGGAGTAGTAGTCCAGATTTGTCTTGGTCTCCGCCAGGCTCAGATAGCAGGGGATGCCGCAGTTGGTATAGGTGAACTCGCAGAAATAGATGCTGTTGTCCACCACCTGAATGCTCAGCTTGCTGAACACGTCCTTGGGCGCCTCAATGGCCCCCGCGGTGCCCGCGTTCTTGTAGCCCGCCAGGCCCTCGGCCTTCTCCCGGTCCAGAGTCATGCGCAGGGTGACGGTGGACTTGCCGTTCTGATAGGTGGCCTGCCCGATGTTGTCGTTCACCACCGCCGTGGACTCCAGCGTCAGGGTGGAGCCGCTGGTGTTGTAGGCCAGCAGGTCATAGCCCAGAGCCTTGCTGGTGTCCGCAAGCGAGCTCATCAGCTCCACCTTGTCCTCCGGCTTCTTGTCATCGCCGCAGGCCGTCAGGCACAGGAGCATTGCCGCGGCCAGCAGCACAGAAATCAATCGTTTCATCTCTTCACCTCTGCTCAGACAGGGCGGGCGCCGACAGCCGACGGACTCCGCCTCCTCTATCCTCTCCAAAATCAGTAGAAAAAAGGGTACTGCGGTCCCTCCCCCGGGGGAAGGACTCACAGTACCGCTATCATATCCGGTTTTTGTGGATTTGTCAACCAAAAATGGGAAATTTGGCCGCAGAAGACGGAATTTTTCCGGTTGCGGCGGCCAAATCTTCCAAATAATTACAAAGTGGAAACAAATCTCAGGAAGGCTGCCCTGCCCTCCTCCGTGCGCTTGAACACGCCCGCGTCCTCCAGCACGCCGCAGAACACCGCGCCCACCTCCTGCTGAAGAATGGACTCCACGTTCTCCGCGTTCAGCTCTGGATGCCGCGCCTGCACCTCAGCGGCCCACTGGGCGTGGGAGGCGGTGCGCGCGTCGGCGCTCAGGTCCGCGCCGCTGAGCAGGCCCTCCGCCAGAGCGTCCAGCTCGTCCTTCAGGCGGGCGGGCAGCACGGCCAGACCCATGACCTCGATGAGGCCGATGTTCTCCTTCTTGATGTGGTGCTTCTCCGCGTGGGGATGGAACACACCCAGGGGGTTCTCCTCCGTGGTGATATTGTTGCGCAGCACCAAATCCAGCTCGTAGTCCTCCCCACGGCGGCGGGCAATGGGGGTGATGGTGGAGTGCAGCTCGCCCTCCGTCTCGTGGAAGAGGAAAGCGCTCTCGTCGTCGTAGCCGCGCCACTTCTCCAGCACATGGGCCGCACAGGTAGCCACCCGCTCCTTGTCCGCACCCTTAACGCGAATGACGGACATGGGCCACTTGACGATGCCCGCCTCCAGGTCCTCAAAGCCGGGGATGGTGACGGGGGTCTCCACCTCAGCGCGGGCCATGGCGAACTCGTAGCCGCCGCCCTGATAGTGGTCGTGGCTGAGTACGCTGCCGCCCACGATGGGCAAATCCGCGTTGGAGCCGATGAAGTAGTGGGGGAACAGGGTCACAAAGTCCAGCAGGTTCGTGAAGGCGCTCCGGTCGATGTGCATGGGGGTGTGGAGCTTGTTGAAGACGATGCAGTGCTCGTTGTAGTACACATAGGGGCTGTACTGGAGGAAAAAGTCCGCTCCGCCCAGGGTAATCGGGATGATTCGGTGATTCTGACGGGCAGGATGGCTCAGGTGCCCGGCGTAGCCCTCGTTCTCCGCGCACAGCAGGCACTTGGGGTAGCCGGTGCTCTTCGCCTTGCCCGCGGCAGCGATGGCCTTGGGGTCCTTCTCCGGCTTGGACAGGTTGATGGTGATGTCGATGGTGCCGTAGTCCGTGTCCACCGTCCACTTCCGGTCCTTGGCGATGCGGTCCCGGCGGATGTAGTTGGTGTCCCCGGAAAAAGCATAGTACCAGTTGGTGGCCGCCCTCGGGCTGTCCTGCATCCGGTCATAGAAGGCCCGGATGACCTCGGAGGGCCGGGGGGTGAGCAGACCCATGAGCTTGGTGTCAAAGAGGTCCGTATAGGCCGGGGTGTTGCCCTCAATCACGCCGTTTTCACAGGCAACGGTGCACAAATCGTCCAGAATCTCCTGGATGGGGGGCAGCTCGCCCTCCACCGCCGTCAGGCCCTCAAAGCCGCCCAGGCGCAGGGCCTCCAGAATCCGGTTGGCGGCCCAAACGCGGTCCGACTCCGCCAGCCAGCCCTTGCGGACGGCGTACTCCACCAGCTGAGAAATGCGCAGTTCCAGCATGACAATTCCTCCTCAGTCCACCAGCGTGCAGCCGCCGATGGGACGAATGTAGGTGACCCGGCAGGCGCCCTCGCCCAGCAGGGCGTCCATGCCCGCCTTGAACTCGTTCACCATGTCCAGGGGCACAAAGGCCTGAATGGTGCCCGCGAAGCCGCCGCCGTGGACGCGCCGGGCACCGCGATGGTTCAGGTAGTGGCCCGCCATAGCCAGGGCAACCGCCACAGGCTGGTCCTTGGGGTCCCGGTAGGTGGCCACGTTCTGAAGGTACATATAGGAGGAGTGGCCGGAGGAGCTGACCATCTTCAGGAAGGTGTCGAAGTCATTGGCCTCCAGAGCCTCCACCTGCTTCTCCACCCGGTGGCAGTCGGTGAAGTAGTGGATGGCGCGCAGCACCGCCCGGTCGCCCAGCTTCTCCCGCAGGGCGGGGAGCTGCTGGTAGAACGCGTTCTCGTCCACCTCGCACAGGACCTCCTTGCCCATGGCGGCGGCCACGGCCTTCATCTCCGCGGGCACGGCGGCATAGTCGCCGGTGAGGTCCGCGTGGTCCGCGCCGGTGTCCACAATACACAGGGCATAGCCCGCGCTGGCGAAGTCGAAATGAACCGCGTGGTACTGGGGATGGTCCTTGTCCTGGAAGTCGATGGTGATGATGCCGCCGATGGCGCAGCCCATCTGGTCCAGCAGGCCGGAGGGCTTGCCGAAGAAGACGTTCTCGGCGTACTGGCCGATTTGGGCGATTTCCGCCATGCCCAGAGCGTTTTTGCAGAACAGGCCGTTCACCACCACGCCGATGAGCACCTCAAAGCAGGCGGAGGAGGACAGGCCGGAGCCGCCGGGCACGTCGGAGATGACGTAGGCGTCAAAGCCCTCCACCGCCCAGCCCATGGAGACGATTTTCGCCACGATGCCCCGAATCAGGGAGGGGGTGGTGTTCTCCTCCTCCTTCACCGGCTGGAGCTGGGTGGCGTCGATGGAAATCATGCCGTAGCCCTCGGAGAAGATGTTCACCATCTTCGTGCCGTTGGGGGCGGCGCAGGCCAGGGCGTCCAGGTCCACGGACCCGGTCAGCACCTTGCCGCGCTGGTGGTCGGTGTGGTTGCCGCCGATTTCGGTGCGGCCGGGGGCGGAGAAGACCGCCGCCTGGGCGCTCTCGTCCTTGTGGAAGGTGTCCATGTAGCCCTGGGCCACATGGGCAATCCGGTCCCGGAAGGGCCCGATGTCCGCCACATTGCGGCAGTAGAGGTGGGCCAGCTTCTCGTCGTAAACGCCGTTGTTCAGGTTGGCATTGAGCTGTTTGATGGAAAGCATCGCAATCACTCCTGTCTGTTTTTTCGCTTTGGAAGGGGGTTCGTTGTTGTCTGTATCATAGTCCTGACGGGGGGAAATGACTATGGAGCAATGTGACGGGAAGGCAACATTGTGTTATGTTTTTTTGTGCGTTTCTCACTCCCGGCAGCAGCCCCGGAAGGAGAAGGTAAAGCGCAGCGGCTCGTTCTCCGGCAGCCAGTACTCGGGATGGGGGATGCTGCCCCAGGTGTCGTCGCCGCCCACGCCCATCTGCTTCAGGGCGCAGCGCACCACCGTGTAGTGGATGGGCGGCAGCTCGTAGGGGTGCTGAGCGCAGTCCAGCTCGTGAGGCGTCCAGGGCAGCGCGGAGAACATCATCCCGTCGCCGCGGAACTCCAGCCCCACGCCCTTGTAGTCCGTGACCCGCGCCCAGCGCACCCCGGTGTGCGCGCCGGACTCCTGGGGCCGCAGGCAGCGGGCGAGCTGGTCCCGGACGTTTCCGCTCCAGATGCCCAGCTTCAGGCCGTTCTCCCGGTCGATGTAGCCCTCCTCCGGGCCCTTGCCGTACCAGGTCAGCTGGTCGTAGTCCGCGTCCATCTTGAGCAGCATGCCGAACTCCGGCATGGGGGGCAGGCCGGGCACCGGGTCATAGCTCATCGTGCAGGTGACGGTTCCGTCCCCCTCCACCCGGTAGGTGACGGCGCAGGAGGAGGCGGGATTCGTGGGCATATGGTAGGTGAAGCGGACCAGCGCCGCCTCCCCGTCCCGCTCCAGCGTCGGGAAGTAGTCCGGGTGCCAAAAGCCCTTGCCGAACTGCCGGTGGGTGACGAACTCCGAGCCCACCTTCCACTGGGCGCAGCGCAGATTCACCTGACCGCCCAAATCGTTGTCCACCACGCCCCGCCAGAAGTTGGGCATGGGAATGGTCTTGAGCAGCTCCCGTCCGGCGTACTGATAGGAGCTCAGGCCGCCGTCCAGCTTGGTGAAGAGCACCCGGAACTCCTCGCCGGTGACGCCGATGTTGAAGTCCGTGTCGATGATGTGCAGCGGCGGGCAGGTTTTGACCACTTTGGGGGCCGCAACGCGGTACACATACTGCCCAAAGGCCACCTCGTGCCCCCGCTGCGCCCAGGGCGTATCCTCCCGCAGCCGGAAGGACACCGTGACGGCCCACTCCCCCGGCCGGGTCTGGGCCGGAATGGGCAGAGCATAGCATTTTTCGCTCAGCGGCGGCACATCCGTGTCCATTTTTGCCTTCTTGAAGGGTTTTCCGTCCTTTTCCAGCGTGACAAGGCAGTCGAAAGCGCTGGTGGGGGTGAACAGGTTCTTGTTGACGATGGTGACGCGCTCCCGCTCCACCTGGGCGCTGATGTTCTGGTAGAGGAACTTCACCTCCGCCAGCTTCGGCGTGGGGGTGCCGTCGGCGTAGCAGATGCCGTTGCCGGAGAAGGCGTAGTCGGCGGGCCGGTCATCCAAATCGCCGCCGTAGAAGTAAGCGGTGTTGCCATAGCGGTCCTTGCCGCGGATGGCCTGGTCCATGTAGTCCCAGATGAAGCCGCCCTGATAGCGCGGCTCGGTGTCCGTCAGGTCGGTGTAGTACTTCATGCCGCCGTTGGAGTTGCCCATGGAGTGGGTGTACTCGCAGCAGATAAAGGTACGGTCCGGGTGCGCATCCAGAAAGGCCTTGATGCTCGCCGCGCTGGGGTACATCTGACTCTCCATGTCGGAGCTCTCGGTGCGATAGCGCGGGTCGTTGAACACGCCCTCGTAGTGCACCAGCCGGTGCGCGTCCAGCTCCCGGAACCGCTGGGCCATGTCCCGAATGACGGTGCCGCCGAAGCTCTCGTTGCCGACGCTCCAGATGAGGATAGAGGGATGGTTCTTGCAGGTCTCGTAGGTGGCCTCCAGCCGGTCCATCAGCAGGGGCTTCCACTCCTGCCGGTCGCCGGGCAGACAGGTCTTCTCCCGGTCCGCGCTGTTCTGCCAGGTTCCGTGGGTCTCCATGTTGTTCTCCGCGATGACGTAGAGGCCCAGCTCGTCGCAGAGCTCGTAGACCAGCGGCGTGTTGGGGTAGTGGCTGGTGCGCAGCGCGTTGATGTTGAATCGTTTCATGGTGAGCAGGTCCCGGCGCACCATGTCCGCCGTCACCGCCCGGCCGACGCTGGCATCGAAGTCGTGGCGGTTCACGCCCTTGAAGACGATGCGCTGGCCGTTGAGCTTCATCAGGCCGTCCTTCATTTCAAAGCGGCGGAATCCCACGCGCTGGGGGATGAGCTCCAGCTCCTCCCCCGCCCCGTTTTTGAGGCTCAGCTCCAAATCGTACAGATTCGGGGCCTCAGCACTCCAAAGTCGGGGTTTTTCCACAGTAAACTGGTAGGAAAACTGCTCTCCGGAGCCGGAGACCTCGCCCAGAGGTTCCCCGTCCCAGGTCAGGGCGACGGTCCACTTCTCCGCGCCCAAAATCGTGCCGGAAAGCTCCACCATGCCCTCATCAAAGGCGCTGTTCAAAGTGGGGACCACCTTCAGGTCCGCCAGATGCAGGGCGGGGACGGCGTACAGATAAACGTCCCGGAAAATGCCGGAAAAGCGGAAAAAGTCCTGGTCCTCGAACCAACTGCCGCAGTTCCACTTATACACCCGCAGAGCCAGCCGGTTGGAGCCCTCCGTCAGGGCCTCGGTCAGCTCGAACTCACAGGGAGAGAAGGAATTGGAGCTGTAGCCGACGAAGGTCCCGTTCAGCCACACCGCCACGCAGCTCTCCACGCCCTGGAAGCAGAGGAAGGTCCGCTTGCCCGCCATCCCGGGGATCAGGGTGAAGCTGCGCACATAGCAGGCCACGGGGTTGAAGTCCTGGGGGCACTCCCCCGGTTTCAAATCCTCCCAGCCGTCCCAGGGGTACTGCTGATTGACGTATTGAGGTTTGTCGTAGCCCTCCATCTGAATGTGGGCGGGCACGGGGATGCTGGCCCACTGGGAGCAGTCGAAGGCCGGGTACTCAAAGCCCCGGGGCACCTGGGCCTCGTTGCGGGCGCAGGCGAAGCGCCAGGGACCGTTCAGGCTCAGGCACAGGGGGTTCTCCCCGGCCTCCAGCGACGCGCGGTCGGGATACCAGCGGTGGTCGGAGCGGTGGGGACAGCGGTTCAAAGCGTACTGCTCCGGGCCGCGGAGCAGGTCGGGGGAAAAGGGCATAAAAATACCTCCAAAAAAATTTTAGGTCATATATCTGATATTTCGTTTCGCTTCTTTGTTTGCACAGCTACATTTCAAAAAATAGCTTATCACAAAAAGTGCTGAATGACAAGGGATTTCTGTGAGATAATGGCATAAAACAATGGCATTTTGTGAGGCCCGCGGCGCCTCGGCAGGTTCAACAAAATTTAGGCCCGTTTTTTTGACATCCAAAACGCTTGACGCGGCGGGGAAAATCCGCTACACTGTCTGCAATGGCGGCCGAACCGCCAGAATCATCATGGCAGTGCGCCACTCCACGAACATGGCGGCTGTACATTCAAAAAGGAGGAATTTTTTCCCGTAGGCTCGCGGTGCGGCAGTGTGGAGACCTGTCGTAATGCGCACCGTTCTATACGGACGTGCGTGAGGCTGTTTCGGCGGAGGCCGGGCGGTCAGAGTCGGCAACATGAGCGAAGTTTTACTGAAGGACATTAAGAAGGTCTATGACAACAAGGTGACCGCCGTTCACGACGTCAACCTGCACATCGACGACAAGGAGTTCATCGTTCTGGTCGGTCCCTCCGGCTGCGGCAAGTCCACCACCCTGCGCATGGTCGCCGGTCTGGAGGACATCTCCGGCGGCGAGCTGTACATCGACGGCAAGCTGTGCAACGACATCGCTCCCAAGGACCGGGACATCGCCATGGTTTTCCAGAACTACGCCCTGTATCCCCACATGAGCGTGTATGACAACATGGCCTTCGCCCTGAAGCTGAAGAAGACCCCCAAGGACGTCATCGACAAGAAGGTCCGCGAGGTCGCTGAGATTCTGGACATCACCCAGTACCTGGAGCGCAAGCCCAAGGCTCTGTCCGGCGGTCAGCGTCAGCGTGTGGCCATCGGCCGCGCTATGGTCCGTGACCCCAAGGTCTTCCTGATGGACGAGCCCCTGTCCAACCTGGACGCCAAGCTGCGTAACCAGATGAGAGCTGAGATCATCAAGCTGCGCAAGCGCATCAACACCACCTTCATGTATGTTACCCACGACCAGACCGAGGCCATGACCCTGGGCGATCGCATCGTCATCATGAAGGACGGCTTTGTGAACCAGATCGGCACTCCTCAGGACCTGTTCGACCGGCCCGTGAACCTGTTCGTGGCAGGCTTCATCGGCATGCCCGTGATGAACTTCTTCGACAACTCCAAGCTGACCCTGGAGAACGGCGTGTACTATGCCGTCATCAAGGGCGCGAAGTTCAAGCTCGATGAGTTCCAGCAGAAGGCCCTGAAGGCCAACGGCACCAAGCCCTGCGACATCGTCGCCGGCATCCGTCCCCAGCACCTGACCGTGGGCGAGGGCGACCTCCAGGGCAAGATCGAGGTCAACGAGATGCTCGGCTCCGAGGTCAACCTCCACGCCGACTGCCAGGGCGACGACGTCGTCATGGTCATCCCCACCGTGGACCTGACCGCCGACGTGAGCATGGGTGCCACCGTCAAGTTCACCACCCAGCCCCGCCTGATTCAGCTGTTCGACAAGGCGACCTCCAACAACCTGATCTGGTTCGACGAGGCCTCCTTCAACAACAATGCTCCCACCTGCAAGAGCTACAACTTCTGAGTCACCCTGTCATAGCACATTTTGACATATCCGGCCCCGTCTCGCCTGGGACGGGGCTTTTTTCGCCTTCCCCGCCCGAAAGGCGCAAAAAGAGGACCGTTTCACCGGGAAACGGTCCTCTTTTTGCAATTCAGCTCAGAAAGGAATATCGCCGTTGTTGTCGTCGTCATCCTCTTCCACGTTGATCTCGATTTCCAGCTCCTTGCCGCAGCCGGGGCAGGTGACCTGTCCGGCCTCCAGCTCCTCGGTGCCGATGCTCAGCTGCTCACCGCAGGCCGGGCAGGCAATCTCCACAGGCAGCTCCAGCTCCACCTCTTCTTCGTCTTCTTCGTCTTCTTCGTCTTCTTCGTCTTCCTCGTCCTTGTCCTCCAGGGCGTAGAGGCGCTCGTACTCCTCTTCGTCGTCGTCCTCGTCGAAGTCGAAGTCGTCGTCGTCCATGGCCTCGGTCAGGTCGCAGACCTGGTCGTCCAGCACCGCGATGCTGTCCTCATTCTCCTCCACATGCTCGGCCATCTCCTGGAGCACGTCCACGATGGCGCCCAGCATCCGGGCCTCTCTGGATTCTTCCCCGCTCAGGCCCAGGCCGTCGTACAGGCCCTTCAGATAGGCCGTTTTTTCCGTCAAAGACATAGCAAATCCTCCTATTGCTCCGGCAGCGCCGCACTCCTGCACAGAGAACGGCGCTGCAAGTCGGTATGGAACAGTTTCGATTCCGGCGGTGAATCACTTCACGCGGGACATGTACTCACCGGTGCGGGTGTCGATCTGAATCTTGTCGCCCTCGTTGATGAACAGGGGCACCTTGATCTCCGCGCCAGTCTCCACCTCGGCGGGCTTGGTGACGTTGGTGGCGGTGTCGCCGCGCACGCCGGGCTCGGTCTTCACGACCTCCAGCTCCACGAAGTTGGGGATGGAGACGGAGAACACCTTGCCCTTGTAGCTCAGCAGGGTGCAGGGGTCGTTCTCCTTGATGAACTTGAAGTTCTCGGGCAGCATGTCCTTGCCCAGGGGGGTCATGTCGTAGGTCTCCAGGTCCATGAAGTACCACAGATCGCCGTCGTTGTAGGAGTACTCCACGTCCTTGCGCTCGATGAAGGCCTCCTCGAACTTGGCGGTGGGGTTGAACGAGGTCTCGGTCACGGCGCCGGTGACGATGTTGCGCATCTTGGTGCGCACGAAGGCGGCGCCCTTGCCGGGCTTCACGTGCTGGAACTCCACAACCTGCATCAGCTTGCCCTCGTACTCGAAGGTCTTGCCGTTTCTAAAATCACTTGCACTCAGCATAACTAATTCCTCCAGATCTTCTCTGCCGCCCAGGAGGGCGGCTTCGTGCCTCACCGGAACAGGGAGGCCGCAGGGTATGATTCACACCCTTATTGTACATGAAAAGCGGGCCAGTTGCAAGAGGGCAGGGAGAATTTGATGGGCGTCAGCCCATTTTTTTCGCGTCTCACTCCACCACAACGCGCTCTCGCCGGACCCGCTGCCACCGAAAGTCCCCAATCAGCTCCGCCGGACGCACCGGCTCCGGGCGCTCCAGCAGCCCCGCCCAGCAGGCTAGCTGCCCGATGACCGCCTCCGGCGCGGTCCCTGAGGCTCGGATGGCGGCCAGGTCCACGTCCCGCTGCCGCTTGGAGAGCCGGTGCCCGTCCGCGCCGTAGAGCAGGGGCACATGGCAGTAGCGGGGATGGTCGAAGCCCAGCTCCTCCTGGAGCCAGAGCTGCCGGGGGGTGGAGTCCAGCAGGTCCTCACCCCGCACCACCTCCGTCACGCCCATCAGGGCGTCGTCCACCACCACAGCCAGCTGGTAGGCAAAAACGCCGTCGCTGCGCCGGAGGATGAAGTCCCCGCACTCCTCGGCCAGATTTTGGGCAAAGAAGCCCTGCAAGCCGTCCTCGAAGGAGATGGTCCGGTCCGGCACCCGCACACGCAGAGCGGGCGAGCGGGTTTTGGCGCGCTCCCGCCGCTCCGCCTGGCTCAGATTGCGGCACAGGCCGGGGTAGATGGGCGTGCCGTCGCTGCGGTGGGGCGCGGAGGCCGCGTGTAGCTGTCCTCTGGTGCAGAAACAGGGATAAATCAACCCTTTTTCCTCCAAAATATGGAGATAATGCTCATAAATCTCACCGCGATTGCTCTGGTAGTAGTCCGCCCCGCCCTGAGAGCCGCCCCGGTCCCAATCCAGACCCAGCCAGCGGAAATCCTCCTCCACCTGGTCGCACCAGGCGCGCTTGCAGCGCTGGGGGTCCAAATCCTCCAGACGCAGCACCAGCTCTCCCCCGGCGCTGCGCACGCTGAGCCAGGCCAGCAGCGCGGAAAAGGCGTTGCCCAGGTGCATCCGCCCGCTGGGGCTGGGCGCCAGGCGGCCCACGGGGGCGGATGTGGGCGCATGGGTTGGGATAATCATAACGAGAACTCCTTTCGTTAATGCACAATGCACACTGCCGCACGCCGACAGGAGCTGCGAATCAAAATGAGCGGCGGAAGTGCCCCTTGAGGGTAATGGCTATTCCTTAATGTGCGGCGTCCAGGCGAAGTGCCCCGGAGGGGGTAGAGCTACGCCCCATCGGGGCGTGCGAGTCGGAATGCACACTGCACAATGATTCTCAATTGCTGATACGCGGTGCAGTATGAGAGTGTTTTCATTCATTTGCCGTCTCTTGCAGGAGCGAGCTGGGCCCTTCCGCAGGCTTCATCATTGTTACCCGGTCGACCACAGGTCGCCCCCCGCGAAAAGGAACGACGGGCAGGCGTACAGAAAGCCGCCCGCTAAAATGCAGCGCACAAACCTTGGTCTACCGCCAATTGTGCATGATGAATTGTGCATTGTGCATTTTTTCGGCGGGTTTTTCACCCAGAAACCAGTATACTTCCCTTGACTCAACCACAAAAGGAGGGAGTGCTTTGCCACTGACCTGTCAAACCGAGCTGAGAAGCATGACCGCCCGCCTGAGCGGGGAAATCGACCACCACGCCGCCCGCCGCCTGATGCGGGAGCTGGATCAGGCCATCGAGAGCCGCTGTCCCCGCACTCTGGTGCTGGATTTGGAGGGGGTCAGCTTTATGGACTCCTCCGGCATCGCGGTGCTGCTGCGCACCCGCAGACGCATGCTGGAGAGCGGCGGCAGCATGGAGGTGGTCAATGTGCCGCCTCAGGCCGGAAAGGTGCTGCGCGCCGCGAATTTGCAGAAAATCGTGCCCATTTCCTTCCTGTAATGGGCAAAAAGGAGGAGATTACATATGAAACCCATCAATCAGGTCAAGCTGGAGTTCGACAGCCGCAGCGCCAACGAGGGCTTCGCCCGCTCCGCCGCCGCCTGCTTCGCCGCACAGCTGGACCCCACTCTGGAGGAGCTGGGCGACATCAAGACGGCGGTGTCCGAGGCCGTCACCAACGCCATCGTTCACGCCTACCCGGAGTGCATCGGCCGGGTGCAGCTGCGCCTGCGCCTGTTCGAGGACAACACCCTGGAGCTGAGCGTCAAGGACTGGGGTGTGGGGATTTCCGACCCGCGGCAGGCCCGTGAGCCCCTGTTCACCACCGGCGGCGCGGAGCGCTCCGGAATGGGCTTCACCATCATGGAGAGCTTCACCGACAGCCTGCGCCTGCGCAGCACCCCCGGCAAGGGCACCACCGTCACCATGCGCAAGCGTCTGGCCCTGCGCGAGCGCGGACGATGAGCGTTCAGGAGGGCGCGCTGCTCTCCGCCGCCCGGGCCGGGGACCCGTCCGCCTGCGAAACCCTGCTGGAGGAGAACCAGAAGCTGGTCTGGGCGGTGGTCCAGCGCTACCTGGGCCGGGGCGTGGAGGCCGAGGACTTGTTCCAGCTGGGCTGCATCGGCTTCGTGAAGGCGCTCCGGGGCTTTGACCCGGACTACGGCACCCGCTTCTCCACTTACGCCGTGCCCAAAATCGCCGGTGAGATTCGCCGCTTTCTGCGCGACGACGGCCCGGTGAAGGTGAGCCGGGGTCTGCGGGAGCGCGCCGCCCAGGTCTACGCCCAGCGTCAGCGTCTCCTGGAGGAGCTGGGCCGGGAGCCCAGCGTGTCCGAGCTGGCCCGGTGCATGGGTCTGGAGCCGGAGGAGGTCGCCCTGGCCGAGGGGGCCGGCGCACAGGTGCGCTCCCTTCAGGAGGAGACCGCCGAGGGCCTGAGCCTGGAGTCCCTGCTGGGCGCGGAGGGCATGGAGGAGGCGCTGGTGGAGCGCCTGTCCCTCCGTCAGGCCATTGGGCAGCTGGAGGAGCGCGAGCGCAAGGTGATTCTGCTGCGCTACTTCCGAGGCCTCACCCAGGAGAAGACGGCGCCGCTGGTGGGGGTCAGTCAGGTGCAGGTGAGCCGCATCGAGCGCAGAGCCGTGGCGCATCTGCGCGCCCTGCTCAGCGAGGAGGGCACGGATTGAACCGCAGCGGGGCCGGAAACGGCCCCGTTTTGCCCATTTCCTACACTCTGCGCTTGTTCTCTTTACGCTCCGCGCTCGCTCTCTTTACACCCCACGCTCGCTCTCTTTACGCCCCGCACTAGCTCTCTTTACGCCCCGCGCTCGCTCTCTTTACATCCCGCGCTCGCTCTCTTTACATCCCGCGCTCACTCTCTTTACACCCCGCGCTCCTCTTCCAGCCGCCGGTAGAGGGTGAAGTACATGGTCGTGAAGCAGGCTCCACCGCCCAGCAGGTTGGAAATCGGCTCGGCCATGAACACCCCCATGGCCCCGAAGCCCAGCGTAGGCAGCAGCAGCGTCAGCGGCACCACAATGATGGCTTTCCGGAACAGGGAGAAGAAAATCGCCCGTTTCGCCTTGCCCAGGGCTTGAAAGGTGGTCTGGCCGGAGAACTGGAGGGTCATCAGGAAGAAGCCGAAGAAGTAGGTGTGCAGGGCGGGCACGCCCGCGGCAATCAGCGCCGGGTCGCTGCTGAACAGCTTCAAGAAGAACTGCGGAAACACGAACACCAGCCCCCAGAGCACCAGCGAAACGGCGACGCAGAAGGCCGTCATGAAGCGGATGCACGCGCGCACCCGGTCGTACTTCCCCGCGCCGTAGTTGAAGCTCAGGATGGGCTTTGCCGCGTCGGAGGTGCCCATGACGGGCATGGAGAGCACCTCCCGCACGGAGTTGATGAGGGTCATCACGCTGACGTACACGTCTCCGCCCCAGCGCTGGAGGGTGGCGTTGCAGGCAATCTGCACCGCGGCGTTGGTCAGGTAGACGATGAAGCCCGCCATGCCCAGGCTGACAATGCGCCCCACCAGCGCCGGACGCAGGGCCAGCGCGTCCCGGCTGAGCCGAATCAGGGCCTTCGGGCCGGTGAGGAAGCGCAGCACCCAGGTCGCGGACACCATCTGGGCCAGAATCGTGGCCAGAGCCGCGCCCCGAACCCCCATATCCAGTACAAAAATGAACACCGGGTCCAGAATCAGGTTCAAAATCGCCCCGATGCTGACGGTGAGCATGCCCGTCACGCCGAAGCCCTGGGCGTTGATGAAGGGGTTCAGGCCCAGACTGACCATCATAAACCCGGTCCCCAGCAGGTAGATGGACAGGTAGGCGCTGGCGTAGGGATAGGTGGCGTCGCTGGCCCCGAACAGGTAGAGCACCGGCCGCCGGAGCAGCCACGCCGCCGCGGCAGCCACCGCCCCGGAGAGCATCAGCAGCGTGAACACGTTCCCGAGGACGGTTTTGGCCCGCTCCTCGTCCCCGGCGCCCCGGGCCATGGAGAACAGCGGCGCACCGCCCATGCTGTACAGGCTGGCGAAGGCCGTCAGGATGGTGATGACCGGCATGGCAAGACCGATGCCCGTCAGAGAGTCCATGGAGCGCTGGGCCATATGGCCGATGTAGATGCGGTCCACCACGTTGTAGAGCACGTTGATGAGCTGGGCCAGCACCAGCGGCACGGCCAGCCGCAGCAGGTGCAGCCGCACGCTGCCGGTGCCGAAATCGCTGCGGGATGGGACTGATTTTGGCATGGGGGGCACCTCCTTTCTGGAAATTCACACTGTATCATGCACAATTATGGCAGAAACCGGTGCGTGCTGCGGTGTAAGCGCGTTTGTAAATCAGTTTCCGCCTCTGCGAAACAGAAACGATGCGCAGGCAACCGGAAATCCACCCGCTCAAATACAGCGCGCAAACGTTGGTCCACCGCCCATTGCGCATTGCGCATTATTCTAAGTTTACTCCCGTTTCCCCTCCGGCGCAAGCCATATCCCCACATTTTCCCGCTCTTTTACAAAAACCCATTCTTTTTTCTCATTGGAAATGAAATTCCTCCCCATAAAATCCCGTCGAAATATTGACTTTGCCTCTGTAAAGAGCTATAGTTGTCTTGATTGCAGAAGGGGGTAGTCTGCCCTTTTTTGCCAGTCGGGAAGGGGCGGCGACGCCCCAGAGTGAGGAGGAGGATAAATGTCCAAGGAACTGATTCGTTTGACCGATGTGTCCATGGTATTTGACGGAGAGACCACGGTTCTGGATCACATCAACCTGTACTTCAATGACGCGGAGTTTCTGACGCTGCTGGGTCCCTCCGGCTGCGGCAAGACCACGACGCTGCGCATCATTGGAGGTTTCCAGAAGCCTACCAGCGGCGACGTGTTCTTCGACGGGGTGCGCATCAATGACCTGCCCCCCTACAAGCGTCAAATCAACACGGTGTTTCAAAAGTACGCCCTGTTCACCCACATGAACATCTATGAGAACGTGGCCTTTGGCCTGCGCATCTCCAAGACCCCCGAGGATGAAATCCGACGACGGGTGGACGAGGCGCTGTCCATGGTCAACCTCAGCGGCTATGAGCAGCGCAGCGTCAACTCCCTCTCCGGCGGTCAGCAGCAGCGCGTGGCCATCGCCCGGGCCATCATCAACCGGCCCAAGGTGCTGCTGCTGGACGAGCCACTGGGCGCGCTGGATTTGAAGCTGCGCAAGGGGATGCAGACCGAGCTGAAGCGGATTCAGCAGCAGGTGGGCATCACCTTCGTCTACGTCACCCACGACCAGGAGGAGGCGCTGACCATGTCAGACACCATCGTGGTGATGAACGAGGGCCGAATCCAGCAGATTGGCACCCCCATCGGGATTTACAACGAACCAAAGAACGCTTTCGTGGCCAACTTCATCGGCGAGTCCAACATCGTGGACGGCGTGATGGAGCGCGACTTCGCCGTCTCCTTCGCCAACCGCGTCTTCCAGTGCGTGGACAAGGGCTTTGCCACCAAGGAGCCGGTGGACGTGGTCATCCGGCCGGAGGATCTGGTCATCTCGCCCCCCGAGTGGGGCCAGCTCACCGGCAAGGTGGAAAGCGTCGTGTTCAAGGGCATTTTCTACGAGGTCATGGTGGCCTCTGAGACCTTCACCTGGAAGGTCCAGACCACCCGCGCCCCGGAGGTGGGGCAAATCGTCGGCCTGAGCGTGGACGCGGACAACATCCAGGTCATGCACAAGAGCTGAGAGGTGCGCGGCCATGAGAAAGAAATTTTTAGCCGTCCCCTATGTGGTCTGGATGGCCGTCTTCGTGATTGTCCCCCTGTTTCTGGTGGTGGGCTACGCCCTGGTCAACCGGAACGGACAGGTGACCCTGGACAACTTCCGCATGATGACCCAGTACTGGGGTGCCTTTGTCACCTCCTTTCAGCTGGCGGTGATTGCCACCCTCATCTGCCTGCTCATCGGCTATCCGGTGGCCTACTGGCTGGCCCGGGAGGGCGCCAACGTGAAGCGCATCGCCATGATTGCGGTGATGCTGCCCATGTGGATGAACTTTCTGCTGCGGACCTACGCCTGGATGAGCATTCTGGAGAACACCGGCATCATCAACACTTTTTTGCAAAATATTGGGTTCTTTAACCTGTATAACGGACTTTTTGGCACCAATCTCACCCATTTTTCCATGATCAACACCCCCGGCGCGGTGGTGCTGGGCATGGTGTACAACTACCTGCCCTTTATGATTCTGCCCATCCACACCGTCATCGACAAGATTGACCCCAAGGTCATCGAGGCGGCGGAGGATTTGGGCGCGCCCCCGGCCATGGTCTTCCGGAAGATCATCTTCCCCCTGAGCCTGCCCGGCGTGCTCTCGGGCATCACCATGGTGTTCATCCCCGCGGTGTCCACCTTTGCCATCTCCAAGCTGCTGGGCGGCGGCATGACCCTGCTGCTGGGCGACCTCATTGAAATGCAGTTCTACGGCAGCGCCTACAACCCCTATCTGGGCAGCGCCATCTCTCTGGTGATGATGGTCATCGTCCTCATCGCTATGGCGGTGATGAACCACTTCGGTGAAGGAGAAGGGGAGGCGGTGTACCTGTGAACCTGAAAAAGAACGGAATTCTGGCCCGTCTGGGCCTGCTGCTGACGATGGTGTTTCTCTACGCGCCGATTCTGGTGCTCATCGTCTTCTCCTTCAACAACTCCAAGAGCCGCACGGTCTGGCAGGGCTTCTCCCTCAAGTGGTACCTCAAGCTGGTGGGCGACAGCCGCATCCTGACCGCGCTGGCCACCACGCTGGAGATTTCCGTGCTGGCCATGCTGATTTCCACCCTGCTGGGCACCATGGCCGCCATCGGCTTCTTCAACATGCGCAAGCGCCCCCGGGCGGTGCTGATGGCCATCAACAACGTGCCCATGACCAACGCGGACATCATCACCGGCGTGAGCCTGATGCTGCTCTTCGTCTTCGCCGCGGGCGCGTTCAACGCCACGCTGGGCTCGGTGCTGGGCTTCGAGCTGAAGCTGGGCTTCTTCACCCTGCTGCTGGCCCACATCACCTTCGACATCCCCTATGTCATCCTGTCCGTCATGCCCAAGCTCAACCAGTGCGACCCCAACATTGAAGAGGCCGCTGAGGACCTGGGTGCGCACCCCTGGCAGGCGTTCTGGATGGTGGTGTTCCCGGAAATCCGTCCGGGTGTGCTCAACGGGGCGATTATGGCCTTCACCATGTCCGTGGATGACTTTGTCATCTCCTACTTCACCGCCGGGTCCGGCGCGTCCACCCTGGCCATGGAAATCTACGCCATGACCCGCAAGCGCATCAGCCCGGAAATCAACGCCCTGTCCACCCTGCTGTTCGTGGTGGTGCTGACCCTGCTGGCCGTGGTGAACATCCGCTCGGCCCAACAGGAGAAGCTGGCCGAAAAACGGGCAGCGATGCTGCGTCAGAAGAACTAAGGAGACGCGAGACAATCCCTGCATCTATCCCGATGAGGATGTATTGAAAAACACTGAAATCTTTGTCAATCTGCCGCAGGACACGCTGGAGCTTTACAATAAGCTCTGGATGGACCTGAAGGCGTCCTGAACGCGCCGCATTTGACACAGGAGAAGCCCCTGCCGGGGCTGACGAGGAGGAACGAGATGAAAAAACACATCAGCCTGTTTCTGGCCCTGAGCATGGTGCTTTGCCTGAGCGCCTGCGGCGGCGGCTCTGCCGTCGAGAGCAAGGGCGAAGTGAACGTCTACAACTGGGGCGAGTACATCGACGAGGATATTTTCTCCCAGTTTGAGAAGGAAACCGGCATCAAGGTGAACTACAACACCTATTCCGACAATGAGAGCATGTACGCCACCCTCATGAGCGGCGCGGCGGAGTATGACGTGGTCATCCCCTCCGACTACATGATCTCCCGTCTCATCAGTGAGGACGCTCTGGAGAAAATCAACCTGGACAACGTCCCCAACTATGCTAACATTGACGACTCCCTCAAGGGCCTGGAGTACGACCCCGACAACGAGTACTCCGTGCCCTATATGTCCGGCGTGGTGGGCGTGGTCTACAACAAGACCATGGTCAACGGCACCCCGGACAGCTGGGACGTGCTCTGGGACGAGTCCCTGAGCGGCCAGATTCTGATGTTCGACAACAGCCGCGACGCCCTGGCCATCGCCCTGAAAAAGCTGGGCTACAGCCTGAACACCACCGACGAGGCGCAGCTCCAGGAGGCCCTGGCCCTGCTGGAGGAGCAGAAGCCCCTGGTGCAGGCCTACGTCATGGACCAGATTTTTGACAAAATGGAGGCCGGTGAGGCCGCCGTGGGTCCCTACTACGCCGGCGACGCTGTGACCATGATGGAGGAGAACCCGGACCTGGACTTCTTCTTCCCCAAGGAGGGCTCCAACCACTACGTGGACGCCATGTGCATCCCCAAGGGCGCGGCCAACAAGGAGAACGCCGAGGCCTTTATCAACTTCATGTGCGAGCCGGAGATTATGAAGGCCAACGCCGAGTACACCCACTACACCACGCCCTCCTCCGCGGCCCGGGAGCTGCTGGACGAGGAGCTTCAGAACAACGCTTACATCTACCCGGACAACGCGGTGCTTCAGAACACCGAGGTGTTCATCAACCTGCCCGGGGACACGCTTGCTCTGTATGATAAGCTGTGGATGGATTTGAAGGCGTCTTAACCGTTTTTTGCAGTTCCATTGAATGTAAATCAGCTCTGGGAGCGCGCCGCGTCCGGTCAGCGCTCCCACACACGGCCCTGCGGGGTATCGGGGAGGTAGAAATGAAAAAGATCATCAGTCTGTGTCTGGCTTTGAGCATGGTGCTCTGCCTGTGCGCCTGCGGCGGGAAAAGCGTCTCAAAAGGCTCTGTAAATGTGGCAAACTGGGGCGATTTTATTGACGAGGATACCGTGACAGCCTTTGAGAAGGAAACGGGCATCAAGGTCAACTACTCCACCTATTCGGACAACGAGAGCCTCTACTCTACCCTGAAAAGCGGCTCCACCTCTTATGACGTGATTTGTCCCTCGGACTACATGGTGGCCCGACTGATTCAGGAGGACATGCTGGAGCCGCTGGACGCGGAGCGGATTCCCAATCTGGAGAATCTGGACGCGGAGTTCCGCAGCGGGCTGGAATACGACCCGGAGGGGAAGTACTCAGTGCCCTATCTGCTGGGCGTGGTTGGCCTGATTTACAATACAAAGATGCTGGACAAGGCCCCGGACAGCTGGGCAGTCCTCTGGGACAAGAGCCTGGCCGGAAACATTCTGATGTTCGACAACAGCCGCGACGCCATGGGCATCGCCCTGAAGCTGTTGGGCTACAGCTACAACACAACCAACCCCGATGAAATCAAAGCCGCCGTGGACAAGCTGATTGAGCAGAAGCCGCTGGTGCAGGCCTACGTCATGGACCAGATTTTCGACAAGCTGGAGGCCGGTGAGGCCGCCGTGGGGCCCTATTACGCGGGCGACGCCGTGGTGATGATGCGGGAGAATCCCGATCTGGCCTGCGTGTATCCAAAGGAAGGCTCCAACTACTATGTGGACGCCTGGTGCATCCCCAAAAGCGCCACAAACAAGGAGAACGCGGAGGCCTTCATCAACTACATGTGCGAGGTCAGCAGCATGGCCGCCAACGCCAACTACAACACCTACGCGCCGCCCTCCACCGCCGCGCGGGAGGAGATGGAGGAGGAGCTTCAGGACAGCGAGCTGGTGTTCGCGCCGGATGATGTGAAGCAGAAGTCTGAGATTTATACGAACCTGCCTCAGGAAACGCTGGACCTCTATGATTCCCAGTGGCTACGACTGAAGGCTGCAAACTGAGCGTAAAACTATGATAAAAACGCGGGTGTGCTGAGATAACTCGGCGCACTCGCGTTTTGTTTTGCTGCTTTCTGGCATCGTGTTGGTAATGTTTCAACTGTCATCAGCCTCACCCACACGGCCCCGCAGGCTGTGTGGCCCCTCTCCCCTTTTTTATGGAGCGGGAAAACCTCTCTTCTATAATGCCTTCTATTCTGAGCCTGTTCGGCCGTGTGGTTTCTCATCCAAAAGGGGAGGCTTTTGTAGTGGCTCCTGAAGCCTCTGAAAGCCAGCCCCAGTTTTATCCGGTTCCCCAGATTGATCTGGAGCCCGTTCGACCGCGGCCCCATTTTCCCAGAGGAGAGGACTTTTGTAACGGGTGCTGAAACCTCTTTGGAACCTCCCATCCGGTTTTCTTCCGGACTGCTCCTCAAAGGCCGCCAAAAATACGAAAAAAGCCGTCCAACTTTCGCTGGACGGCTGTGTTAGCGCTACCTATCTTCCCGGCTCGTCTCCAAGCAAGTATTGTCGGCAGAAGTGAGCTTAACTGCTGTGTTCGGAATGGGAACAGGTGGACCCTCA
>CACZUK010000007.1 GCA_902784305.1 Oscillospiraceae bacterium | reverse complement strand
GGTTGGTGCGCGAGGCGGGAGTCGAACCCGCACGCCCGTAAAGAGCACTGGCACCTGAAGCCAGCGAGTCTACCAATTCCACCACTCGCGCATCGAAAAACGGTGTATCGCAGGCGACTCTTGCTCACTGCAAGGGGTATGATACCATCAATGCGGGCGCTTGTCAAGCCTTTTTTTCATTTTTTTTCAACACTTTTGGAGACATCGTATGAGAATGACGGAAAGCGCGTCAGCTCAGCTCCGTGGGAACGCCCGTGCCGCTGAAATACACGCTCATAGCCCGCAGCAGATACTCCGTGTCCCGCACGCCCGCAGTCTCATAGGGGGAGTGCATGGCCAACTGCGGCAGGCCGATGTCAATGGCGCTGATTCCCAGCCGCCGCAGGGCGATGCAGCCCAGGGTGGTTCCGCCCAGCACGTCCGAGCGATTGACGTAGCTCTGCCACGGCACCTGTGCGGCCTCACACAGCAGCTTGAACCAGGCGGCGGAGAGCGCGTCCGTGGTGTAGCGCTGCGCGGCATTGTATTTGAGCACGATTCCGCCGTTCAGACGCGGCCGATTGGTGGGGTCTGCCTTCTCCGGGCGGTTGGGATGAACCGCGTGGGCGTTGTCCGCGCTGACCAGAGTGCTCCGGGCCAGAATCCGCCTGCGTGTCTGGGCATCCAGCCCCAGCGCCGCAAAAACGCGCTCCAGCACGTCCGTGAGGAAGGTGGAGCCGGCGCCCTGCCTGGAGCCGCTGCCCACCTCCTCGCTGTCGAAAACGCACAGCACAGCGCCGCAGTCCTCACTCTCCTCACAGCGCAGAAAGCCCTGTGCCAGAGGCCACACACACTGCAAATCGTCCAAAGAGCGGGTGGACAGGTACTCCCCACGGGCACCCCAGATGGTGCCAGGGGTCCGGTTGTAGAGGTAGAGGTCGTAGTCCAGCACGTCTCCCGGTTCCACACCGACCTCCTGTGCCAGCAGGGAGAGAAAAGCCGGACCGGAATCCGCCTCTCCCAGCAGGGGCAGCAGGTCCACCTGAGGATTGAACGCATACCCATCGTTGAGCGTGCGGTCCATGTGAATGGCGAGACTGGGAATCAGGCACAGGTCCCGGTCAAGGTTCACCAGCCGCACAGCCAGACCGGACCCGGAGCGCACCATCACCCGGCCCGCCGCGGACAGGGGCCGGTCCAGCCAGGGGGAAAACAGTACGCCGCCGTATTTCTCTGTGTTCAGCTTCCGATAGCCCTCCTGAACCAGCTCCGCGTTGGGCTTGAGCTTGAAGGAGGGGAAGTCGCTGTGTGCGGCGGCGATGCGCAGCCGGTTCAGCGGTCCTCTGGGGAGCCGGATGGCGATGAGGGAGGAGCCGTTCCGAGTGATACAGTAGCGCCTGCCCGGCTCCAGCGTCCAGGCGTCCTCTTCCCGCAGGAGCCGGAAGTCCTCCAGCATCCCCTTCAGGTTTTCCACCACATGGTAGCAGCTGGGACTGCGGCGAATGAACTCCAGCAGGGCGTGGGCGGTTTCGTTGTGCATGACAATCCTTCTTTCGGGGGTTTTTCCTGATTATACCATAAAAAAGCCTTCAACGCCACCCCAAGCTGCTGCCAGGAAAAAAACAAACGTGGAAGCCGACTGATTGCTCAATCAGCTTCCACGTTGGAAACCATTTTCCGGTTTGAGGCGCGGTGTAAGGGACACAATCCGCCTCACGGCACAGTCTGCCACAACGCACAGGCTCCAAGACCCGGACAAACTGCGGAAAACAATCACAAACAGCCTTGTCCGGGAGTCCGGTAACCACGGACAGTCTCCGGGAGCTTGTCCGCGGAGGCAGTCCGCCTTACACCCAGGCGTCCTCGACCTCGTGGTTCTTCCGGCGGGTCATGAGCTTGTGGAACTCGTCCTTCACAGCCTTGCCCTCGTAGAGCACCTCGTAGGCCGCGCGGGTGATGGGCAGCTCTACGCCGAACTTCCGGGCCAGCTCCATGCCGGTGGCGGCGGCGTAGTAGCCCTCCACGACCTTGCCGTTCATGGCCTCCATGGCCTCCTGGGGGTCCTTGCCCTTGCCGATCATCTCGCCGTAGGTGTGGTTCCGGGAGTGGACGCTGGTGCAGGTGACAATCAGGTCGCCCACGCCGGTCAGGCCCGCAAAGGTGCGCTGGTCGCCGCCCATGGCCGTGCCCAGACGCGCCATCTCCGTCAGGCCGCGGGTCATGAGCATGGCCCGGGTGTTGTCGCCGTAGCCCATGCCGTCGATGACGCCCGCACACAGGGCGATGACGTTCTTCAGGCCCGCGCCGATCTCACAGCCCACCACATCGGAAGAGGTGTACACCCGGAACCGGGGGCTCATGAACAGATCCTGGACCAGCTCCGCCGCCCGCTTGTCCGCGCTGGCGGCCACAATGGCTGTGGGCACGCCTCTGCCCACCTCCTCGGCGTGGGTGGGGCCGCAGAGCACCACCACCGGGCAGGTGTCGCCCACCTCGGAGCGGATGACCTGGCTGAGGGTCAGGGAGGTGCCCTTCTCAAAGCCCTTGCCCACGCTGACCAGCACCGTGCCGGGCCGGGCCAGGCTCTTGAGCTGAGCCGCGGTGGAGCGCACCGCGAAGGAGGGCGTCGCCAGCAGCACCACGTCGGAATCCTTCACACAGGACATGTCCGCTGTCAGGCCCAGGGTCTCGGGCAGCGTCACGCCCGCGAGCATGGGATTCTCCCGATTCGTCCGCAGCCGGTCGCTCTCCTCCTGACACCAGGACCACATGGTGACTTCATTGCCGTTTTCCAGCAGCAGCAGCGCCAGAGCCGTGCCCCAGCCGCCGGAGCCCAATACTGTGATTTTCATAGCAGAACACTCCTTTGTTGACAGAATCACTCTTTTTTCAGCTCAAACTTATTCTCTTCGCCGTGGGCGATGCGCTTGGCGTTGTCCTTGTGGCGCACCACGATGAGCAGGCCCGTGACCACCGCTAGAACCGTCACCGGCGCGCTGTGCCAGACAAACCAGCAGGTGACGGGGAACAGGGCCGCGGCCACCATGGAGCCCAGGCTCACCCAGCGGGTGAGGGCTACCAGCACGGCGAAGACCCCCAGACACACGGCGGAGACCCGCCAGTCCATGCACAGAATCACGCCCGCGCCGCAGAGCACGCCCTTGCCGCCCTTGAAGCCGAACATGGCGGGGAAGCTGTGGCCCAGCATGGCGAACACGCCGCCCACCAGCTTGCCCAGGGCGATGTCCGCCGCGGCGCCGCCCAGAGCGGGCCCGATGAGCCAGCCGCCCAGCAGGCAGGAGACGATGGCCTTCAAAAGGTCGCCCAGAATGACCCAAATCACCATTTTCTTGCCAAATGTGCGGTAAAAATTGGTCAGGCCCGCGTTTCCGCTGCCGTGGCCGCGCACGTCGTCGCGGAGAATGTATTTGGAGATAATCAGGGCGCTGTTGCAGCAGCCCAGCAGGTAGCTGACCGCCGCTGTCACCAGAATCGGAATCATCATTTTTCGGCCTCCTTCTCGTTTCGCTCCCGAATGACCATGCGGATGGGGGTTCCCTCCAGAGCAAAGGTGGAGCGAATCTGATTCTCCAGATAGCGCTGGTAGGAGAAGTGGAACAGCTTCGCCTCGTTGCAGAAGCACACAAAGGTGGGTGGCTGCACCCCGGCCTGGGTCATATAGAAGATTTTCAGGCGCCGACCCCGGTCCGTGGGGGGCTGCACCCGGGTGGTGGCCTCCGCCAGCACGCTGTTGAGCACGCCGGTGCGGATGCGCAGCAGGGACATCTCATGGACCCGGTTGATGAGCCCGAAGAGCTTCTGCACCCGCTGTCCCGTCAGGGCGGAGATGAACAAAACCGGCGCGTAGGTCATATAGGACAAATCCTGCCGAATTTCGTCGGTCATGCGCTTCATGGTCTTGTCATCTTTTTCGATGTCGTCCCACTTGTTCACCACGATGATGCTGGCCTTGCCGGCATCGTGGGCCAGACCGGCCACCTTGGTGTCCTGCTCCGTCACGCCCTCGTGGGCGTCGATGAGGATGAGGCACACATCGGCGCGGTCGATGGCCATGGTGGCGCGCAGCACGGAAAACTGCTCCACCCGGTCGTTGACCCGGGACTTTTTGCGCATGCCCGCGGTGTCGATGAAGCAGTATTTGCCCTGCTCGTTCTCGAAGTAGCTGTCCACGGCGTCCCGGGTGGTGCCGGCCATGTTGGACACGATGACCCGCTCCTCGCCCAGAATCCGGTTCACCAGGGAGGACTTGCCCACATTGGGCTTGCCGATGATGGCCACGCGGATGACATCGTCGTTCTCCTCCTCCTCCTGGGCCTCGGGGAAGTGCTCCACGCACGCCTCCAGCATGTCGTCCAGGCCGATGCCGTGGATGGCGCTGATGCCGATGGGGTCGCCCAAACCCAGGTTGTAGAACTCATAGATGTCCGCGTTCAGGGCGTGAGCGCCCACGCCGTCGGCCTTGTTGACCGCCAGCACCACGGGCTTGCCGGAGCGCTGGAGCAGGCGGGCCACGTCCTCGTCGGCGGCGGTGACGCCGGTGCGGATGTCGCACACCAGCACGATGACGTCCGCGTTTTCGATGGCGATTTCCGCCTGGGCGCGCATGAATTGCAGGATTTCGCTGTCATTGCGCGGCTCGATGCCGCCGGTATCGACGATGGTGAAGCTGCGTCCGGCCCACTCGCACTCGGCGTAGAGGCGGTCCCGGGTCACGCCGGGGGTGTCCTCGACGATGGACAGGCGCTGACCGCACAGCTTGTTGAACAGCATGGACTTGCCCACATTGGGCCGGCCCACAATAGCCACCAAAGGCTTTGCCATAGTATCACTTCCTTTTTCAATCGCTTCGCCCGTCGGCGGCTCCGAGAGATGCATCACAGGGAACCGTGAGGGCCGCCGAGGGGAAAACTGCCTCGGACAGTAAATGGAGTGCGATAGTGGAAACCTGCTGAAGGATTCGTCGGTGTCCACTTTGATTCTGGTTTTGTACATTATTCAGGGATTATACAGAAAGTATTCGTCATCCTCAGCGAAATACTCGTCTTCCTCAGGCTCTTCTCCGCCCTCCACCTGCAAAATCGCCTCCAGCAGCTTAAAGCCGTCAGAGGGCACAAAGGTCAGCGGCACGCCCAGAGCCTCCTGCACCTGCTCCACCGTCACGTCGTCGAGAAACACGTTCTGATGGTAGCGCAGCATGCACTCGGGCAGCAGCAGCCGCTCGCCCAACTCCTTGCCCTTGAGCTGAGCGATGAGGTCCCGGCCGGTGATGAGCCCGGCCACGGTGATTTCCGGCCCGAAGAAGTCATTTTCAATGGTGTAGACCCGGCCGGAGCAGGCAAACTGCCCGTCCGCCTGGGCACAGAGGCGGGAGAGCAGCGGCGCGGCGGCCTTGCCCGTGGCGACGGCGTAGGGGGTGGGGGAGCAGGGCTCGCCCTCGTAGACCCGCAGCGCGCCCCGGAACTCCACCTCCAGCAGGCGGAGCATCCCGACGCCGTTTTCCAGCTGGCAGTAGTCGTCATAAAACTCGTCCGGGGGCAGCTCCCGCCCGGCGAGCAGGTAGAACTCATCGCTGCACCAGAACATTCTGCGGCCAAAGCGCTCCAGACATTGCTCCCCGAAGGATTCCACCTGGTCCAGCACCGCCGCGGCCTCCCGGGCGGTGTAGGAGCGCAGGGGGAAGAGCCCTTCCCGGTACTTTGTCAAACCCACGGGCACGATGGCGCAGCTGGAAACGCCCGCGCGCATAGCCACCAAATCCTCCATGGTCCGCTGGAGGGCGGGCCCGTCGTTGAGGCCGGGACAGGCCACCACCTGGCAGTTCATCTGGATGCCCGCCTCCGCGAAGCGCCGCATGATGTCCACGCTGCGCCCGGCGAAGCGGTTGCCCATCATCTTTACCCGCAGCTCCGGGTCGGTGGTGTGGACGGAGACGTTGATGGGGGAGATGCGCAGGTCGATGATGCGCTGAATCTCCCTGGGGGAGAGGTTGGTCAGGGTGACGTAGTTGCCCATGAGGAAGCTCAGGCGCTCGTCGTCGTCCTTAAAGTAGAGGGTGCTGCGCAGGCCCTTGGGCATCTGGTCCACAAAGCAGAACACGCAGTTGTTGGCGCAGCGGTGGGCGTTGTCCATGAGGTAGGTCTCAAAGCTCAGGCCCAGCTCCTCGCCCTCGCCCTTGCGGACGCGGACGGTGCGCCGCTTGCCGTCCGGTGCCTCCACCAGCAGGGTGAGGCGGGGGTCGTAGGTGTAGAATTTGTAGTCCAGCACGTCCGCAATGGGCTTGCCGTTGACCTCCAGCAGCCGCTCGCCGCTCCGCAGGCCCAGCCGATGGGCGGGGGAGCGGGGGTCCACGGAGGCAATGATGGTGCTCACGCGCTCGAACCCTCCTCTCTGGAAAAAGCTGTACGCCTTATTTTACCCAATTCCGGGGCAAAAGTAAAGAGCCTGTCCCACAGACAGACTCCTTTACTCGTATCCGATGGTCAACATCACTCGGCGGCGTTGGCCTCGACCTTCGCGTAGGAACGCCCATTGTAAGCGCCGCAGGAGGGGCAAATGCGGTGAGGCATGCGGTAAGCACCACACTCGCAACGCACCAGCTGGGGAGCGGCCAGCTTCCAGTTGGCGCGGCGCTTGTCGCGTCTGGCCTTGGACACTTTTCTCTTGGGGACTGCCATCTATGACACCTCCTGTCAAATCATCTGTTCCTTTCATTCATCCCGGTCCAGGAGAGCACTCAGAGCGGCCCACCGGGGGTCAACCTCCGGCTTGCAGGAGCAGGGGCCCTCGTTGAGGTCCTTGCCGCATCTGGGGCAGCGGCCCTTGCAGTCCTCCCGGCACAGGGACTTTGTATCCATTGCGAAGATGACCTCATCCGTCACCACCGGGTCCAGCTCCAGGCCGGTCCCGTTCAGCGGCAGAATGTCCTCGTCCTCTTCGTTTTCGAGCTTGGTGGCCAGTAAAAACTGGATGGGGACGGTGAGCAGGCGCTCGAAGGCCTTTCCGCAGCTGGCGCAGCGCAGATGACAATTGGTCACCGCCTCGGCGTCCAGCTCCAGCAGACCCGCCCGATTGCGGACGACGCCCTGCACCCGCACTGGCTCAGCCAGAGGGCGCTCGCCGTAAAAATCCAGCGCGGACAAATCCATCTCACAGGAGAAGGGGAGGCTCGCGCCGGGAGTATAAATGATGTCCTTGAGTTCCAGTCTCATAGTCCACCTCGCACAACGATACAAGTGGTATTGTACCCCAAAGCGCCCCCATTTGTCAACAGTTTTTTTTGTTTTTTGCGCCGCGGGGCAGAGTGGGGGAAAAGAGTTGTCAGAGCCGGGAAAAGGTGCTAAAATGGGGGACAGAATTTGGGCAGGAGGAGCAGAGCATGCGTATCATGGCGATTGACTACGGAGAGGCCCGCACCGGCGTGGCAATTTCCGACGCGCTGGGGATGCTGGCGGGCTACACCACGGTCATCCACAGCTGGCGGCGGGAGACGGTGGTGGAGGAGCTCACCTGGCTGGTGAAGGAGCATCAGGTCACGGAGCTGGTGCTGGGCTACCCCAAGAACATGAACAACAGCCTGGGCGAAAAGGCGCAGACCTGCCAGGCGCTTGCGGAGGAGCTGAAGGAGCGCACCGGACTGCCCGTGAGCCTCTGGGACGAGCGCCTGACCACGGTGGACGCCCACCGCATCCTCCACGCCAACGGCCGCAAATCCAAAAAGCACCGGCAGAACGTGGACGCGGTGGCGGCGACGCTGATTCTGGAGGGCTTTCTCGCCCGGAAAAACGGCGGAATCTGAGCAAAACAGACTGATTTGGAGGAAAACGCTTATGATGCTGGATACCAACAACAACCGGGTGGTCCTGATGCTGGAGGACCCCAACGGGCAGCGGGAGGCCTACGAGCTGCTGGACGTGGTGGAATACAATCAGTCGGCCTTTGGCATCTTCATGCCCGCGGACGAGTCGGAGGGGGACGTGGCCATCCTCCGGCTGGTGGGGGCCGACGACCAGAAGGCGGAGAGCTACGCGCCCGTGAACGACGACGCGCTGGAGCAGGCGGTCTTCGACCTGTTTCAAATCAAAAATCTGGACGCCTTTGACTTCGGCGGCAACGCCTTTCAGTTCTGAGCGGGTCGAATTGCGCCCAATGTCCCCTAAAAACACCGAAACAACAAAGAAAGCTCCGAACCCCGTTGCAGGGTCCGGAGCTTTTTGCTGATTTTAGCCCACCTGGCTGTAGAACCAGGTCTCTTTGGGCTCGTACTTCTCGGACAGGCCGTCGTACCACTCGGTGTACTTCTCGCTGCGCACAGCGTTCTGAGCCGTCACCTTCCAGTAGGGCAGCTCGTCGTACTCGGTGAAGCAGATGACCTGATAGGCGTTGGCGGAGCTGTCCTCCATCACATAGTAGTCCCCGCTCTTGTGCTTGCTGCCGTAGAGCCAGCTCAGCACGTCGGCGTTGAAGGAGTAGCCGTCCTTCTCCACCTCGCTGAACTCGGAGAGCACATAGGTTTCCGGCTTGCTGTCGGCGGCGGCGGAGCTGTCGGCAGCGTCCTCGGACTCCTCAGACTCCTGGGCGTCCTCCTCGGCGACGGTCATCTCCCGCAGGGCGTCCACGGTGCCGCCCTTGGACTGCCACTGCTCCACAAAGGCGTCCGCGGCGGCCTTGGCGCCCTCCATGTCATAGGTGGGGGCGGCTTCGGCGGCGCTGCTCTCAGCGGCCTCGGCGGAGCTGTCGGCGCTGGTCTCGGCGGGAATCTCCTTGGCGGGGATGTTCACGGAGACCACGTTGGCGGCCTTGTACTCGTCCAGCGTGCGCGCGTCGAAGCGTACGGCGTAGTAGCCGTCCACATGGGTGACGGTACGCTTGGGCGCGGCCTCGGCCTTGGCGGAGCTGTCCGCGGCGGCAGAGGCGTCGGCGGTATCAGTCTCGGCGGAGGCGTCGTCGGCAGCGGCCTCGGCCTCGGGGGCGGCGGAGCTGTCCGCGCTGTCAGCGGCGTCGGTGTCCTCGACCTCCTCGGTGTGGGAGTCCTCAATCACGTCGGTGTCGCCGGCCTTGCGGCTCTCGTCGGTGACCCAGCTGCCGAAGGGGTAGGAGCTGAGGCTGGCGGTCTTGGTGTCGGAGTAGTTCACGGCGTTGAGCTCCGTGACCAGAGCGGAGATTTCCTTCTCATCGCCGCTCTTGAGGGTCTTGGCCAGCTTCTCGGCCTTGGCGCGGGCGGCGTCAATCTGCTCCTGGGTGGCCTCGACCTCTGCGCCGCTCTCGTCGGTGGAGGTCTCCACGTTGACCTTGTAGGCCTGGAAGGTGAAGGTGTCCAGCTCGGCCTTGTGCTCATCGTAGTAGCTGTCCGTCTCCTTGTCGGAGACCTCGAAGCTGTCGGTCTTGTGCTCCTTGTAGTCGTAGGCGTAGGTGTACTCCGTGACGATCTTCTCAAAGCGCTTCCAGGTCATGAAGCGGCCGAACATCCGGCGCAGGTAGTAGCTCAGGGAGACGTTGTTCTCCTTGGCGGCGTCCTTGGCAGCCTGAAGGGCGCTGTCCAAATCCTTCTGACCCTTTTCGGAGAGGGTGTAGCCCTCCGCCTCGCCCTCCTGGGCCAGGGTGCTGACCTCCCGCAGGGAGCTCTCGGCGTTGCTGCGCAGGTACTCATACCAGCTCTGGCCGTCATAGGCCTCCTGATCTTTCAGGCTCTTGCTGGTGTCGATGCCGTAGTAGCTGGCATAGGAGTACATGGAATTGTACTGGGAGAAGTAATAGTAGTCCACATCCGCGGCGGAATAGTTCCGGCTGCCGATGGTGACGGCGGTGGCGCTGCGCTGGATGAAGCCGTGGTCCCAGAACAGCAGGGCGGCAATGAGCACCGCCACGATGGCGGCGATGATGCCGTATCTGCGCCAGCGGCGCTGCTCCTTCTCCTCAGCCAGCCGCTCGTTGCGCTCTCTCATGGACAGGCCCTCCAGGGACTGGTCCGTCGTTTTCTTCGGATTGCTCATGGCAGTTGCTCTCCTTTTTCTGAAAATGCAATCGTTACCCATTATAGTCACACCGCGGCAAAAAAACAAGAGCTAATTTTCGAAAAAAAAGGACCCTTTTGGGTCCCTCGCTTGTGATGATAGACAGAAAACCCCGCGAAAGCCGTGTGGTCCCACTTCAACCTGCACCAGAGCTGCAGGTGGGTTGCCGCCGCACAGCGTTACTGCTACCAGCATCCGGCACAGGCCGGGAGGTCTGCAAACGGCTGGGCGAGTCAAGCATCCCTGAATAGAAATGTGGGTTAAATAAAGGACCATCACGAACCCCGCAGGGTCTCTTGTCAGTTTATGCGCTCAGAGGGGGGATTATTCCTCGTCCTCCAGCAGCTCCTCCATGAAGCGCTGGTAGACCTCCTCGGCCTCCTCCTCGCTGTCCAGGGTGGAGAGCTGTTCCTCCCCGTCCACGTTGATGACCTTGAGGATGATGAGCCCGTATTCCTCGCTGTCCTCCAAAGTCTGGGGGTCAACGCCCTCGGGCACGGTGGGGAAGAAGGCCATATACACCTGGTCGTTGTACTCCAGCGTGTCCAGGTACTCCAGCTCCAGCTCCTCGCCGTCCTCACTGGTGAGTGTGATAAAGGTGGGGCTGAACTCCTCGCCGCCCTCCGGGTTGTCGCGCCGCTCGCTCATGCCGCGCACCTCCTTTCCTTCCTTGCACCTATATTGTACCCGAACAGGGGGGAAAATGCAAGAGAAATTTTTAAAATGTCGGGTGGAGCGGGTCAGCCTCTCCCTTTTCGGCCCGGTTCTCCGCCCTTCCCCTGTGCTCACGCCGCCCAGGGCGCAGGCGAGCACCAGAGCGGCCATGACCCCGGGAAAGCCGAAACACTCCGCGCCCAGGTAGAGGGCCAGCAGGGTGAAGAAGGGGCTCCAGCCCGCCTGAGCGCCCACCAGCCGCGGCTCCAGCACGGTGCGCAGCGTCCAGCAGCAGGCGGTGAGGGCCAGCAGGCCCAGGGCGGTCTGTCCCTGTCCCGACAGCAGACGCAGCGCGCTCAGGGGCAGCAACACCGCGCCGGTGCCCAGCAGGGGCAGGGCGTCGCTCAGGGCGGCCAGAGCCGCAACGCCTCCGGCGCAGCGCTGACCCAGCAGCAGCAGCCCCGCCGTGAGCAGCAGGTATTGAAACAGCAGCAGTCTGCCCTGGACGGCGGCCCAGCGGCGCAGACCATGCCGCAGCAGTCTGAGCCCCCGGCCCAAGGGGGAGCGCCAGTCCTCCGGGACGGCCCGGAGCAGGCAGGGGCGCAGGGTGTCCCAGTCCACGGCGGCGTAGAACGCGCTCAGGCCCACCACCACCAGAAAGAACAGCAGCTGAGGCAGCTGGGAGAGCAGGCGGGCGCTGAGCCGGGCGGAGCGGAGCACCAGCTGCTCCCGGAGCAGGTTGCCCCGCTGCTCCAGCAGGTCCACGCCCTGAGAGGCCACGGAGCCCAGACCGTCGGGCAGCTGAGCGGCCAGGCGGCGCAGAAGCGTGAAGAAGGAGGCGGTGTCCGGCAGCAGTCCGGCGGCCCGGTCCAGCAGGCCGAACACGGCCCAGATGCTTCCCCAGAGCGTCAGCGCGCTCAGCGCGCCCAGGGTGAGCCCCACCGCGCCCGCCGCCCAGCGCCGGGGCACCCCACGCCGGGAGAGCGCCGCCGTACAGGCGCGCAGCGCCCAGCCCAGAGTCAGCGAGAGTGTGAGCGCCCAGAGGCAGCGGCGCAGAGGCGGCAGCGCCAGTGTGAGGGTGAGGGAGAGGACAAACAGGAGCTTTTTGACGCTCTGGGACATGAAAAACCTCCTCTGGCAAGCCTCATCCTTCATGCACAGCCCGGAGCGCGGAACCCCCGGAGCTTTGCGCCCGGCATTTGCCTCCTTTGGTCGCTTCAAGCGTTCAGAGTGCCCTGTCTGGAACGCCTCCGCGGCGCTTCCTCTAATAAAAAGCGAAAGCACACCAAAGAAGGGGGAGCAGTTGGGGGAAAAATAGCAAAATCCACAGTTGCATTTGGCAAAACAGGGTGCTATAATGGCCTCTGCACAACAAATACAAATGACCACTGTGCGTGGACAGATGTTCAGAGGTGAGGAAGGATGTCGAAGGCACCCAAATACTTCATTGTGGACGCCCAGGCGATGCCGGACATTTTCGTGCGGGTCGTCCAGGCCAAGGAGCTGCTGGAGCTGGGGGAGGCCGCCACGGTCAACGAGGCCACCCAGCGCGTGGGCATCAGCCGCAGCGCCTTTTACAAGTACAAGGACATGGTGCGGCCCTTCAACGACATGATGAACGGTCACATTGTCACCTTCCAGGCCATGCTCCGGGACCGGCCGGGGATTCTGTCCTCCATCCTGAATATTTTTGCCGAGAGCGGCGGAAATATTCTCACCATCAACCAGAGTGTGCCCACCCTCAGTGTGGCGGCGGTGACGCTGAGCGCGGAGACCAGCGCTCTGTGCCTGAGCCTGGAGGAGCTGGTGCACCGGGTGGAGCAGGTGGAGGGCGTGGTCAGGTTTGAGGTGCTGGCCGGTTGACGGAGCCGGGCAGAGACAATCCGGGCTTCGGTCTGGCAGAGATGAAGAGAGAGGTGCTATTATGGTAAACGTGGCGATTCTGGGCTACGGCGTCGTGGGCAGCGGCGTGGGGGAGATTTTTTACAAGAACGGTCAGCATATCTCCCAGAGAGTGGCCAATGAAGTGAATCTGAAGTATATTCTGGACCTGCGGGAGTTCCCCGACAGCCCCTTTGCCGACCGGGTGGTCCACGACTTCTCCATCATTGAGAACGACCCCGAGGTCCAGATCGTGGTGGAGACCATGGGCGGCGTGCCCTTCCCTCTGGACTGCACCCGCCGGGCCCTGAAGGCCGGCAAGAGCGTGGTCACCTCCAACAAGGAGCTGGTGGCCACCCACGGCTGTGAGCTGCTCCAGCTGGCAAAGGAGCACAACTGCTCCTACCTCTTCGAGGCCAGCGTGGGCGGCGGCATCCCCATCCTGCGGCCCATGACCAGCTGTCTGGCCGCCAACGAGCTCCAGGAGATCGTCGGCATCCTCAACGGCACCACCAACTACATCCTCACCCGGATGATTCGCGCCGGGCTGAGCTTTGACGATGCCCTGAAGGAGGCTCAGGCCAACGGCTACGCCGAGCGGGACCCCTCCGCCGACATCCTGGGCTGGGACGCCTGCCGGAAGATCTGCATCCTCTCCTCCCTGGGCTTTGGCCGTCACATCTACCCCGACCAGGTGCCCACCGAGGGCATCACCGGCATCACCCTCTCCGATGTGGCCTACGCCCGCAGCGGCGGCTACAAAATCAAGCTGCTGGGCCGCAGCGTGCGCCGGGACAGTGACGGGAAGGTCTGCGCCTACGTGGCCCCCCATCTGGTGGCGGAGGACTCCCCGCTGGCCAACGTGGAGGACGTGTTCAACGCCATCCAGGTCACCGGCGACTCCATCGGTGAGGTCATGTTCTACGGCCGCGGCGCGGGCAAGCTGCCCACCGCCAGCGCCGTGGTGGCTGACGTGATGGACATCGTGCGCATGAAGGGCAAGAAGGTCATCAGCTGGGCCGAGGGCGGTGCCGACACCGTGTACAGCGTGGAGGAGATCGCCAACCAGTGGTACGTCCGCGTGGCCGGCGACTTCGCCGTGGAGGGCACCCGCCGTCTGCGCAACGGCGACGCCAAGGACGGGGAGAACGCCTTCGTCACCAACGAGGCCCTGACCCCCGCTCAGGTGCGGGAGCTGACCCAGGGCATGGACGTGAAGGCCATGTACCGGGTGCTGTAATTCGACATAAGATAGAGAGGGAAAGCCCGTGGGCTTTCCGAGTAGAGAAACCAGGGGGTCATTTGTTCAAATGGCATTGATCGTACAAAAATTCGGCGGCACCTCCGTGGGAGGGCTGGACAGGGTCCGGCACGTCGCCAAAATCATTACCGAAACCTACAATCAGGGCAACGACGTGGTGGTGGTGCTCTCCGCTCAGGGCAAGTACACCGACGAGCTCATCGCCAGGGCTCTGGAGTACAATCCCAAGGCCAGCAAGCGGGAGCTGGACCAGCTCATGAGCACCGGCGAGCAGCAGAGCGTGGCGCTGGCGGCCATGTGCATCCAGGGCATGGGCTACCCCGTGGTGAGCCTGAACGCCTGGCAGGTGGGCTTCAAGACCAACACCACCTACGGCGACGCCCGCATCACCAGAATCGACACGGAACGCCTGCAATTGGAGCTGGACCAGCACAAAATCGTGCTCTTCACCGGCTTCCAGGGCATCAACCGCCGGGGCGATGTGACGACCCTGGGCCGGGGCGGCAGCGACACCTCTGCCGTGGCGCTGGCGGCGGCTCTGCACGCGGACCTGTGCCAGATCTACACGGACGTGGACGGCGTGTACACCTCCGACCCCAACAAGGTCAAGGGCACCCACAAGCTGGAGGAAATCACCTACGACGAAATGCTGGAGCTGGCCACCGTGGGCGCGGGCGTGCTGCACAACCGCAGCGTGGAGATGGCCAAGCGCTACCATGTGAACCTGGAGGTCCTGTCCAGCTTCACCGGCAAACCGGGAACGAAAGTCAAAGAGGTTGTGAAAAAGATGGAAAAATCCCATGTCAGCGGCGTAGCCAAGGATAAGAACATTGCGCGACTGGCCCTGGTCGGCCTGAAGAACGAGCCGGGCATCGCCTTCCACATCTTCTCCCTGCTGGCCCAGAAGAAGATCAACGTGGACATCATTCTCCAGTCCATCGGCCGCGACGAGCAGAAGGACATCTCCTTCACCGTCACCAAGAGCGATTTGGAGCAGGCCAGACAGATTTTGGAGGACCGCAAGGACACCCTGGGCTTCGAGCGCCTGGAAATCAACGACCACGTGGCCAAGGTGTCCATCGTGGGCGCGGGCATGATTGGCAACCCCGGCGTGGCGGCCAACATGTTCGAGGCCCTGTTCAACGCGGGCATCAACATCAACATGATTTCCACCTCCGAGATTAAAGTCTCTGTGCTGGTGGATGAGCGGGACGCGGACCGGGCGGTGCAGGCGGTGCACGATAAGTTCTTCACCGAATACGGCCGCTGATTGCCCTTAGAAAACCCGAAAAAGACGCAAAAAAGCTGTACAGAGCCGGTTTTGACTCTGTACAGCTTTTTTATGCCAAATGCAGAAACAATGCCCCTTCCACCCGACAGGAGTCTGAAAGTTTCGGGGGTTCTTAGGGGACGCTTTACAAAGCGTCCCCTAAGCGGGTGCAGGGCAGAGCCCTGCGTCAGTCCCAAATTCCGAACTGACCGCCCAGCCGGTAGTAGTGCTCCCAGAAGCCGGGGTGGGATTTGGCAACCGCCCCCGCGTCCTGGAGGACGATGCGCTCCGAGCAGCGGGTGGCAACCATAGCCAGCATCATGGCGATGCGGTGGTCGTTGTGGCTGTTGACCACGCCGCCGTGGAGCTGCTCCACGCCGGTGATGATGAGCGCGTCGGGCTTCTGCTCCACCCTTGCGCCCAGCTTGTTCAGCTCCCGGGACACCGTGTCCAGCCGGTCGCTCTCCTTGATGCGCAGCCGGGCGGCGTTGACGATTTTCGTCACCTGACCCGGCCGCAGCGCGGCGCGTCCCGCCAGAGCGGGCACCAGGTCCGGGCACTGCCGCACGTCGATGACCACCTCGCCGGGCCGGTCCAGCATGGCCTCGTAGTGGGTGATGATTTTGTCGCCCTGACAGGTCTCCGGGTTCAGGTCGCAGATGTTGATGTCGTTGCCGATGCCGTTGGCCATGATGTAGAAGGCGGCGTTGGAGTAGTCCGCGTCAATCATGACCGGGGCGCGGGCGGCCTGATAGTGCTGATTGCCCTGAATGTGCCAGCCCTTCTCGGTGCGTTCGATGTGGACGCCGAAGAGGCGCTGCGCCACGATGGTGGACTCGATGTAGCCCGCCGACTCCAGGTCGGTGGTCAGCTCAATGTCGGAGTCCCCGTCCAGCAGGGGCAGGGCGAAGAGCAGGCCGGTGATGAACTGAGAGCTGACGTTGCCCGCAATGCGGAACACGCCGGGCTTCAGCTCGCCCTCCACCTCGATTTTGCCGCCCCGGCGCTCGAAGCGGATGCCCCGCTCCGCGAAGAGCTGGGCGTAGGGCTTCTGAGGCCGGTCCATGAGCCGTCCGCGGCCGCTGAACACGCCTCCGCCCGCCACGGCCAGAGCGATGGGGATGAGGAAGCGCAGGGTGGACCCGCTCTCAGCGCAGTCCAGCTCCGGCAGGGTGGGGAAGCGGCCCTGACGGGCGTTGCAGCCGTTGATGATGCCGCCGTGCTCCGCGGCGTTGGCGCCCAGCGTGCGCATGCAGCTCAGGGTGGCGTGGATGTCCACGGAGAGCTGAAGATTCAGAATCAGGCTGTCGCCCTGGGCCAGGGAGGCGCAGATGATGGCGCGGTGCGCCTGGCTCTTGGAGGGCGGCGGCGTGATGCTGCCCTGTAAAATATGGGGATAAATGGCTAAATTCATGACTTTTTCCTTATCTCTTCGATGCGGTCCAGAAGCTCCGCCTTGTTCAGGCGCACAGCCTCCGCCTCTCCCAGCGCGCGCAGCAGAATGACGCTGATTTGGTTCCCCTGCCCCTTCTTGTCCAGTCCCACGGCTCCGGCGTAGTCCTCCCGGGAGCAGGGAATCTCCGTGGGCAGGCGGAAGCGCTCCACCAGCGCCGCAATGCGGCCCGGCACGTCGGCCGGAGTAATGCCCATCTGAACGCCCAGCTGCGCGGCGGCGCACATGCCCGCCGCCACAGCCTCGCCGTGGGTGTAGGTCTCGTAGTGGTAGGCTTTCTCGTAGGCGTGGCCCAGGGTGTGGCCGAAGTTGAGCAGCATCCGGCGGCCCAAATCGTGCTCGTCCTGGAGCACCACCTCCGCCTTGAGGGCGCAGCAGATGTGGAGCACCTGCTCAATGACCTCCATCACCTGAGCCCGGGAGGGGCACTGCTCCAGCATGTCGAAGAAGTCCCCGTCCAGAATACAGCCGTATTTGATGACCTCCGCCATGCCGTCGGAGAACACCCGGTCGGGCAGGGTGTTCAGCACCTCCGGGTCCATAAGCACGCTGCGGGGCTGCCAGAAGGCCCCGGCCAGATTCTTGCCCGCCTTGAGGTCCACGGCCACCTTGCCGCCCACGGAGGAGTCCACCTGGGCCAGCAGAGTGGTGGGAATCTGCACATAATCCACGCCCCGGAGCAGAGTGGCCGCGGCGAAGCCCGCCAAATCGCCCACCACGCCGCCGCCCAGCGCCACCACGGAGTCGGTGCGGGTCAGGCCGAAGGCGAGCATCTCCTCCCAGAGGAAGGCCAGCATCTCGGGACACTTGCTCTTCTCTCCCGCGGGAATGGTGATGAGCTTCACCTGAAAGCGGCTCTTTTCCAGACTTTCCTTCACCCGCTGGGCGTAGAGGGGGCCCACGTTGCTGTCCGTCACCAGGGCGACGCGGGTGGCTCTGAGCAGCGTCACCCGGCACCGCGCACCGACCCGGTCCAGCAGCCCCTTTTCAATCAGAATCTCGTACTCTCTCCCCGGCAGGGGGACGTTCAGTCTGTGCATAATCTCTCCTCGCGCCCTGCGGCATGGACGGCCCGTGCGCCCGGCCTCAAGGCGGGGCGGAGCCCTTTAACAGTTTAAAGCAATTTAGTATACTACTTTTTTCCCCATCAGGTCAACCACTTTCTGGACTTTCCCCATCATTTGACCGAACTGGGGCGGCGTCAGGGATTGCTGACCGTCGCACAGGGCGTGCTTGGGGTCGTTGTGGACCTCGACGATGAGGCCGTCCGCCCCCGCGGCCACGGCGGCCATGGCCAGAGGCTCCACCAGCCAGCTGTAGCCGCCGGAGTGGGAGGGGTCCACCACGATGGGCAGATGGCTCATGCGCTTGATGGCGGGGATGGCGCTCACGTCCAAAGTGTTGCGGGTGTACTTCTCAAAGGTGCGGATGCCCCGCTCGCAGAGGATGACGTTCTCGTTGCCCTCGCTCATGATGTACTCGGCGCTCATAATCCACTCCTCGTAGGAGGAGGAGAGGCCGCGCTTGAGGAGGATGGGCTTGGACATTTTGCCCACCTCCTTCAAAAGGTCGAAGTTCTGCATGTTCCGGGCGCCGATTTGCACCAAATCCACCTTGTCCTCGAACAAACCGCAGTGCTTGGGGCTCATGATTTCGCTGACGATGGGCATGCCGGTCTCGGCCTTGGCCTCCAGCAGCAGGGTCAGGCCCTCCGTGCCCATGCCCTGGAAGGAGTAGGGGCTGGTGCGGGGCTTGAAGGCACCGCCCCGGAGCATGCAGGCCCCGGCCATTTGCACCTCCTTGGCGATGGTGACGATCTGCTCCTCGCTCTCCACAGAGCAGGGCCCGGCGATGACGCCGAAGCTGCCCCCGCCGATCTCCACGCCGTTGACGTTCACCACGCTGTCCCGGGGGTGGAACTTGCGGTTGGCCTTCTTGAAGGGCTCGGACACCCGCATGACCCGCTCCACATGCTCGTTGAGCAGGATTTTGTCCTCATCCAGCTGGGTGGTGTCGCCCACCAGGCCCAGGATGGAGCAGTCCACGCCGTTGGTGATGCCCACCCGGAAGTTCTGCGCCTCAAATTTCGCCGCCAGCTTGCGGATTTCGTTCTGGCTGGTGCCGGGCTTCATGATAATGACCATAATTGTTCTCCTTCCTCAGAGCCGGGAGCCGTTGTCTCCCGACTGAAAAAGCCCATTGTCCGGAGACAATGAGCCGATTCGGTATCCAAATCCGATGCCTGTGCCGCCCGGCCGGGCGGCGCCGCTCAAAGTCCCGCCTTTTCCCACGCAAAAGAGCCGCAGCCGTAAAATCGGCTCCAGCCATAGCGGAAAAAGTTGGCGCGGCAGGTACGGCACATAAGCATGACCCTCGCTTTTCATCGTTGAGAGCCATGATAGCACAAAGCGAAGGGAAATACAAGAGGCTTGCGCAGAATTGTCCGTTTTTCTGCGGCAATGACCGGGGCGGCGGGGATGGCTCAGGAGCACAAATCCTCCAGCAGGGAGGCCAGCGCCTCCTGGGAGGCGGCGGAGATGCCGTTCTCCAGCAGCTCCCGGTCCTCCCGGGGCAGGGTGAGGGTGTAGACACCGGTGCGGCGCAGCAGCGTGCGGTTGCGGAACACGCACAGCTCGCCGTCCATGCTCCGCAGGACGTAGACGCCGGGGTCAGGGCGCTCCGGGGACTCCGCCGCGGGGACCTGAAGGTCCCGGACCGGCTCCAGCGCGCTGCGCTGCGGCGCGGGGGACCAGAGCAGCGCCGCCGTCAGCAGCGCCGAGGCCGCGCACAGGGCGGCGGAGAGGGCAAAGAGCTTCAGCTTGGGAAGGGACATGGCCTGGGACTCCTTTCACGGGGCTTGCTGGGTTTATTGTGGCCGAAATGGCCGGAAAATATGAGCTGGTGCCGGGAAAAATGGGGGAGGGGGCCAGCCGGAGGCGAAGGGGCGGGGGCATTGACAGGCGTGGTATAATAACGTGACAGAGATGTGGACCGTCCACATCGTTCCATCCGCCCTCAGAGGAAGGTGAACAAATTGGCTCAAAAGAGCAGGAACAAACGAAGACACCCCGTCCTGACCTTTTTCAAGTGGCTCGGCCTGATTCTGGGCACCCTCGCCCTCATCGGCGTCACCACCAGCGCGATTCTGGCCTGTTACGCGGCGGCTTACATCCAGGACGAGATCATGCCCCAGGTCAAGCGCTCCAGCGCCGCCATGCTGGAGGCGGGTCCGGAGCTCTCCAGTGTCATCTATTGCCAGAACAGCCTCAGCGGCACCTGGAAGGAGCTCCAGAGCCTCCACGCCGAGGAGAACCGGGTCTGGGTCCCCTACAGCGACATCCCGAAGGACCTCATCAACGCCACCGTGGCCATAGAGGACAAGCGCTTCTACACCCACCACGGCGTGGACTGGAAGCGCACCGCCGCCGGAGCGGTGTACATGTTCACCGGCCAGCGGGTCCAGGGCGGCAGCACCATCACCCAGCAGCTCATCAAGAATCTGACCCATCAGGACCAGGTGACGGTGCGGCGCAAGATACTGGAGATTTTTGAAGCCCTCCAGTTCGACCGCACCCACACCAAGGAGGAGATCATCGAGTGGTATCTCAATGAAATCTACCTGGGCCGCCAGTGCTTCGGCGTCAAGACCGCCGCCAAGCTGTACTTTGACAGGGACGTGAAGGATTTGAGCCTGGCCCAGTGCGCCTCTCTCATCTCCATCACCAACAATCCCTCCCTCTACGACCCCTATACCCACACAGAGAACAACATCAGGCGGTGCCGCCTGGTGCTGGACCAGATGTGTGAGCAGGGCTACATCGACGAAGCCACCCGGGACCAGGCCAGGGAGGAGGCGCAGCAGCTGACCTTCACCATGGGCTCGCGCAGCGACGACGACGAGGGCGGCAAGGGCGTCTATTACAGCTGGTACACCGACGAAATCATCGACCAGGTCATCCGGGACCTGGAGGAGGCCTACAACTACGATGAGAAGACCGCCACCCGGATGCTCTACGCTGGCGGCCTGAAAATCTACTCCTGCTTCAACCCCGAGGTGCAGCGGGCGGTGGACAAGGTCTACAGCAGCACGAAGAGCGTTGACGGCTGTGACTCCAAAAACGGAGAACCCCTCCAGAGCGCCATCACCGTGGTGGACAACCGCACCGGCGCCGTGGTGGCCCTCTCCGGCGGCATCGGCGAGAAGGTGGGCTACCGCATCTGGAACCGGGCCACCGACACCGTCCGCCAGCCCGGCTCGGCCATCAAGCCCATTGCAGTTTACGCCCAGGCGCTGGAGCAGGGCCTCATCCTGCCCAACACCATCGTCAAGGACAGCGCCTTCTCCAAGGTGAAGGGCCGCTCCTGGCCCAAGAACTCCCACGGCGGCTACAGCGGCAATGTGGATGTCACCTACGCCGTGGCGCAGTCCCTGAACACGGTGTCCGTCAAGGTGCTGGAGATGGTGGGAACCCAGGAGTCCTACGACTTCCTCACGGAGAAGCTGGGCATCACCAGCCTGGTGGACGGCTACGTCAGCAAGACCGGCAAGCAGTACAGTGATGTCAACTACGCCCAGCTGGGCCTGGGCGGCGTGACCCGGGGCATCTCCACCTGGGAGATGGCGGCGGCCTATTCCACCTTCCCCCGGGACGGGGTCTACGTCAAGCCGCACCTCTACGCCGCCGTGGTCAACGACCAGGGGGAGCTGGTGCTCTCCACCCCCGGCTACCAGATTGAGGTGGACAAGGACACCGGCAGCGTCAGCGTCAGCGGCGGCGGCACCGGCGAGGCTGTGTTCAACACCAACACCTGCTACTACATGAACCAGATGCTGGAGAAGGTGGTCACGGAGGGCACCGGCACCAACGCCCGCATTGAGGGCATGGAGGTCGCGGGCAAGACCGGCACCACCGACAATGACTACGACCGCTGGTTCGTGGGCTACACCCCCTACTACACCGCCGCCGTCTGGACCGGCTACGACCGCGCCAGCCGCATCCAGTCCATCAGCAACCCCGCCTGCGACCTCTGGCAGAAGGTGATGGAGCAGGTCAGCCGGGACCGGGAGTCCATCCCCTTCACGGAGAGCATGGACGGCGAGCCCATCACCTTCTGCCGCAAGTGCGGCAAGGTGGCCACCGGCAAGACCCCCTCCACGGATACCATTTACTTCCTGCCCGGGGACGAGCCTGTGGGCACCTGCACTCACAAGGGGAAAAAATGATACAAAACGGGTTATTCCACGCCTTTTGCCCTTTGGGACACCCCTGTGACTCACACAGCCCCATGACAAGGGAGGGAGGGCGTCAAGTTTGAACAAATTGGAAATTTCGCCTCTCGCCCCCTTGCGCTTTTGGGGCGAGGGTGTATAATGGGGACAGGCTCAGGGAAGGCTGAGCCTGTCCCAAAGCTCAAATCAATTGCACTCAATTTAATTTTTTAAAACTGAGGCGTTCCCGCTGCCCGGGGGCGCCGGAAGAGGGAGGGGCAGCCAATGTACGACGTTATTGTCATCGGCGGCGGGCCTGCGGGCCTGAGCGCGGCGGTGCAGCTCCGGCAGCGGGGGCGCACGGTGCTGGTGGTGAGCAATCCGGCGCCGAGCAATCCCCTGTGGCGCTCGGAACGGGTGGACAACTACCTGGGCCTTCCGGGCCTGACGGGGGAGCAGCTTTTGGAGCGCTTTCAGAAGCACGCGGAGGACCGTGGTGTGGTGTTCCAGACCGGAAAGGCGCTCTCCGCCATGGAGCTGGACGGCTGGATGCTCACAGTGGGCGCGGAGGTCGTTCAGGCCCGGGCGCTGGTGCTGGCAGCGGGGGTCGCCCGCGGGGCGAAGTACCCCGGCGAGCAGGAGCTGCTGGGCCGGGGCGTGAGCTACTGCGCCACCTGCGACGGCATGCTCTACCGGAACAAAAGCGTGGTCGTGGTGGGCCGCAGCGCGGACGCCCCCCAGGAGGCCAACTATCTGGCCCAAATCGGCTGTCAGGTGACCTACGTCAGCCCCCAGGCTCCTCAGGGCCTCCGGGAGGGCATCCCCTGGGTGAAGGCCCACCGGCTGGCCGTCCGGGGAGAGCGGAGCGTAGAGGCTCTGGAGGCCGACGGCGCGGCGCTGCCCTGTGAGGGCGTGTTCATCCTGCGGGAGAGCGTGGCGCCCACGGACCTGATTCCCGGCCTGGAGACGGAGGAGGGCTTTGTGAAGGTGAACCGCCGCATGGAAACCAGTGTGGCGGGCGTGTTCGCCGCGGGCGACTGCACAGGCCGTCCCCTGCAAATCGCCAAGGCGGTGGGCGAGGGCCTGATGGCCGCGGACAGCGCGGACGCGTATTTGAAGTAGAGGCATCCCCTTACAAGGAAGAGCTTTGGCGCCTTGCGGCTTGTTTTCCTCCAGATTGTCCGCGGCTTTCTTGAAATCCCACAGGATGTCTGGGAAATCTACGAACAATCTGACCGAAAACATCCTTGCAATTCGCTCTTGTCCCATGATAAGGGGAAGCCTGAAGCAATCCACCGGGAAGCGCCAAATCCCGCCAAACGCGGCATTTATCAGCTGTTTCCCGGAGAATATCAAAAAAGGAGAATCAATTATGGCAGTAAAGCATTTTAACGAGGCAGAGTTTCGCGCGGCGGCGGCCCAGGGCGGCGTGATGCTGGTGGATTTCTGGGCGGACTGGTGCGGCCCGTGCCGCATGCTGGCTCCGGTGATGGACAAGCTGGCCGGGCTCTACGAGGGCCGGGTGACCGTGGGCAAGGTCAACGTGGACGAGGAGCCCATGCTGGCCCAGCGCTACGGCGTGATGAGCATCCCCAACGTCGTCATCCTGAAGGACGGCAAAGAGGTGGACCGCCTGGTGGGCGTGCAGCCCGTGCGCAACTTCACCGAGGCGCTGGACAGGGTTCTGCGCTGAACAATCCGAATCAAAAAGGACCCCGGAGGGACGGAAACGGTCTCTCCGGGGTCCTTTTTTGCGGTTTTAACGGGTTTTGCTGCCTTTTGCGCTCACGCGCCGGTCATGCGCCGCAGCAGCGCGTCGCCGTGCTCCCTGAGCCAGCGCCGGTGCTCCCGCCAGCCGGGGCAGCAGCGCTCCACCTGTGCCCAGAAGCGGTCGGAGTGGTTCATCTCCAGCCGGTGGCACAGCTCGTGCACCACCACATAGTCCAGCACCTCCGGCGGAGCGAGCATCAGCAGGCAGTTGAAGTTCAGATTGCCCTTGCCGGAGCAGCTGCCCCAGCGGGTGCGCTGGTTGCGGATGGTGATGCGGCCATAGCGGACCCCCACCAGCGGCGCGAAGTGGGCCACCCGCTGGGGAATCACCTCCATGGCGCGGTCTGCCAGCGCGTGCAGCTCCTCGCTGGAGAGCACCCCTTCCTGCCGGGCCTGCCGCTGCCGCTCCCGGACCTGGGCCAGATGCTTTTCCAGCCAGGGGGTCTTGTCCTCCACGAAGCGCCGCAGCTGGGCCTCAGAGGTCCGCAGAGGCGCGCGCAGCAGAATTTCCCCCTCCGGGGTGATTTGCAGGGCGATGGTTTTCCGGCTGCTGCGGATGACCCGGATGGGCAAATCTGTCATGACGCGGCCCCCTCTGCGGCGCCCTCGTCGGGGACGAAGACCGCCGACACGGTGACATCGCCGTCCAGGCGGAGGCTGGCGGAGCCGTCCTCAGACTGCTCCAGCTTTCCGGAGCTGACCTCCCAGTGGTCCAGCCTCATGCCCGGCTCCGGGTGCGCGCTCAGCTGCACGGGCACGTCGGTGTAGTACACGCCGCTCCAGGAGCCGCTGCTCAGGTCGGGGGTCAGGGTGTTCAGGCCGATGCTGCCGCCGGAGCTGCCCTGAAGGGTGACGGTCACCTGCTGCCCGGTGAGGTGGAAGTAGTCGGCCATATAGGGCACGGCGTAGCCGAAGCGCTGCTGGAAGAATTCGGCAATCTTGTCACAGTTGACGCCGAAGCGGGAGTCGTGAGTCTCCCGGTTCAGGGTGGCGGCGTCGTCGGCGAGGGGGTTGCGCAGCACGGAGGCGTAGACGGCCTCCTTCCACTGCTCCTTGAGCTGGTCCGTCACAGCGCGCATCTCCTCCGCGCCGTACACATCGTTGGCAAGGTCCAGGTAGGTGTTGACAAACATGGAGCGGAAGTGCTCATTTTTCGCCAGATAGGGGAAAATCGGGTCAAGAGACAGGCCATGCTTGCTGTTGAGGAACTTCCCCTGGAACATATTGTGCTCCACAGGGACGTTTTTGTTGTCGCCGGCGGAGTAGTCCACGTCGTAGAGCATCCAGTGCCAGCGCCCGTCAGCCCAGGGGTTGCCGGAGCGCACCTTGCGGGTTTGGAACAGGTAAATGTTGTGGTGCCAGTTGAAGTCCATGTTGCACAGGTACAGGTTGGCGGCGTACACGTCGATGAAGCTCTGCACGTCCATCATGGTGTTCAGCTCGGTCCAGTTTTCCTCCTTGGTCATGTCGTGGCTGGCCACATAGTCCATCACGGGGTTGTAGTGCTCCTCTATGTCGGCCTTGGTGCCGTAGACGGGCACCAGCTCCCGGGAGTTGGCCTTGAGCAGGATGGTGCCGTCGTTGTCCAGCCCGTAGTGCTCGTTGAGGTAGGTGCCGCTGTTGTAGGCCTCCTGAACGGCGTAGAAGCCCCAGTACTCCCCGTCCAGGAAGAGCTGCACCAGCCGGTAGTCCTGGGTGTCCATGCCCCGGCCGTCCATGCGCTTGACCAGGGCGTAGCGGCGCACGGCGGCGCCGTTGACCAGAAAGACCTTGTCGGTGAGGGTCTGGGTGTCGAAGAGAGGCTGTTCAAACAGGGCGCTGCCGTCGTACTTCTCCCGGGCGTAGAGGGAGAAGGCCTTGGGGACCCGCTTCCGGCTGGCGTTGCCGTGGCAGCGGATGCCGGTCTCCTGGGAGAAGGAGAGGCTCTTGTCCTCGTTGAAGAAGTCCAGGTGGGCGGCGCGCTCCCAGGCGGAGCCCTTGCGGAAGAAGTTGGTGTAGCGGCGCACGCTGCCCCAATAGGTCTTGGTGGTGATGGTGCCGTCGGCCAGCTTGTCCTCGTACTCCCTGCCGGCCACCAGAATGCCCAAATCCCCGAACAGGTCGTCGGGGTCGCTGACCAGAGACATCACGCTCACGTTATCGTAGGCGCTCCGGCCGCCGAAGCCCAAGAAGTAGGAGGCGGTCACGGGGTCGCTGACGTTGCCCTCTGCGTCCACGGCCACCGCCCGGACCACGGTGCACTTGTCCAGATTCTCCGTGGGGGTGAGGTAGTTGCCGTAGTAGTTGTCATAGATGGGCTGCTGCCCCTCATAGAGGGGGGTGTTGGTGTAGAAGCCCTGGGTCTGAATCTGGGAGAAGACGTTGGCCTGAGGCGTGGCGTCCTCCACCTGGATGGGCTCGGTGTAGGGGGTGGAATCCGCCGTGGGACGGGAGCAGTCCACCGTGTAGTAAACGGTGCAGCCCTCCGGGGCGCTGATGCTGAGCTGGAAGGGCTCGTCGTAGAAGCCGCTGGGCATCGAGAGCACGGGCTGCGCCACGCTCTTGTGGAGGGCGGAGCCGTTGTTGGCGGCTTCCGGCGTGGCGTCCATGGCGGAGCATTCCAGACCGCCGTCCTCCACGCGCCCATAGGCGCTGCCCCGGGGCAGGTCGCCGGGGATGGCCAGATGGTCCATCACATAGCCGCTGCGGCTCAGGCACACGTCGTCTCCGCGCATCATGGTGAAGGAGGCGTAGGGCACGCCGGAGTTCTTCATGGCGGCGCTGGGGTCATCCCCCAGACTGCCGGTGAACCAGACCAGCAGTCGGCCGCCCGGCTCCACGCTCAGGCCCTCCGGGAAGGCGTAGCGGCGCAGGTCGGTCTTCTTGTTGCTCAGACTCCAGCCGTCCAGGGAGATGGCCTGGTCCGTGGGGTTGTAGAGCTCCACCCAGCTGTGGTAATAGCCGTCCGGGGCGGTGAGGACGCGCTGGTCGTCGGTGCCCACCTCGTTGACCACGAGGTGGTAGGGAGGCTCCTCCGCGATGGGCCGGGCGCGGTAGGCGTTGTAGAGCCCGGCCAGCAGGACCACGGCCAGCAGCGCGAGCAGCACCAGACGCACAGGCGGCACGGCTCTGGAGCCATAGGGCCGGGGACGGCGGGTGGCACCGTGTCCGCGGCGGGACGAGGCGCTGCCCCCACGCGGGGGCGCGTCGGGGCGCACAGAGCGCCGTGTAGAGACAGATGAGGGCTGTTTTGCCCGTTTAGCTTGTTTTCTCATGAGATTTTCTCAACTTTTCCATTGGCAAAGCGGAGCGTCACGGTCCCCTCCCGGGTGCGGAGGACCTCCACGCCCTCCTCCTCCAGACGCTGGGTCAGCTTTTCGCTCTCCGGCTCCCAGGTGGAGGAGGTGATGAGGGCGAGCTGGGGCGTAAAGGCATCCAGCAGCAGGGCGGTGGGCTTGACCTCCCCTCCGTGGTGGGGGACTTTCAAAAGCTGGTACTGGGTGCCGTCGTACTGCTCCTCCAGGAACTCCCGGATGCGGGGCTTGAGGGCGTCGCCGGGGAAGAGTAGCGCGCAGCCGTCCGCCTCCACCGAGGCGATGAGGGAGGCGTTGTTGTCCTCGTCCTTCTCGTAGGAATCGCGGAGCGGCGGATAGAGGGTCAGCTCCGCTCCGGCGGCGCTGACGGTCAGGGTGTCTGTCACGGTGACGACCTGGGCGGAGGATGTTGACAGAGCCTCTGTGAGGGCTTCATAAGGCGCGCTGTCCTCCTCAAAGGCGGTGCGGTAGAGGGTTTTCACGTCAAACTGGCGCAGCACCGCCGCCGCGCCGCCGATGTGGTCCTTGTCGAAGTGGGAGAGCACCAGCGCGTCCAGAGTGGTGACCTTCTGCGCGCGCAGCAGCTCCAGCACGCCGTCCGGGTCCTCTCCGGTGTCGATGAGCACCGCGCCCGCCTCGCTTTGCAGCAAAAAGGCGTCCGCCTTGCCCAGATTCGGGCAGCAGAGGGTGAAACCGTCCGTTTCCGGCTCCGGCCGCACCTCCACCGTGGAGGCGGTGGCGTCCGTGGGAGGCTCAGGGCGCTCCGGGAGGCCGGTGCGCATCAGCGTGAGCAGGAGCAGCGTGAAAACCAGGGCGCAGACGAGGGCCAGCACCACCACCGGGCGGGGATTCCTGCCCATCAGAGCACCTGCTTGCTGCGCCGCTCCACGATGGTGGGCGCGACCACCAGCACCACGTTCATATTGCCGTTCCGGGTGCGGATTTCGTCCAGCAGGGCCTTCTGGTCCATCTTGGCCTTGGGCACCAGCTTGTAGCGCAGCTCGCACAGGGAGCCGAAGTCGGTGGTGCGGACCATGAGCAGCTTGTAGCTGCGGGTGTAGCTGGACAGAACCGGCTCAAAGACGCCCTGAAAGTCCAGATTCTCCGGCACCCAGACCTTGAGCAGCATGGTGTCGCCCACGGGCTGACCCCAGCCGGCGCTCTCCAGCAGGTAGATGAGCACGCACATCACCAGGGTGAACACCACGCTGTAGCCCACATAGCCGCAGCCGCTGAGCACGCCGTTGCAGATGGCGGCGAAGAGGTAGGACAGGTCCCGGGTCTCCACGGGGCCGCTGCGGAAGCGGACCAGCACGAAGATGCCGCCCAGACCCAGGGCGGTGGCGATGTTGCGGCCCACCAGCAGGATAACGATGGCCGCGGCGATGGGCACCACCACCAGGGTCAGGGGCAGGCCGTTGGGTACCAGCTCGTCCTTGTGGGTGGAGATGTACAGGGCGCTGAAGAGCAGGCCGCAGAGGATGGTGGCGGCCAGGATGAGGCCGAAGCCGACAGGGGTGATGTTCAGCGCCAGGTCGGCGCCAAGAAGCTGTGTGAATCCAGACATGGGAATACCTCCAGAAAGCAGATAGATGGGTAGAAAGGGATGAAAATGTTAAGGAATCAATGGTTTCAGACGGTGAATTGGCGGAAAATAGCCGTCCAGCGCCGAAGCTGGATGAAATCAGGGTTCCTAAATGTGGTCCAGAACCGACACGTCAGGCGGCTCCGGGAGCTGGTCCAGAAGGTAGGTCTTGTAGGCCACGCCGTACTTGGAGAAGGAGTGGCGACGGATGCCCTCCTGACTCAGCAGCCGGGCGAACCACAGGGGGTAGGCGTTGGAGACCTTCACCTCCATGAGCCGGAACTCCGGCGGGAAGAGCGGTTCTCCGGCGGCCGGGTCGGAGAAATGGATTCTGCCGCGCTGGTGGCGGAGGTTGGAGTCGAAGGTCAGCCGAAAGCTGCTGTCCGAGCGGTCGAACCAGGCCATGCGGTCGTAGCGGATGAGGGTGGTGGGGGCCACGTCCTTGTGGGAGAGGTAGTAGCCGATTTCCCCCATCACCTGCCGCTTCATATAGCTGGTCCCCGGGGGGATTTCGCCCGTTTTCAGGAAGCTTTTGGCCTCCCCCCAGCGCAGCTTGGCCCGGCGCTTGGTGACGATGCCGTTCACCTTCTTCTTCAGCTCCAGGAACACGCCCGCATCATCGGACTGCGGCGGCCCGTAGCTGCGCAGGCGCAGCTTTTCCTTGTAGTAGGGGTGCTGGAGGGACTCCCGAATCACGTCGTCCCCCTCGGTGTCGAAGTAGAGGTTGCAGATGTGGTAGGTCTGGCCGTTGACGCAGAACTTGTCCGGCTCCATATGCTCCCTGAGGACCGGAAGCAGCCGCTCCACGGTCTGCGCGTCCATGGGGAACTTCTTTTCATAGCGCCGGAAGACGTTGATGGACATGCTCACTCCCCCTCCGTTTCTGTGATGGGATTGGCCAGGGTGATGGGGCCGGCGCACTGTACGCTCAGCGCGCCGCAGCGGGCATGAACCCTGGCCTCGGGCCCCACCGTCACGCTGCTGACAGCCTGAAAGGCGCTGCCGTTGGTGTCGATGTGCAGCTCCCCGCCCTGGATGTCCACGAAGCCCGCGCTGGTGACGGCGCTGTCGTCGCAGCGCAGCTCACACAGACCGCCCACCATGGTCACGTCGTCCTTGCCCCGGAGGGCGGTGTGGGGGGCGCTGACGCTGAGGATGCCGTTTTTCAGGTACAGGGAGTCGGTGCTGGCGATGCCGTTGCGGAAGCTGGCCTCCACGGTGAGCTGGCCCTTGCCCTTGATGGTCAGGTCGCACTGGGCGTAGACGCAGGCGGTGGGGAGATTGGTCTCCGGGTCCGGGTCGTCGTGGAGCGCGCCGTCGGAGAGCACATTGATGGTGTCCTCCGGCAGGCTGAGCTTGACCCGGTCCGCGCTCCTGGCCCAGATGGGGGCGGAGCGCTCACAGTGGAGCTCCACATCGTCCAGCTTCAGCACCACCTGCTCCTCTTTTGGCACGTCCACGATGATTTGGCCGTCGCTCAGGGAGCCGGAGAGTCGGTATTCCCCGCCCTTGACGATGGTGGCGGTGGTGCCTGCCACCTGCACGGCCTCCGCGTCGCTGGTGAAGATGCCCTCGCCCTCCAGGTAGATGCCCACATGGTCCGCCGCCTCGTCCGCGAAGCGTCCGCCGGGGAAGGAGGGGGAGGCGCAGTAGAGCTGGGAGAGCAGCAGCAGGAGCAGCAGCGCCGGAAGGAGGATTAAAAGATGTTTTTTTCGAATCATAACCTACCTCTGGGCCTGAGGAGCCGGGCGGAACGCAGGAGCGCAATGGATGCCGCTCAGCTCCGGATTATCGGGAACCGCTGAAGCGTGCCCGCCGGGCAGCAGCGGTTTCTGCGCCGTCCGCACTCCCGGGGGAGTGGAGGAGACAGCGCGGGTGCAATCTGAAATATTATAGTACAAAACGGCGGCTTTGTCTACGTTTGGGGCGGAGAAAAACAGGGGTGCGCCCGGAGCGGTCTTTGTCCCGGTTGACGGCTCGGAAGCGGCCGCGCACCCGGGTCAGGCCGCGCACCGGTGCCGGGCGCGATTTTGGGATAGACAAAACCCGGCTGCAATGGTAGAATGACAGGCGTAACAATCATCCGGACCCTTTCCGGGCCCGGCAAAGGAGAGGCATATGTTTCGAGTGATGAAGGTGCAGGGCCGTGCCCGGCGCGGGGAGTTCACCTGCGCCCACGGCACCGCGCAGACCCCGGTTTTCATGAACGTGGGCACCCAGGGGGCCATCAAGGGGGCGCTCAGCGCCCGGGATCTGGAGGAAATCGGCTGCCAGATTGAGCTGTCCAACACCTACCACCTCCATGTCCGGCCCGGTGACGAGGTGGTCCGCGCTCTGGGCGGCCTGCACAAAATGATGGGCTGGAGCGGCCCGATTCTCACGGACAGCGGCGGATTTCAGGTCTTTTCCCTGGCAAAGCTGCGCAACATCAAGGAGGAGGGCGTCACCTTCCAGTGCCATGTGGACGGCCGGAAAATCTTCATGGGCCCTGAGGAGAGCATGCGCATCCAGTCCAATCTGGGCAGCGACATCGCCATGGCCTTCGACGAGTGCGTGGAGAACCCCTCCACCCACGAGTACGTGGAGCGCTCCGTGCAGCGGACCCAGCGCTGGCTGGAGCGCTGCGTGGCGGAGCATCAGCGCCTGAACGCCCTGCCCGACTGCGTGAATCCGCAGCAGCAGCTCTTCGCCATCAACCAGGGCGGCGTGTACCACGACCTGCGCGTCTGGCACGCCAAGACCATCGCTGCCATGCCGGAGGGCAGCTATCAGGGAGTGGCCATCGGCGGTCTGGCCGTGGGGGAGAGCACGGAGGAGATGTACGCCGTGCTGGACGCGGTGGAGCCGCATCTGCCCAAGGACAAGCCCCGCTACCTGATGGGGGTTGGCACGCCCTGGAACATCATCGAGGCGGTCTACCGGGGCGTGGACTTCTTCGACTGCGTGATGCCCGCCCGCAACGCCCGCCACGGCAAGCTCTACACCTGGCAGGGCACCATCAACATCAAAAACGAGAAGTACAAGCTGGATGAGCGGCCCATCGACCCGGACTGCGGCTGTCCCGTCTGCCGCCGCTACAGCCGGGCCTATCTGCGCCACCTGGTGAAGGCGGAGGAGATGCTGGCCATGCGGCTGGCGGTGATGCACAACCTGTGGTTCTACAACGAGCTGATGGCACGCATCCGCGCGGCGCTGGAGGAGGGCAGCTTCGAGGAGTTCCGCGCGCGGTATGTGGAGCAGCTTCAGCGGAGGCTGTGAGACAAAAAATTTGCGTTTTTTTCGGAAAAGCTCTTGCCAATGGCCGGGGGAGCCGGTATAATAAGGATTGCTTTGTGCGCCCCGGCTGCGGGGCAGACTAGATGGAGGTATAGACAGGTATGGAGGGTACGATTTCTTCAATTCTCATGATCGTGGTTATGATCGTGATCTTTTACTTTATGCTCATTCGCCCGGAGAACAAGCGGAAGAAGGAAGCCGCTGAGATGCGGGACAGCCTGGCGGTCGGTGATGAGGTCACCACCATCGGCGGCGTGGTGGGCACGGTGTGCGCGGTGAAGGCCAACAGCGTGGTGCTGGAGACCGGCGCGGACCGGGTGCGCGTCGAGCTGATGAAGTGGGCCATCTCCTCCAAGGGGATTCAGACCAGCGAGGACGGCAAGGGCGAGACCATGGAGAGCAAAAAGAAGTGAGTCTTTTCGGCTAAAAAACAGAGCGGAACCCGGCCCCGGGAGGGGTTGGGTTCCGCTTTTTGCCTCTTTGTGCACTCATCTGGCACACAGTGCGCCGGAAAGCGCTCCGACGCCCAGGGCGATGAGCAGGAGCCGCAGCGCGGCGGCGGGGGCGGCGCCGCCCAGGACCAGCGTGCCCAGCAGCAGCCAGACGGCCGCGCCCAGTCCGGCCGCGCCCAGCGCGGCGGGGAGGAAGCGCTCACCCAGGGTTCGGGCGGCCCAGAATCCGCCCAGCAGGTTCCCCAGAGCCGCCGCACCCGGACAGAGTCCCGCGGCGGCACCTTCCTCCAGCCGTCCGGAGCAGAGGGCCAGTGCTGCCAGGAGCAGCAGCAGGGCCGTGACGGCCACGGACACCGCGCCCCCGGAGAGCACCGCCGCTGCCAGGCGGCCGGGAGGCGCGCCGCGCTCGTTTTTGCGCCGGTTTGCGTGTGACATGGGCATCCCTCCTGTTCGGGGACAGTTTATGCGCTGGCGGATGGGAATATGAGGGAATCACTGGTTTCATCCGACGAGAGTGGTGGGCGAGGGATTTTTCGTCAAATCGACGGGAGCCGTGAATCAAAAATGAGCGGCGGGAGTGCCCCGTGAGGGTAGGCGTGCCAAACGCTGGCGAAGTGCCCCGAACGGGGTAAATCCTTTTTGTATTTCAAGTTTTCTCAGGCGGTGAGTTGGCGGAAAAGATTTGTCCAGCGCCGAAGCTGGATTCATTCAGGGGTTCCCTGAGGAAAAAGGGCTTGCTTTTTCCTCAGAGCTCTGGTATAATGCTTTGCGACGCCGGTGTGTTGGAATTGGCAGACGAGGTGGACTCAAAATCCATTGCCAGCGATGGCGTGCGGGTTCGACCCCCGCCACCGGCACTTCCCCCTGAGGTAACTCAGGGGGTTTTTGTTTTGGGAATTAGGGCAATAGAGGGGAAAAGCTGGATATTTCAACTGAAATATTCTCAATTGTCAGACCTGATATTCCCCCCAAACCGGTTTGACCCTTATTTTGACCCTTAACAGGGATGACAGCATTGGATTATTCGGCACAGCGCCGGGCAATGAAGGAGGCAAAAACGTCAGAGACCGGACACGCTCTGAATCATGCGGTCCATCCGCTGAGAGCTTTCCTTTTTCATGCTGGCTGTCACATGGGCGTAGACGTCCAAGGTAAATTGGGCAGTCGCATGACCTAAATGCGACTGCAAAGTCTTCAAATCATCGCCTGCCAGCAGAGAAAGTACCGCATAAGTGTGCCTCAGGTCGTGGAAGCGCATATCCGGCATTCCCAGCTCCTTCATAATCATCTTGAACTTGAAATAGACCGTCTGGGCACAGAGATGGTGTCCGAACTCATTGGTGAACACAAAGCCGTCCTTGTTTTCCCATGCACTGCCCAGCTTGAGCCGCTGTTCCAGTTGATGAGTCTGAAGCTGACGCAGCCAATCCATGACATCCTCCGCAGGAGTGAGAATCCGGGCTTTGCTGTTCTTTGGCGAGATTAAGGAGTATTCCCCCGTTCCATCACGGGTCAACTGAAGCTGCTTGGCCACGGTGATGGTCCCATTGACGAAGTCCACGCAGTCCCAGGTCAGGCCCAACAGCTCTCCCTGCCGCATTCCGGTGAACAGCGCCGTGCGATACAGCGTTTCAAACTCATGCCCCGTAATCTTTGTCAGAAAACGGGCAACATCATCCCGATCCATGGCCTGTATCGTCGGTTTCTCCTTGCGGGGAAGGTTCGTGTGGTCGGCGGGATTGGATTTCAGGTATCCAATGCGTACCGCATCCTGCAACAGCCGATGGAGAACACAGTGCGTGTTGTGAACGGTTTTGGCTGACAGCCCTTTTTTGTCGTTTTTCCCCTCAAAAAGTTGATTGATGAAGATTTGAACATGAACCGGAGACAAGGATTTCAGCGCAATCTTTCCCAGGGCGGGCCGGATGTGGTTTTTGACCGTGGAGCAGTAAGAGTCTGCTGTCCGGGGCTTGACATCCTTCAGGTAATCCTTTGTCCAGACATCCAGCCATTCCCCCAGCGTCATGCTGCTGGGCTCAAAATAGCTGCCTTCGTCGATTTCAGCGGTAACTTTTCTCAGCTTTTCCCGCACTTCCTTTTGTGTCTAGAGTGTGTCAAGGGGGGCACAACCACTTTTTTCAGAAAAACGCTATTCTCACTATTCCTGATGGTTCAGTATCATTACATCCGGAATAGTCCTGTATTTATAACACTGTACCATCAAACCAGACCTTCGTCAACCAGCTTTGCTGCCACCTGGCAGCAAAATCAAGAGCCGGAGACACTTGCTGCGTCTCCGGCTCTTGATTTTGCCGTCACTGATTAGGGATAGAATACATTCTTCACTTTATAGATGATTTCCGGACTGCCGTCAGGGTGAATGACAACCTTCTGTACAAAGGATTTCAACAGCTCAGGTGTCAGGTGGTCCTCGGTGACAGGAGGCAGCACAGACGCTTCTGCGGCCTGAAACAGCGCCTCAATCTCCGCTCGAACCGAAGCCAGTTCCTCAATGTTCCGTTCCAACAGAGACTGAAGCACCGCTTCTTCATCATTGCAGGCTTGCTTGGCCTCTTTGAAGTCCTGCAAGGTGAGTTCGCCGCATTTCAGTTGCTCATACAATTCCACCTTGCGTCCATTGATTGCTTTTCGCTTATCCTTCAGCGAGCGAATAGCGTTTTTCAGCTTTGCTCCACGGTCTTCCGCATCCTGGGCTGCTGTTCGGTTCTCTTGTGCCTCCTGGTCTGCCAGTTGAACGAGTTTTTCAATCGAATGAAAAACAACCGGTTCAAGTGCAGCGGCATCGCAGTTGACCTGCCAGCACTCTCCATCTGTCCGCCATCGGGCGTTGTGACACTCATAGTTCGGTTCGCCGGAATGTGTCTGAAACAGCTTGCAGCCGCAGCATCCGCATTTCAGATACCTTGCCAGAACATGCTCAGGCGGTGGTGGAACAGCTTTCCTTCTCCGCTTGGGAGTCTGATGTCTGATAATCTTTTGAGCAGCTTCGTAAATGGACTCAGTGATAATTGCTTCATGTGTATTGGGGATCACAATCCGCTTATCTCTTGGTATCCCTGAAGATAGCTTGGAACCGACACCTTTGAGGTGCTGCTGATACATTTCAAAGCTGCCTGTGTAGATTCTTCTGATAAGTGTACGATAAACATTGTCTTTTGTCCAGAAGGGCTGTACCTTACCTTTATAGTTCCTTTTTTCGGCTTTGTACATGGACGGAGAAGGAACCCCTTCGGAATTGAGTTTCCGCGCAATCTCCGAAGTTTTCATATGCTCTTCAGTGGCCATATGGAAGATTCTCTTCACCACCGCTGCGGCCTCTGGATCAACAATGATGTCATGTTTGGTCGGCCCGGTGAGGTAGCCGTAAGGAACACGCCCTGCATATTGGCCATTTCGCCGCTGAATATCCAGCGTGGATTTCACCTTCGCGGAGATGTCTCTGCTGAACAGCTCGTTTTTGATGTTGTTCAGCGCCAGCCCAATATCGCCTCCAGAGCAATCCTGTTGAGCGGTATCATAGAAATCTGTGACAGCAATCAGCCTCACCTGATAAGCAGGAAAGACCAGTTCAATGTAGTATCCTGCCTCCAGATAGTTGCGCCCAAAGCGGGACAGGTCTTTGACGATAATCATGTTTACCTCTCCGGCCTCCACCAGTCGAATCAGCTTCTCCATTCCGGGACGTTGGAAGGTGGTTCCGGTAAAACCATCGTCAATGATTTCCTCAAAATCGGTGCCCAGCTCCGGATGACCTGCAATGTACTGATTTAGGATGTGGCGCTGGCTGGTGATGCTGTTGCTCTCGTCCTGAAGAACGCCGTCCACCTCATCATCTTCCAGCGAGAGGCGCATATACTTGATGTTTTTTCTTGTGTCAATCATGGCTCTCTGCCTCCCCTATAATCTGCTGAAAGGTGTTCTGAAACCGAAAAGTGAGCTTCACTTCCACACTCTTTCCTTTCTGATACAGGTCAACTCGTTCAACCAAATCCTGAATCAGTTCATTCGTGATGCTCTGGCGCTGCTCATACTCATGAATGGTCCTGAGCCAGTCCCTGGCGTTTTCTGCCAATGACTGCATCTCAGAGATTTCCTGCTGTACATCTGCCAGCTCCTTTTCAAGCTGGGAAGATTGCGCTTCATACTGCTCCTTGAGGAGAAAAAACTCCTCTCGGTTCAGAATATGGGACATATAGTCCTTCAGGAGTTGATTCTTTCGCTCGTTGATATTGTTCTTGCGGACAAGCAAACTACGCTTTTTTTGATTGAGCCGGGTCTGTTTCCCTTCCTCAGAGGACGACATTTTTTTCAAGGCATCTTCAACAGCAGAGGAAAGGGACATCTGCTGCCTCAGAGCGTGGTCAATGACCTCCACAAGCTTTGGAACCTGAATGGAGTGGATGGTGCAGGCTTTCGCATACTTCAGGAAACGACTGCATCTGGTATAAAGAATAGTTCTGTTCCCTGCCATCTTTGAGGGTAGATAGTATATGGTACTCCCGCAGTCGCCGCAGAACGTGCGACCACCTAAACCGGGACGAAAGTCACAGTCCGGAGCTGTCGTTTTCAAGCTGCGCTGCCTTCTTGCTGACTCCTGATTGAGCTTTTGAACCGCATCAAAATCCTCCTGTGACACCAGCGGTTCATGGGCCTGCTCAATCCATATCTGCTGATCTCTGGCGACAAAACGCCGATTGGCACCTCGCAGCCCGCTCTCTGTCTTGTGGTGTATCCGAACGCCGAGGTAAGCCCGATTGTTTAGGATTTGCCTGACGGAGCTGTAAGTCCATATTGCCGTTCTGTATCGGTCAGTGTTTGAACATCCCTTCAGGTAGAGATACCGGAAGGGAGACGGAATCCCCTCATCATTCAACGTCGTTGCAATACGGTAATAGGAGTGACCATTCAAGCGCATCTGGAAGATACGCTGCAACACCGGAGCTGTTTCCGGGTTAATCTGATAGGTGTGATTCTCTCCATCCCGCACATAGCCATAGGGAATGTTTACGAAGTTGCCCACAAAGGTTCCGTTCTTCATTTTGGCCCGGATTGCTGACCTGACCTTCATTGAGAAATCTCTCGAATAATACTCATTCAGGATGTTGCGGAAGGGGACAATCAGATGTCCCTCCTTGTCGGGGACAGCAGTATCGAAGTGGTCGAGGACAGCGATAAAGCGCACCTTCCACTCCGGGAACCGGATGTTCAGGTACTGGTCAACCTCGAGATAGTTTCTGCCGAAGCGGGACAGGTCTTTGACCAACACACAGTTGATTCTCTTTGACTGGATGTCGCCAAGCATACGCTGGAACTCCACCCGCTCAAAGTTGGTTCCGGTGAAGCCATCGTCCATGTAGGTGTCAACGAGGGCCATGTCCGGCTTGTCCTTGAGATAATCCAGGCACAGCTCCCGCTGATGAAGCAGGGAATCAGACTCTCTGTTGTGCGTAGACTCAACGGAAAGACGGGTGTAGATACCGACCTGAAACTGTGCGGCACCGTTTACAGGGACTTCTGCCGCTGTTGGGGCTGCCTTCCTGCTTTTCCTTGCCATATCACCCTACCTCCTTCTGCATTTCACTCATCAGCGCTTTCCAGGTGAGATATTCGTCCTGGCAGGCAAATTCGACTTCAATACGCTTGTCCTGATAAACTCTGACCTGCTGGAGGAAGGTGATTGCTGTCTCCCGGTTCAGCTTGTCAAAACAACAGTGCTGGCTAAACCTACGCAGCCATTCCTGGCCGGAACTGCCCTGCACCAGAAGTTCCCGGCGTTCATAATTCAGCGCCGTCAGGTCAGCTTGCCGCTTTTCAATCCTGTCGGAGATGGCGTCCTTCATCTCAACATACTCGTCACGCTTCAGGATGCCGTCTGCTTTCAGCTCAAAGAGCTGGAAACGCAGTTCCTTGTCCTGCTCGATTTCCTCCTCCTTGCGGGAGATGAGCGTGTCTACTCTGGCCAGGCGCACTTGCATCAGGCGTTCAGCGTCCGTTTTCTCTACAAAATCCTTGATGGCCAGCACGCTGCTCACAAAGGAATTGATGGAGTGGAGGACGCTGTTCTCCAGCAGAGGAAGGGAAATGCAGTGAGTGGTGGAGCATTGCTTTCTCTTATGCCCGCTGCAAACGTAGTAATAGAAAAACTTTTCACCCCGTTTTACCCGCTTTTGAATCATGCTCATGCCGCAGTCGGCGCAGTACACCAGACCACTGAGGGGCGCTGCCAGATTGGTTTCCTCACAGCACCTTGTATCTGTGAGCAGGTCACGCTGGACAGCATCGAAGGTAAAGCGGTCGATGATTGGCTCGTGGCTGTCATGGGTGACGGCCCACTCTTCCGGGGGCCGGGTCAGCACCACATTGGATTTGTAGTTGGGCTTGAAGCGCTTGCCCTGCTCCAAATCACCGATGTACAGACGATTTTGCAGGATGCGGCGGACGGTGTTGGCGTCCCAGCGGCTTGCATCGCCGGTGCTGAAACCGGAGCGATAGTTCAGCCCTAAACTCCGCTTATAGTCAGCGGGAGAGAGAATCTGCCTGTGATTCAGCTCATCGGCTATTCTCTGCATGGGTTTTCCCTGCAATTTGGCATAAAAAATGCCCTTGACAACTTCGGCTGCGTAATCGTCCACGACCAGCTTGTGCTTGTCATCCGGCGATTTTGCGTAGCCATACGCTGCAAAGGCACCAATAAACTCACCATTGCTGCGCTGAATCTGAAACTGCTTGCGCAGTTTGTTGGATAACTCACGGCAATAGGAGTCATTCATTAAGTTTTTGATGGGTATCAACAAATCATCCGACTGCTTTTTGTCGATGGAATCGTAGCCGTCGTTGATTGCGATGAAGCGCACTCCCATTTCAGGGAAGATACGCTGGATGTAGAGTCCCGACTGGATGTATTCCCGGCCAAAGCGGGACATATCCTTGACAATTACACAGTTTGCTTCGCCATTTTCCAGGCGTTTGAGCATCCGCTGCATACTCGGACGCCGAAAACTGGTGCCCGAATAACCGTCGTCGATGAACTCATCCTCCAGCTTAAACTCTGGACGTTTTTCCAGAAAGCTGGAAATCAGCTTGCGCTGGTTGGAAATGCTGTCGCTCTCCACTTTGTCCCCGTCCTCTTTGGACAGGCGCAGATAAGCGAACACACGGTAGGTGGTAAGGTTTGCCATACTCGTTTGAACCTCCTGATAGAATCACAGGAATTGTTCGGAGTGTGGCTCTGTTGCTGGCTGACCGGGCCAGCGTTTCATTGACCATAGCCATAGTAGCACAGAGCGTCTCCGTCTGTCAAGACAAAAGTTAACAGTGTTTCTCTGACCTAAGTCATTCGCTTGAGGTAGGAGAGAAGCTGATCCTCCAGCGTTGCATCCGTGTCAGCAAAGCTGATATGCACGACAACGCCGTTGTCGAGGTAGCAATACGGATTCTTGACCTGACGGATGTAGTCTTTGATTCGCTGCTCCTGGGGCAGCGAAGGGTCAATGCGGACAGTGCTGATGTCTACCAGCTCGTCCCGGTCAACGGTGCGAATATCTGTTTTCAAGTGTGCGGCCTCCTTTCTGACGTTTTTATGTAAATATGTAAAAAGGTGCCGTACAGTGGTCAGAGCACCTTGAAACAGTTGGATTCACAGCAAACAGATACAGACGAACCAGAAGAACGTGCCCTCCGGCTCGTCTGCATATCGTTCACTGTCAATCATAGATTAACAGATAGTTTCGGTTATTCTCGGTGTATTATCTTCACGCCCCACCCAGGGCATACCTCAAGCCTCTGCGGTAACACAGATTTCATAGCAGGGGCAGATTCGCTGCATCTGTCCCATGTGCTCAAGCGCAACCAAGCCGCCGTTTTTAGCGGAAGTATCATCATCACCCTGCTGTCGTGGCTCAGGCGTTACC